>DUEW01000182.1 GCA_011174845.1 Anaerolineae bacterium | reverse complement strand
GGGAGCCGTTAGGCTGCCAAGGTAGTTGGTCCGTTTGTGCCTTCGTATAGGGCAGCCAGCGTGATAGAGTAATCTGAAAACCTATGAAAGAAACATTGCCACCTTTCATTAAGGGGATGGACCTCTGTGAGCGATTCTACAATGAGGCCGTCCGTCCGCTGCTAGACGACCAATTCCGGGAGCTCCGGCACTCAGCCGCGAGAATCGGCCGTGGTTCGGATGTCCTTGGCTTCGATACGGAACAATCGAGGGATCACGACTGGGGCCCGAAGGTGATGATCTTTGTGGATGAAGAAGAGTTCGATGGAGTGCACAAGGCGATCTCCGAGCTAATGGGGGACAAACTGCCATTTGCTATAGCGGGCTATCCAACACATTTCGCCGATCCGCACGTGAGTGGTGGTGTCCTGTAGCTGACGGATCAGAGACCAATCAGCCATGGCGTTTCGATCCACACAATCCGTGGTTTCTTCGAGCAATACCTCGGCATCGATCCTGAAAGTGCGATTAAAGAGAAGCAATGGCTCACCATATCACAGCAATGTCTCGCAACGGTGGCCGGAGGAAGGGTGTTTTACGATGGGCTCGGACGACTGAACAAGATTCGCAAGAAACTTGAGTGGTATCCGAAGGACCTGTGGATGTACCTCCTTGCATGCCAGTGGGTGAGACTGGATCAGGAAGAACCTTTTATGGCGCGATGCGGCGACGTTGGAGATGAACCTGGCTCTCGAATCCTCGCAAGCCGACAGGTCGTGGAGCTGATGCGGCTCTGCTTTCTGATGGAGAAGCGCTACTGGCCGTACAATAAGTGGTTTGGATCTGCGTTTTCGCAGTTGGAATGCTCCGCTGTACTGTCGCCGATTCTTAATGTTGTGCTGGACTCTTCAACCTGGCGAGAACGCGAACGCCACCTGAATCAAGCCTACGTTTACGTAGCGGAAATGCACAACAAGCTTGAGATCACTGAATCCGTCGATACGTGCGTATCTCAATTCTACGACCGCCCATACACGGTGATCCATGCGGAACGATTTGCGATGGCTCTTTTGGATAAAGTCGAATCCACGTTCCTCAAATCAATTAAGAGGATGGTGGGCTCGGTGGACCGGTTTGCCGATTCTATAGACATCTTTTGCTGGAATGAGGCGCTGAGGAATTTTGGCAGTGTATATGATCTTGGGCAATGACGGTTCCACTGGTGGCAGCCTAACAATTCACTGACGCGGACGCCGGATGATGGGCTAAAAAAGAATTGAAGGGCTGATCCGGCGCTGCTCAGCTCGAGGCCGTTATTCGGCACATATAGACATCACATTTAATTATCAAATAAAGAATGCATAGCTGGGGGTCAAAGATCGGACCAAGCTGAAGCTGAGAAGTGCCATCGCTATATTGATTCCTATTGGTGTTGCCAAGGGTACTGGCTTAGGGGTTGTAAATGAAAGCGCCTGGAGTGTCTCTATACCTATAGTTGTTGTCCTGATCGTTTGTGCGGTAATTGATCCAATTCGTAGAAGCAAAGTTTAATCTATGATCAGAATTCATTAATTCTGATTTGGATATTAGATATGTCTGTTTACGGCGTGTAACGACTCGCTGGAGGGTGATAAGTCGCGCATCAATAGCGTTACCATACGCGAATTAGCACCGAGTATATATTCGCGATCAAGAGGCAGAACCAAGTTACGCAGGAGGAATAATGGTTAGCTTTCTACAAGTTCTGGGTGGTCTAGCGTTGTTCTTGTTTGGTGTGCGTATGCTCAGTGGGGGCATGGAGAAACTAGCAGGGGACACTATCCAGGATTTGTTAGAGCGCATGACTACTGTTCGAATTAAAGCAGCCATGTTTGGCACAGTCGTCACGGCAGTTTTACAGAGCAGCAGCCTGATGATGGCTACGATGATCGGTCTAATCAATACAAACTTGATGACTTTAGAACAGGCCATAGGCATGATGATGGGGGATGAGATCGGTACGACGCTCACCGCTCAGATCGTTGCCTTCGACATCGACAATCTTGCGTACCTGTTCGTCGCGCTTGGCTTTATCATGATCGAGTTTGTTCCTCATAGGAAGTGGCAGGATTATGGTGAAGTCGTTATGGGGTTTGGCATCCTCTTTCTGGGAATGAACCTGATGTCTGATGCGCTCAAGGTGCTAACTACGATACCGGCTGTAGAGGCATGGCTCATCACAATGGGACAGAATGTGTTCGCTGGTTTGCTGGCCGGGATCGTATTTACAGCAATCGTCCAAAGCAGCTCGGCAGTGACCGGCCTCGCTGTGGCAATGGGCATAAGCCAGGCGATCACCTTGGATGGAGCCGTCGCCATCCTGTTGGGCGCTAACATCGGGACGTGTGCTACGGGGTTAATTGCCTCGGCACGGCTTTCTAAGGCTGCGCGACAAGCCTCCATAGCTCAAATTCTGATCAATGTCGCAGGCGTTCTCATTTTCCTGCCCTTTTTGTCTCCATTTATTAGTCTTGTGAGCCGTACATCGTCCGATCTGCCACGCCAGATCGCCAACGCACACACAATATTCAACGTTGCCGTTAGCGTCATTCTCTTTCCGTTTGTTGCATATATCGCGAGGGCGGCCAGGTGGTTGGTACCGGAAAAAGAAGAAACAGAGACCAAGGTCACGGCATATATTGATTATATGCAATACAAAATTCCCGTTGTTGCGCTCACAGAAGCGCGCAGAGAGTTGATTCGAATGGCAGAGGTAACCTTACAAATGATCGAGCACAGCCGGAAGGCATTAATCGAAAACGATGGGGAGGCTGCGCTGTGGGTGCTCGAAAAGGAGGACGAGTTTGTAGACCCGGTGACTGATGCTCTGGAAACCTTTGTCAATGGGTTGATGCGTGAAAATCTAAGTGCAAGTCAGCACAAACGTTGCTTCCAATTGAAGAATCTTATCACCGATGTTGAGAGAGTAGGGGATTTGACGGAGGATCTCGCCGAGGCCGCACAAAATAAAGCCGACAATAATACAGTATTCAGCTCGGCCGCGATGCAGGACCTTGATCAACTTTGTCGGCACGCGTTCGATACTTATTCTCTTGCCCTGCAGGCATTCCAAACAACCGATCGCTCTCTGGCCCAACGAGCCTGTCGCATGGAAGATGAATTCGACCGTCTCTACCTCAAGGCGCGCCAGGGACACGTTAAGAGGCTGGAGTCAAACATATGTCAACCGGAAGCGGATGTCATCTTCACCGAAACACTTCGAAATCTGGAACGGATCAGTGACCATGCTGATAATCTAGGCATCAGCACTATCCGTAACTAGAGCAGAAAGAAGTCGCATGACACGCCCTATCTTACTCAGAAAATTTTCTCATCCATAAAATGAAGCTTGTGGTTCAAGATCGACCGTTGATGAGGTAAAGGATAAGATTTTAACGAGCAATAAAGGAAGCACTAAACAGCCCAAATGCTGATCTCTTACGCCTAATTTTCCATCATTTACAGGATCTCCTTAGCTCTTGCATATAAAAGCGTTTCCAATCGAGCAACTTATGAGTAACATTGTTTCACACCTTTCACAACATTAGAGTCGAACGATTGCATGATGGTTGTAGAAATTTCTAAATGCAAAGGAACATCTTATGAGGGGACTGATAAATTTTGTTGGTATTTGATGTCGAAAGATGTACCAAAGATGTTATTTGAGTAATCGACATCAAAATGTATTTCAAGCGGCATAGCCTAGGACGCACATGTACAATCCCCCAATGTGTTAAAGTGCAGGTTGTAGTGACCGTGGATTTGTTTGCCGCATAACAACTCTACGGAGCAGACTGGGGAAGCTGCGCGAAAATCCAGCTAATTTATATGATAGGGATGCGGCTTGCCAAGAGTAGGTGGCTTGCCCAGGCCGCTCAACTCCAAGCCGTTAGGCAGATATGTATTTATGATCACTATTAGAAGAGAAGCACCTAGCGACCGTGAAGCTGTTAGGTTAATACACGAACTCGCGTTCGGTAGGCAAGACGAGGCTGAGATCGTAGATGCCCTCCATGAATCAAACGTTGCTCTTCTCTCCCTTGTCGCCCTCTATGCAGATTTACCTGTCGGGCACATCATGTTTAGCCAGGTTAGGGTTGGGGAAGAATCTTGCATTGTTGAAGGAATGGGTCTCGGCCCAATGGCAGTTCTGCCTGAGTATCAGCGCAAGGGCATCGGATCGGCTCTGGTTGAGTCCGGGTTGAACATACTTAAGGATGATTCTTGCCCCTTTGTCGTCGTGCTAGGGCATCCCAAATACTACCCTCGGTTCGGTTTCGAGCCGGCGTCTAACCGAGGTATCAAGAGCCAGTGGAAAGGTATCCCAAACGACGTGTTTATGATTCGTGTTTTAGATGAAGATCGAATGAAGGATGTCCATGGAGTTGCTCGATATCGAGATGAATTCAGCTGATATGAGGGCTTATCTTGACCTAAGTATATTTACCACCATTTCTGTCTAACTTCTCGCTGGAGCGGGCGCAGCCTGGGCGCGATAATTTATTGGAGATTGATGAGCTGCGCTGCTCAGCTCGAGGCCGTTGGGCGACGTGTAATGCACCGTACGATACCTGCTTTACTTCGGAAATTAAACAGGAGGTGTACGTATGCAATACCGAGACCTGGGACGCACAGGTTGGAAAGTTTCTGCAGTGAGTTTTGGCTCGTGGGCCATTGGTGGAACTTGGGGACCGGTCAAAGACGCCGAATCATTAGCAGCGTTACACCGGGCAATAGAACTGGGTGTCAACTTCTTTGACACCGCCGACGTTTATGGCGACGGTCGCAGCGAAAGGCTGCTGGCGCAAATACGCCGCCAACATAGCGATGCTATCTACATCGCTACCAAGGCCGGACGGCGGTTAAATCCACATGTCGCGGCAGGCTACAATCGTGCAAACCTCACAGCCTTTGTGGAGCGTAGTCTCAAGAACCTGAATACAGAAGCCCTCGATTTGGTTCAACTCCACTGCCCACCTACCCAGGTTTACTATATGCCAGAGGTCTTCGGCGTACTCGATGACCTGGCCAAAGAGGGCAAAGTCCGCTACTACGGGGTGAGTGTGGAAAAGGTGGAGGAAGCTCTCAAGGCAATAGAATACCCGAACATGCAAAGCGTACAAATTATCTTCAACTTGTTCCGTCATCGACCCACTGAGCTTCTATTTGAGCAAGCCAAGAAGCGTAATGTAGGTATCCTGGCGCGTGTACCGCTGGCCTCAGGGATGCTCACAGGCAAGCTAAAATCAGATAGTACCTTCGCACCTGACGATCATCGAACGTTTAACCGCAATGGAGAGGCATTTGATCGGGGCGAAACCTTCTCCGGTGTTGATTACGACATTGGCTTGCAAGCAGTTGATGAACTCAAGGCCATCTGTCCGGTGGGGATGAGTATGGTGCAATTTGCTTTACGCTGGATTTTGATGTTTGATGCTGTGACATGCGCCATCCCCGGTGCGAAGCATCCGTCGCAGGCCGATGAGAACTTCACTGCTGCAGATCTGGCTCCCCTTTCTGAGAAAACTATGTCCCAGGTACGCTCCATCTACGACCGTCACATCCGTGAACTAGTACACCATTCCTGGTAAACTTGACCTGTCGTGAAGCGTCACGCACGAAGGAACAACATCGTATCTATCCATTTCAAGACTTTGGAGGCTATTCCTTTACGCTATCCGCAGACAGATTGCCGCCCAACAATGGGTTACAGCCGACGTTGCTCCGCTGCATTCCTCAATACGACGGACCCCAATCGTTAGGCGCAGATTGTCCTTCTGAAAGCAAAGATGTTTCCCACACCTTATCCAGAACTCAATCAAGTTCTACGAGAGCTAGTATCCAGGATTCAGCATATCCTGGAGAGTGATTTCATTGGTGCGTATTTGCAGGGATCATTTGCTGTAGGGGATTACGATCAACATAGCGATGTCGATTTTATCGTCGTAATTGAGGACGATCTAACTCCCCAACAAATTGATGCATTACAGATAATGCATGATCAGATCTATCAACTTGATTCCGAATGGGCTAAGCACCTAGAGGGTTCATATTTCCCAAGGGAAATCTTGCGACAACATTCGAAACGGGGCATGAAGCTTTGGTATCTAGATCATGGTGCTCGCTCTCTTTTAAGATCGGATCATTGCAATACCATTCTCGTTCGTTGGATTGTTCGTGAGAAGGGGGTCAGATTAGCTGGACCTCCACCGAAAACCCTTGTAGATCCGATATCAAAAGAGCTACTGAGGGGGGAGATTTTCGAGACTCTCACAAATTGGGGCCGACAGATTCTAGATGACCCAGTTCCTTACAGCAATCGTTTTTATCAGGGGTTTATTGTCTTGAGCTATTGTCGCATGTTACACGATCTTCACAGAGGCTATCCTGGTTCAAAGCGTGAAGGTGCTGAATGGGCGAAATCCGTTCTTGATCCATCGTGGTCAGAGTTGATCGATGGTGCTTGGGATGGTAGACCAGATCCAGCGCAAAAGGTTCAACAACCTGCCAATCATGAGGATTTTGAAAAGACTCTGAGATTTGTCGAGCACATTATGAATGAAAGCAGAGCTTATATATCGAACGAAAACTGCGCATAGCCACCTTATGAAAGTGACGGAGCTAGTCCGTTCCCGTCAGGTCCAGTCAAGCTGGACGAACGGTCAAGCTTGATGAACGACCGCATCTCCCTATGCTCACGGGGCGAACGGCCCCGTCTACGCGGGGCGAACGGCCCCGTCTACGCGGGGCGAACGGTCTTCACGGGAGGGACGGTCAAGCTAGAGGAACGACTCCATCTGCGCGGGGTGAACGGTCCCGTCTCACTTCGTTCGCGGGATGAACGATCAAGCTGGACGAACGGTACTGGGCGAAAATCAACCCTTTGTATATGATGGAGTTGCTCGAAGAGCGAGAGAAACAACGTGCCCTTGCACCTCAGTCCGAGGCCATTATGCATCCAAGTTTATTTGATTTATGAAGGATTTTTCATGGCCAGATGGACTGGTATTGTGAAGATGTCCTTTCGGGCAAGCTCGAGGTTGAAAAGGTATGTGAATCGTCTATAGTAAGCGAGGGAGCTAGCGAGGTGGCTGAGCTCAAAGCCTTTATGTCTTTCTGTAGCGCTAATTAACTTGTCAAGACCATCTCAATATACCGCCCTACTTGTATGTTGGGGCAGAAAGGAAAACAACCCATGAAGAAAGCAGATCGTAATACACTCATCGCACTTCCCATTGTCATCCTGATTGGTCTGGGAGTCGCTTTAGCCGGTAGCCAGGGTGGAGCCACGGTCTTCGGGATCCCGGTTTTCGCCTTCTCGGTTGGCCTGGCCTTCCTGATCCAGTGGTTGGCCTTCATTCCGGCCTACCTGCTGCAGACCGAAAAATTCTTCGATCTCACTGGCAGCATCACCTACGTCTCAGTGACAATCATCGCGGTCCTGCTCAGCCAGTTCGTCGATGGTCGCTCGATCTTGCTGTTAGCCCTGGTTGTGATCTGGGCTGCTCGCCTGGGCAGCTTCCTTTTCCGCCGCATACACAAGGCAGGGAAGGACGCCCGTTTTGATGCGATTAAACCCTCGTTTATCCGCTTTCTCAGCACCTGGACCCTACAGGGATTGTGGGTGACCTTAACACTTGCCACTGCGCTGGCTGCCATCACCACTACCACCCGGAAGGAATTGGGCTTGTTTGCCCTGATCGGCTTCCTGATCTGGATTTTCGGGTTCACGATCGAAGTTGCAGCCGACGCCCAGAAAAGCCGCTTCCGGGCGGATCCGAAGAATAAAGGTAAATTCATCAACACCGGTCTGTGGGCAAGGTCCCGCCATCCCAACTACTTCGGTGAGATCGTGCTTTGGATCGGTGTGGCGGTCATCGCCCTGCCGATCCTGCGGGGCTGGCAGTGGGTCACTCTCATTTCCCCGCTCTTTGTCATCCTGCTGATCACCCGCATTAGCGGGGTGCCCATGTTGGAGAAAAGGGCCGATGAAAAATGGGGTGGCCAGGAGGACTACGAGGCTTATAAAGAACGCACGCCGGTTCTGATCCCCCGGCCTTGATTCTCGTTCACTTGTTGAGTTTGTCCGCAAATACAAGGAAATAGGTATCAAAGTATATTGGGATAAGCCGGGTCAGCAGCGGTTATCAATGGATGAGTTCATCGGGTGGTTTTTTACCTTACAAAATGAAGTGATGTCGGATAACCATTCTCTGGGGGCGACCGGGGTCCAGTCATGTCAAGTCAAGCTTGATGAACGACTCCGTCTCGTTACGCTCGCGGGGCGAATGGTCTTCGCGGGATGGACGACCATGCTGGACCAACGGTACAACGAGGTTTGTTCTTACCATTGCACGATAGGAGCGCTGCACTTTCCGATGATAGTGTAAATCCCGACGCCTGAATTCGAGGCCATTGGGCGGTCTAGCAAGGTACAGTTGAGGTGAAAGTATGAGCCACACAAAGCACGTGTATCAATGGTCTAAACAAGATCGTGTCCTGCATTTGTTGCCTGCAATTCCCCTGATAGCGTACTACGTTGGCTCAGTATATCTGCTGGCAATGGGCTCCATCTACCTGGTAGTTATCTTCCTGTTACTTTGGGTGGCGGTCAATGTCTTCGCGGCAGGCATCTGCGCTGGATGTCCATATCGCGGTGGGTATTGTCCGGGCATATGCCAACTATACTTTGCACCCTTTCTGTCGACGATGATTTACAAGAGCCGAGAAAGGGATTCCTGTGCTCGATCGTTCAAAGCCAACCTGGTTTTGCTAGGTGCCTTTGGGATGGGTGGTTATGTATTCGGTTTCTATTGGTTGTTCCGATTGCACTGGCATGAACATCCCATAATTGTCCTAGGCCTTCTTGCCTTATTGCTCATCCATATGCCTTTATCTTTTTTTATTCTGTGTCCTAAATGCAGCTACAATGACACCTGTCCTATGGCGAACGTACATAAGGTTTTCAAAAAGAAGAGGGATTTCAATCGAGGGGGAAAGGGATCGCAAGATTGAGATCGATCAACAACTCGCTTGAGTGGTTGCTGGATGCGTGCGACTTTTCGATGATGCTTGAGACCCTGCGCCGCTCAGCTCGAGACCGTTATATTACCAATTGCAGAATCTGACGTATTTCGAGGAGTTTTGTTATGAGGGGTTGATTCATATTTTTATTCCCATCAACGTTGTTTCTTCTCATGGCAGGATGTGCCACCAGATCGACCCTGTCAAGTTCTGACATCGAAGTCACCCAAGTCGTCGAAGAATTCGGTAAAAAATTGCAGATCGTCTCCCTCCTGTCTCCTAAAGTGGCTGAAGAGATTTCCAGGGAATATTCCGAATTCGTTTCTTCTGAGCTTTTAGATTCATGGATCTCTGATCCAACTCATGCACCAGGTCGAATAGTTTCCAGCCCGTGGCCTGATAGAATTGAAATCTCATCGCTCTATCAAGTATCGGATGGCGAATATCTGGTGATCGGAGAAATTATTGAGATCACCAGCTCAGAGTTGGTGAGTGGGGGAGTCGCAAATACGATCCCAGTTCGTGTCACACTCCATCGGTTTGAAGGCCAATGGCGAATAACAGAATTCGTCGAGGAGAAGGTGAAGCATTGAATCCCTTCATCCATCATAATCGCCCAGAATAGGGGAAGGTGTGACAACCCAACATCTGGCTGCACCGCAAAGAACGCGGGATCCCGTCAAGCGGGACGAACGGTCTTCGAGAGCGGACATCCACTACAGGACCAAGGGTAAATATGGCGACTTTGCTGGGTCGCTCGGGAGCATCAAGTCCATTGATTGAACAAGAAAGGAATTCATAAGTGGACATCGTATTTCGGCAATATCGCAGCCCCGATGATTTCAAGCTAATTGGAGATTTTCTCATCACGAACTTCCAACCTGGGAACAGGGACGGCAACTGGTTGCAGCCTACTTGGGAATATATGCATAGCCATCCTTATCTGGACGAATCGTCGCTTGAAAAGATACGAATCTGGGAAGATTCCGGGGAAATCGTGGCCGTGGTGCATTATGAAAGCAAATTAGGTGAAGTATTTTTTGAAATTCATCCTAATTACACCCATTTAAAGCCAGTCATGCTTGAATATGCTGAAAATCATCTTTATGGAGAAACAGAAACCGAGGGTAGGTATGTGCGTGCATATGTAAACGATTTCGATGAGGAACTCGAAACGCTTGTTAAATTACGTGGTTATGAAAAGACTGAGCAGTATGCACGCCCTATTTCACAGCTTGTGATTCCAGGACTATTTCCCCGCGTTGAACTTCCTGAAGGTTTTCGCCTCAAAAGCCTCGCAGACGATAACAACTTGATGAAAATCCATCGAGTCTTGTGGCGAGGATTCGATCATGCCGGGGAGCCCCCGAAAGACGGGATAGAGGGTCGAAAGAAAATGCAGTCAACACCGAATTTCAGGAAGGACTTGACGATTGTCGTTGAAGCCCCCACGGGGGATTTCGTCTCGTTTTGTGGTACGTGGTATGAGTCGGTGAATAAGATTGCGTATGTGGAGCCTGTAGCTACCGATCCAGATTTCCGCCGCATGGGATTGGGAAAAGCAGCCGTGAGGGAAGGGATACGTCGTTGTGGTGCCCTTGGAGCCACGGTAGCATTTGTGGGATCGGATCAGGAGTTTTACAAGGCAATTGGCTTCACAAAGAATTATGACAGTCATTGTTGGTTGAAGCACTTCTGAATCTGACGGCGCAGTAGGGAGAAGATACAGCGCACCTAACACCTCGTCAGAGCCTTGGTAGAGCACGAGGTTCCAGCCCAGCTAAGCTGGACGAACGGTCCCGTCTCACTGCGTTCGCGGGACGGACGGTCCAATCAAGCTGGACGAACGGTGCGGGGGATTTTCCAAGCAATGATGAGCGATAGAGATGCCAGAATACAGGCGATGGTTTGTACCTCAGCGCTGCTCAACTCAAGACCATCGGGCGACGCCCCATAAAGTGCTACAAACTTCATCCAAAGGTCATGATAAGAAACCAGTGGAGAAAGAGAATGCCAAATGCAAGTTGGATCGAATCCAAACATTTCACTCTCAAGCCACTGAACAAAGGTGTGTATGCATGCATCCATAAACCGGGAGGGGCGGCGTATTCCAGTGCTGGGATCCTCGATCTAGGCGATAGCACTTTACTGGTAGATGCTTTCGATACCCTTGCAGCTGCTCGCGACCTGCGTCACAACACGGAATCGTTATTTGAGCGACCGGTTGAAATGATCATCCTCACCCATGCTCACAGTGACCATTGGATAGGCGCTTCCGTCTTCGATGCCAACACGACGCTGTTGGCCAGCAAGACAACACGTCAGGTTTGTCTTGAATGGGGTGCGGAGATCGTGAATGAATTTCAAGACACAAGTGAATGGGAAGAATGGATCAAAAAAGCGGAGAAGCAACTGCGAACCGAACAAGATGAACGTGTTCGAGTCGGTCTTGAAAGTTCAATCACACGTACCCGGTATGCTATGGCTGAAATGGTCGAATTCCAACCCCGCTATGCAGATCAAACTTTTGATGACGTGGTCATATTCCAAGGCAGTAAACGAGGCGCTGAATTGCGCTCATTAGGTCGCGGGCACTCGGAGGATGATGCTGTTCTGCTTCTTCCACAGGATGGGATTGCTTTCATCGGTGATATCGGTTTCTTTGATACTCAGCCTTTCCTTGGTTTCTGTGATATCGATCTCTATCGCAAGCAACTCCTTTTCTTTCAAGATTCTGACTTCCAGGTATTGGTTCCTGGTCATGGTCCGGTGGGAGACAAGGATGATGTAGCATTACAACTCAAATACTTTGATATGATGGAAGACTTAGTGGGCACGGTGGTACAAAGGGGAGGTTCTTTTGAAGAAGCCATGCAGATTACCTTACCTGAACCTTTTGACAAATGGTTGATCGGGGGTATGGAGAGGTTTAAGGTCAATGTGCGATACTTGTTCGAGCGATTCGGTGGTGAGGTGCTGGAAGAGGAGTGAAGCAAGGCAGTGCTTATCACCTGAGTTGGTGACCAATGGACCGCTTGCGTATGTAATCTTATCCTAAAGAGCCCGAGTTAAGAGCTATTCGTCCATGAGCAAACGAACGATCATTCTCATTGTGTCATTGTCGGTGGTGATCATCCTTTTGAGTCCATTTATTGTTCATAAGATAAGTTTCGATTTAAGATATAAATCCCATAGAGAAAGATGGGACCGTCTATCCCGGGGAAATTATGAAGCCATAGTTTTAAGCAATTCCTTGGATTATCCTACGGGGGGTGAGAACAGGATTGTCGTTCGTGAAGGTAAGATCATTGAAGGTTTTAATCCTGGCTGCGTATCATGTTCCCTTGAGGAATATGGTCCATTGACGATCGAGGCTCTCTTCGATCGGATATATAAAGAGTGTATTCACATGACACTGCTTCCCATCTGCAATGTCGTGTATGATGAATCCTTCGGATATCCACGGCGTATAGATACCTATACGTTCTCCGAAGAAGGAATACATTCACCAAGTATCACAATAAGCGAGGTATGGATCACCAATGAAGAGTGAATCGAGCGACTCTATTATTCGCTGCTTGTACTAGCTGAAAAGAGCCGGAGGAGCGCACAGGGGATCCAAAGCGAGGCCTAATCCAAGACCTGTGATTTGGATGTAAAGCAACACGGGGAGGATACGAGCCCCGGTCGTTTAAATCGCAGCCGATAGCTGCCACGAATATCGGTTACTATTCGAATGGAGATTCGATTTCTTCAGCTACCAGTAGGTTTCTCAAAAGGATTGGCAAATGATGCGAATACATGGCTATCGTATCCATAACTATCTTGTTCTTATTGTCCTCGTTTCATCATCTTTGTTCTCATGCACTCCGCGCGCGATCGATGCCACACTAACAGACAATTTGGAGAGCACAGACCTAGGGCAGATGGAATCTGAATTGGAATCTTTGGCGAATGATGAGGCCGCGGATTTCGAACATGATGCGTCGATCGATCCGCGTCTGCATCCCGGCTGGGGTGGAGGGGAACCACTTCCATGCCCAGAAGAGAAAATCCTGTTTCATATCCTTTATTACCATGAATATGAGATCAATCTCCCTAATCTATCGTGGCGTGAAATGGTTTCACCACCCGGTCAGTACTTTTCCATTGATGTTGACGAAAATGGGTATGTAACGCCTGCAGATGAAGCGAATGTGACTCTCTACACTTATGGGCAGATATTGTGTCCGGAGTGCGATGAGTGTCCGGTTACGAACTATGAAGGGGTATATGATCTTCATGCAGAGATAACGGGCCTCTGTGAGGGTTGGGAGTTAAAGCTCCGTATCACAGAGCAGCGGATCAACCCAACATGGACGGCTGATTGCCCGGGTCCTCAAGAGGTACCCATAATGGGTTTCACATCTGCGCCGGAAATTGAGTATGAGTTTCTCATAGGCGAAAAGGGAGACGCTCACGAAATCCTTCCGATGGCACCAGGTGGTAGGGGTAGGTATATTTGGTTGGTCATTCCAGCGAATTCACCGTACCGTTATTCGGTCGTCGTGCCTTAATGAATCTTAGGAGTGTTTCACGGCCACTACCTGCAAAGAACGTGTGCCCTAAATACAACGTTTGACATCTTCGGCTTCGCAGCTTGCAGCTGTTATTTAGAAAGTGAGAAGAGTTTATCTATGGAAATTCAAGCCATTAACCTAACAGATAAGTTGGCTTTGTTCGATGAGCATTGGTCTCCAAGGATTATTGCCCAGATGAACGATTACCACTTCAAGTTGGCTAAGATACAGGGGGAGTTCATTTGGCATAGTCATCCTGAGACCGACGAAGTTTTTATCATCCTCAAGGGAGAAATGAGAATCGAATTTCGAGATTATCATACTGAGTTATCAGAGGGTGAGATGTGTGTCGTTCCCCGAGGGATTGAGCACAAACCCGTCGCCGAAAATGAATGTCAGATCATGTTGGTAGAGCCGGTTGGAACTGTAAATACAGGGGACGCAGGTGGTGAAAGAACCAAGACTGAGGTGATTTGGATATAAGATTTCTAGCTAGCCCCACACAACCAGTCCTGACCAGATAGGTAGGGGAACGGACCGGGGGATGCAGTTCGAAAGCCATGACAAGAGATCTGAAAACGATGTATAGTAAGTTGGCAAGGATATGTCACCAGGCTTCGTAGATAAAAAACGTTATGTGGATGCAGATATTTCCCGACATCGGTTAGCTCACATCTGTTAGATGCAAGGGCGTGGATGATACTCATGCTAACTCCGTTCAAAGAAGCAACGGACAAAACATGTGATACTCACAATCGAAGATGCATTGGACTCGATAGCCTGCGTAATCACTGAAAATTAAATTCTCAGTCGTCTGTTTTCATTAGAGGAGGTATCCTCGATGGGGAGACCGTCCATTTCCGACTTCCTGACAAACATGAACCAGGAGATGCCGTGGCCCGAGAAGTTAGCTAAGCTCTCGCGCAACCTTTGGCGCCGCGTCGTTCTGAGGCAGAACTGCTGTGGGCACGAAGGGGAACCAGGCTGTTGAAAGGTGGTCCCTGCGTCCCGTGTGGACGAGGCATCTCACAACCACTCTCACTAACGCGGGGTCAGCTCCGATGGAGCGATCGGGTGGCCAGAACGCTCAATGGGCGAGTGAAATTCAAATGAAGTATCCGAGCGTCGTTGCTCTCGGTGAACAATGGGGGGACCGCTAGAAGCGAGCAACTCCTTCACCTTTGCAGCTTGAGACCATTGAGTGATCCAGATGATCGGAGGGATAGGAATTGAAGTTTGGTCTTAGTTTGCC
>DUEW01000181.1 GCA_011174845.1 Anaerolineae bacterium | reverse complement strand
TGAATGAAAGGTTCCCACGCCGAGGTGTCAAGCCCTTGCTTGTGGCGATAATAGTAATGCTTCACGATATCCCCCTGCTGTTCTCGGTTAAAATCTCTAAACATTTTATTTTGTGCTTTTGCTTCGATTAACCCCGTTTCCCATCCGTAACCGTAAGCATTAGGACCGAGTTTAAGTTGGACCCAAAGTGCCTCAAAAAGGTAGATCCATCCATCATGTTGGTATTGCCATACGTGGGTTAATTCGTGCACGAGCCAAGACATCTCACTCAGGAATATGGGGTTTGACTCACTGCTCTCGCTAGATAAGTCCCGTGAGAAAAAAATCCGATTGCCGAGGGTGACTGCATTGTGCGATGGCGCGGCTGAATGAGATAGCCTGGCTCCCAGCTGAGCGATCCATAGAGACCAGGCAGCTTTCTCATATACTCGCACCCTTTCATGCGCTAAAGTAGTTTTGAATACCAGCTGAGCTTCCTCTATTTCAAGCTGGGATAAAGGTCTCCATTTCATAGTTAACGTCTCGCTTCCATTTCAGTTGATCGTAATACGGCGGATTGGGGAATGTCAACTATTAAAATAAAATTTTGCGTATCGTTTGAACATGAACGCTGGCGTATAATTTAAGTTCCCAAGCGGTGTTCGATAGTCATCTGCTCTGTGCTCTTTTCTTTGGAGGGTATCGGTGGGAGGAAAGCAAGCGATTGAAAACCTTATAAAGGGTGCGGCGAAATTATGGCGCTTGGTGAGAGAAACACACCGGGTATTCGTCGAGGGTGAATGCCCGTTACGTGCCGCAAGCCTTGCATATCATTTGCTGCTGTCCTTATTCCCGTTGCTTCTTTTTCTCATCTTTGTAGGGAGCAATTTGTTAAGTGCTCAGGGCACTCGCCGCGCCCTAGATAGCTATCTCAACGAGGTCATCCCCGCCGTAGCGAACAGTATCAGAATCGTGCTTGACCAAACGCTCCAAGCGAGAGGTACGATTGGGTTGATCGGTGGTGCGCTTTTAATATGGTCTGCTTCGGCCGTATTTATCTCCCTCTCGACCACACTCAATGTCATATGGAATGCTATCCCTCGACCGTTCTGGAGACGACGAATATTGGCCATGGTAACGGTTTTGATTGTCGGTTCGTTGTTTATCGTGTCCATTTGGATGAGCGCGTTTGTATCTTGGCCATGGTCAGGCACCCTTACGACGTTTTGGTTATGGGTAAGTCGAGGCTTAGATTTGGGGGTGACCGTTTTATTACTTGGGCTAATGTACCGTTTGCTGCCTAACCGGATTGTGCCATGGCGGGCAGCCTTCGCTGGAGCTTTCTTAGCAGGCCTGTTTTGGCAGATCGGTAAAGTCCTTTTTGATTTGTTTATGTCCTCGGGGTTGCCCAATTACGGCCTGGTTTATGGTTCTTTGGCCACGGTTGTGATCCTGATGTTATGGATTTACCTCTCCAGCCTCATCATACTTCTCGGGGCATCTTTTGGCTCAGTCTTGGAGAGGGAGTTTTTATAATCAGCGCTTTGGTTACTGGTGCACGATCTGAAGGATGCATCAACAGCCTCGGTGGGAGGCTCAAGCTAGCGTTGTTCCAAAAGGATTTGACCTTAGCATAATCCTTCGCACGTTTCAGTTAGAAATTAAAAATCAGTAAGATTTCAGTTTGACGAGAGGCAGGTAAACCGTTGAAGGGAGGAGAAAAATGCTCCCGCCAGGCCAAAGATCTGGCGTTTTTCTTTAAGTGAGCCTGCGGCTGTTCTTTGATTCGGTACAGGACTCTTCGTGGTAGAGGAAATGGTGTGGGCTTCTTTTTCTTATCGATGGTGTTACTTTTCGCTCATCAGATGGTTCAGATGCGCGATCACGGTAAAAAGGGGGAAGTCTTGTGGGCATTGATACTCACACATCCCACATCCACCACAGGAGAAAATCCAATCTCGAAGTACTGGTTCCTGATACCCTTCATCGCTTGCCAACCAGACACTCTCAAATAGTGGGCAGTGATCTTTCAGACGGTTAAGGCACGGTTCACAAGAGTGTAAATGCATGGTCAGGCCTTCGAGAGTCGATTGATTTGCATCGAGATGGGACTGGGCATAAGCCAGTGAACGACCTCGCCAAGCGGCTAATTTCTCCAAAACACGTTCACGACATTCGCTAACCTCAGCAGGCACCTCCCCTAGAATCATATCGTCCAACCCCAATTGCTCCGCCAATGCTTGATCTCGTAAACCGATCACCAAGTGTTCACTGGTTTTCAGCCCTAAGATTTCAATATGCAGATCGGCTTCTTTGGGATAAGGCCGTTCACATAATTGACAACTTAGCTTGAATCGGCTAGGGAGGATGCCGCCCTGAGATGCAAATTGTAGCAGGTCGTGGGTTAATTGAACGCTGTCATCGATTTCTCTTATGCGCCATTCAAATTCATCAAGCGGAAACACCGACAGACAATCTATGCTTAAAAGGAGCGTATGGGAAAAGTCCAGTTCCTGCCATCTGGCAAGGACTTTAAAACTCCTTAACTCGCATGGCCGGAACATAAAGCCATATCGTTTTCCGGGATTTGAACGAAGGATATTGACTGCCAAGCTGGCAGAGTTGCCAAGCATCACTGGAGCGAATGGATCGACTCGAGGAATAGTTTCCGGATCTGTCAGCAGAACGGGTTGAGCGATCTGGCGTTCTCTTTGCCAAGCCAGGGCAAAGAGTCCCTCTAGCCCACCGTTTTTCCATACTTGAAATAGTAGAGTCCGTACAGTTTCAAGCGGATCACGCTGGCGAACAGATATCAACCTGCGGATATCCATCCTATCATCTCACCTTGAGTTCCCTGCTTGATCATTCCTCGATATGCGTGATTAAGATCTCAGCGATGTCTTTGACGGCGACCTCCTCCCCCAGTCCTTTGGAGCGGATGGCATCGTCGAACATGATCAGGCAATAGGGGCAACCTGTAACGACAACATCGGCTTTGGCGTCGTCGACGGCCTCTGCAAGACGCCGATGGTTGATTCGAGTGTTTGGGTCAATTTCCATCCACATATGGCCGCCGCCTCCACCGCAACAAAATGCTTTCTTTCGGTTACGAGGCATCTCGGTCAGCTCTAAGGCGGGGATGTGAGTAAGGATATTTCGTGGTTCGTCGAAGATCTGATTGTAACGTCCTATGTAGCAAGCATCATGATAGGTGTGAACCTGATGATCAGCTTCATGATTCACTGCCAGTCGACCCTCGGCGATCAATTCTGAAAGGAATTCCGTGTGGTGGAGAACAGTATAGTTGCCGCCAAATTGTGGATATTCATTCTTTAAGGTGTTGTAGCCATGTGCACATGGCGTGACGATGCGGCTGAAACTTACCGATTCAAAGGTGGCGATGTTCTCCGCAGCCATCACTTGGAAGACATACTCGTTTCCTAACCGACGGGCTGTCTCGCCACAACACCCCTCAGCGGATCCTAGTACGGCGAAGTCCACCTCCGCACGTTTTAGCAAACTTATCAAGGCGCGCCCCGCCTGTTGGCTTCGATTGTCATATCCGAAAGCGCAACCCAGGTAGAGTAAGATGTCTGTCGAATCGCCAGGTTGGAGGATGCGTACGCCAAGCTCCTTAAGATACGGGGCGTAGTTTTCCTTCGGCAGCCCCCAGGGATTGCCACGTCTTTCCATCTGAGTCAGGGTTTCACCAACAGGACCGGGAACGTCTCCTGTGGTGAGCGTCAAGTAACGCCTGAGTTCTATCACAGATAATACAGGATCGATGAACAGGGGGCAGGTCGAGATGCAAGCGCCACAGGTTGTACATAGCCACGGGGTTTCTTTTTTGATCTTGTCACCGAGCAATGTGGCGGCTTCGGAACCGTTGGAGCTAATGAGGTTTGATCGCATCGTCTCGTAAAGCGAACTGAGGATCGCTCGAGGTGAAAATGGCATACCACTGAAGGTCGAGGGGCATACGTCCTCACATCGGCCACATTGTACGCATGCGTCGATCATGAGCAGGGCGTTGGATTGGAATTCGTCGATCTCTCCCACCCCTAATTTCTCGGCGGTTTCAATATCTTCAATCGGTTCGAGGGCTCCGGGAGCATGGTCGGGTCGAAAGATGATGTTGATGGACCCGGAGATCATGTGTCGCAGTTTGGTGAATGGCAGACTGGCAATGAACAGCAATGCAATCGCGATATGCGCCCAGAATAGGAAGTCATGAAGGCCAGCCACGCCCGTGGTATCCAACCCGGCTGCCGTGAACCCTTGTGCAAACAGATTCCCGATCGGCGACCATGCGCGCCACTCAGGTGACACCGCCATCAAACGCACTCCCTCTGTACTGAATCCGAGCAGGGCGATGATGAAGAGCAGCGCTAACGAGTACCAGTCGTCCCAGCGATTGATGAGATAGGACGGTCTTCTGATGAGGCGACGGAGAACCGCCATCAAGACCCCAACGACGATCATCAGGCCACCCAAGTCCATGATCAATTCGAAGCCAAGATATGCCGATCCGCGAGGCCAGGGTAATTCAATGGGCAAGAATAAGGGGTACTGTAAGATGACAATCACCGTCCCGAGGAGTTGGATCACCATGCCCCAGAAGATCATCAGGTGCATCAGGCCTGGATAGACACGTTGAATGACGCGATCCTGCAGGATAGCGTGGAGTAGAAATTCACGTAAGCCACGCAGCCAACGTGTCCTTCGATTTGAAGTGGTTTCTGTTGAAACAGGAACGGCCTGTGTGGTCACGCTTCACCCCCGATGAAAAGGGTGTCATCCTCGATGAATACGGAAATAGGTGCAAGGGGTTCAGGTGGAGGACCACTGATCACCGACCCATCGTTTGGATGAAAATAACCCTCGTGGCAGGGGCATTCAATCATCCCGCTCTCAGGATTCCACTTAACGATGCATGCAAAGTGGGTGCACACGGCTGAATAGGCGAGGAGTCCTTTGTCCTGAGTGTTGATCACCAGTGCCGGATAGCGACCAAAACGAACGGTTTTTGATTCGCCCACGGGGATCGAATCTACTGGGCCAACAGCAACCGGCTCTGAAGGCACTTCTTCAAGTTCTGCAGGCCAGAAGAAGGCCACCACCGGTCCTAGGATCGCAGCCAATCCTGTCGCGACGATCACTTGGTTGATCAACTTTAGAAAACCTCTTCTCGGCAGTGAAGCCTTATTGTCCGCCATGAACATCTCCGTGTTTGAACGCTGCTAACTGGCTGCCCATAGTAAAGTTATCGTTTTAGCTCAACTCACTTAGTAAAGTGAGGATGATGATAGCTGCCACGCCAACAATCGCCAGGATCACTCGCGCGCTGCGAGCCCGTTTCGTATCCTTCCGGCGATCGAAGAAAGGCCATAGGATGAGGATCAATAGCCCGAGAATCGGCAGAATCACGCCCAGGGTTTTCGGTAGGTATTTTAAAATTTGATAAAGGAACAGGAAGTACCACTCGGGTTTGGTATGAAGTGGGGTGTTCATTGGATCCGCGGGTTCACCTAGGCCAACAGGGAACCACAAGGCAAGAACTCCAACAACCACGACCACGACCAGGATAGCTAAAGCAAGCTTCGCTTCATTGGTCACATGATCTGGGTAGAAAGGAATCGTCTTCTCTTCTTGCTCTGTTTCACCTTCGGTCATGAGATCTCCACCTCTGTCAAAGGTAAATCATGTTCATTGCAATCCTATAATGGTCGGGAGATGCCTTGGCGACGGATCATCAAGAAATGAAGTCCCAACAATATGATCATGGCCACGGGTAAGACCAGAACATGTACTGCATAAAATCTGCTGAGGGTAATAGCCGTGACATTCCACCCACCGCGCATAAAGACCAACGCGATATCCCCGATTTGTGGGATTCCGCCAGCGATCTCGGTCGCGACGGTGGTTGCCCAATAAGCCCGTTGATCCCACGGCAAGAGGTATCCCGTGAGGCCGAAACCCAAGGTGAAGAGTCCAAGCAAGGTACCATTCACCCAATTCAGTTCACGGGGTGATTTGAAAGCACCGGTGATAAATACGCGCAGCATGTGGGCGACGACCATCACCACCATGCCATTTGCTGACCAGTGGTGAATGGCGCGGATCGCGGCTCCAAAGCGCACTTCGTTTTCGATGAATAGGATGCTGGCGTAGGCTTCTTCCGGGGTTGGCTTGTAATAGAAAGCCAACATAACGCCTGTGATGCATTGAATCACGAACAACATAAAGGTGATCCCGCCTAGGCAGTACATCCATCGTGTTGCGAAGAGGGGAACGGGCTTTTTGAGGATCTTGAGTGCTGGTTCGACGACGTCATAACGTTCATCGATCCAATCCACAGCACGAGCCCAGAGAGGTTTCCAAGGTTTGCGGTTGATCCAGACGCTGCCTGCCCGATAAGTCCCATAGACGAATAACAGACCCATGGTGCCGAATAAAATCCAGCGAAATAACGGCGTCCATATGCCGGTGATCTCCCCAGGAAGATGACAGTGTTGGCAGGTATCCTGCTCGGGCAGGGGGAAAGTTTCCATCTCCATGAATGGCTTTAGGAGGACTGGGTCATTAAGCTCAGGATGATTCTCGGGGGGTACAGTGGTGAAAGGTTCGGCTTGCGCGCGGGGAGCCCAGATCGCCGGGATCACGATAAAGATCAATGAAACCAAAGCGATAACGGCCGCGATGTGTTTACGCTGCCTCATCAGCCCTCCTTCGGTGGATGCCCATGCTAATCGGTTGGATCAAGGATCCGATGGATGATGAGATGAAACTCCTCCGTGGGACCTATCGTAAGGTTAGGTTACGAATCCTGCCAAGGATAGTGCATTGTCTCACATTGTGACGGGAAAATCGTCATTCTGGAAGTATGACGATCTTATAGGGAGGCTTTGGTGGTTATTTGCTTGTGTTATGGCTTGAGAATCAACTCATGGAGAGAAAATACTCTTAACAGAGGGAATATTATGATGGGGTCTTCTCCAATTTGTATAGGAAGTTGACATAACATACAAAGGTCTGGTTGTGTTTGAATCAAATGCGAGTTCATCTTACCTGTCATGGCATTCCGAGCGTAGCGAGGAATCCCTATGATGGTTCTTATATGAAGCTACATCTAAGGGATTCCTCAGTACAAAACATCTCGGTAAGGCATGATGGCTGAGGTTGAATTTGGTTTCATCAGAGATGGTCTCCAACGTCAGTTCAGTTTTAGCTCTTCGAATAGGCTTTCGTTGTTGCATGTACCGTAACGGGGATGCCAATCTACGATGCTTACGACCGATCGTAAAACGAGAGATAAGTTATCCACACTTTGTGGAGCGGATCCTTAAGATGTATTGGAGAGTAGTAGCTTAAGGGTCGCAGCGAAATGGAACCCTGTCAAAAGCGAATTAAAAATGGGCGCTTTAAGCGTTTATGTAAGTGCTTGATATAAATTTCGTGCTTTCTCAGAATACCGACATGATTAACCGACCAACTTTTCTAATTTATCCACCATTTTGGCCAGGACATCGAACGTCTCCTCCACGGCTTGCGGTGTGGTGAGATCGACCCCGGCTCTTTTTAGGATCTCCAATGGATAATCTGAGCTGCCGGTCTTCAAAAAATCGAGGTAGTCGCTCGCAGCGTTCACTTCCCCAACCAAGATCCTGTTGGCGAGCGCGTGCGCACCGGAAATCCCAGTTGCATATTGATAGACATAGTAATCTCTGAAGAGGTGTGAAAATGTGGCCCACATGATCCCATCGCGTTGGCGATCGAGATGCATTTCACTCCCGTAGCCCTCGCTGATGAGATCGGCCATGATCTCTATCATGGCCTCCGCATTAAGTCCTTCTCCGCGCTCAATTCGCTGATGGGTCTCCAATTCGAACCGTGCCAGCATCGGCATGATGAAAAAGTATCGGTGCAGATTATCCATGGCCTCTTCGAT
The DNA here is from genome assembly GCA_011174845.1 of Anaerolineae bacterium. Lineage (GTDB taxonomy): Bacteria > Chloroflexota > Anaerolineae > Anaerolineales > E44-bin32 > DUEZ01. Next base: position 1,986 of record DUEW01000181.1, on the reverse strand, counting down.
CACCTGTACGTGGAGATTTGGATCGTCTTCCCTCTCCAGGAGATGTGCTCGAACCATGGCTTGGTGGAAGTTCGAAGCTACCTCCGCCAGGAATAAGGAATATTGGCAATACACCGTCGGTTGATGCTTCCATGTCAGGTACGAATGCATGGAATGACCGAGTTCATGCGCGAGCGTGCTGAGGCTGTAGATATCATTGTTGCAGCTCATCATGATGAAGGGGTAAGTCCCGGGTGCGCCGTATGAGAAGGCGCCTGCGCTCTTGCCCTGATTTGGAAAGACGTCCACCCAACGGTCGAACAAGCATCCATTCCGCATCACAGCTACATAGTCCTCCCCCAACGGGCTTAAGCCATCACAGACCAACTCTACGGCCCGCTCATAGGTAATGCGAGATCGTTCGCCCGTTAGGGGTGCCCAAATGTCATAAGTGTGCAAGGTGTCCACCCCGAGCGCTTTCCGTCGAATGGCCCAATAGCGATGCCAGGTCGGGATATTCTTTCGGAAGGTGTCAATCAGATTATGAAAGACGTCCGCGGGGATGTTCTCGTTAAATAGCGCGGCTTCAAGCGTTGAAGTGTGGCGTCGGGCGCGCATCTCGAAGACGTTTTGTTTGATCGAGGTGATGAGATTGCTGGCTAAGGTGTTTTTGAACGTAAGATGGGCGTCTGCGTAGTTCTCCCAAGCCGTACGTCGTGCCTCTCGGTCTGGGCAGGCGAGGATCTTTTCCAGCGTCACTGGGGAAACTGGGACATGGCTGCCGTCCTGCGCGGTGGCCGGCTCGAAAAACAAATCCGAATCGGTGAGCATTCGAGCGGTAGCTGTGGTCCCAAGGAAGGGATCCTTGAGCATTCCGAGTAGCTCTTCTACTTCAGCCGAACGAACATGAGCCTGCTTCCGGAAGAGATTACTAATGTAGTGCTCGTAGATCGCGAGACGTGGTTCTGATTGAACCCAATCACTTAACGTCTCCTCTCCAATGCTGAGAAGCTCGGGATCGAGGAAAGCCATGGCGGCGAGTGTTTGACCGTATAGTCCTTGAGCCTTGGAAAACCGCTCGACCGCGCCTTGGTCCGTTGTATCGACGTAGTGTGACATGCCAGCGTAAAAGATGACGATGCCCACACGCCGTGCGAGTTGATCGAAGACGTCTAAGGCGTCAGCTAAAGTTGAGGGCCCATCAGAGAGGTGTCCTTGTAACTCTTTCAGGCTTGGAAGACTTTTCGCGACGTCATCGAACTCAGACTCCCAATCCTTCGGAGAGGAGAAGACGCTCGGAGCGTTCCATGTGTATTCGGGTGCGATTTCGTCACGGGTTGGGAGGGAAGTCTCTGTCATGGTGGTGCTCCTCTGCCTTTTATAGAATCAATGGATAGGAAATAGCGATCGACACCGATCTGAAAGTTTCGTTATGTAAGGATTACATTATAGCCGCTGTTTTATCGAATCGAGAACTTCGTTCATGTGCACCGTGATCGATTCCCGGATCAAGTGTGAGCTCAGCGTAGCAGGGTGGGGGATATAGAAGAAGGGTATTTCACTCAGAACAAAGTACTTGGTTGACCGACTGATCGTAAAGCCGTCGAGTTTTACGGAGATTCTCGTGGAAGTTTTATTGGTAGAAGATCGAAGTAGGGGTTAAATTAGTGAAGGTTGTTACAAGCGAATCTCTGTTATCTGTTGAAGCCCACTAACGACTGCGAAGTGAGCGGGCTCGGAAAGTAACCCACATGCTTTTCGGTAAACGCACGGCGCCCGCTCAGATGAGCTGTTAGCAAGGCTTCACATCACAGGCTCAGACACGCATCGGCCGCCAGCCAGAACAAACGCTCGCGAATCTCAGTATGTGATTGCCAGCTTCGATGGTCCCACTCCGACCCGCTGAGATCATCGCCGGCATACAAGACTTGACCAAATGGGACATTGCGAAACTGTGCCACCGCCATCATCCCAGCCGCTTCCATTTCGACCGCAAGACAGCCTTCA
>DUEW01000180.1 GCA_011174845.1 Anaerolineae bacterium | reverse complement strand
TGTTCCTCGAGAGTCGCAACCTGTTGCTGCATTGCCTCCAGCTCGGTTTGTAGGGATTGAAGCTCTGCCTGTACCGGCCTCACCCGAATCACCCACATCGCAACGACCCCTAACACAAACACCAACATCAAACCAGTGACCCAACGTAATGCCCGATTGAGGAAAAGACGGAACTTGCTTGGGGGTGGAGCTTCGACCTCCACTGCCGCTTCGACTTCCTCAACAGGTTCAGGGGGGGCTTCTTCCAGGAGCTCGGGCTCGGCTGCAGGAGCTTCGACCTCCGGCTCCATTGACTCGCCCTCAAAGGTTGAAGGTTCAACTTCGGGTTGTTCATCGTGGATTTGTGAATCGTCTTGGTTCATCCTATATCTCCTCAAGGTTCCCCTCACACAATCAACGTATCGTGCAAAGGATTAGGGACTTGTCTCCTCCACCAATAACTTCCAGGCGATCTCCAATTCGTCAGCGGCAACGATCGGCGTTGTCCGCACATCTTCTAAGGCCAGATCGAGCCTCTCGATGATCTCCACCAACACATCATCAACCACATCGTTACTTGTAAGATTCACCAAGAATTCGGCCAAGAGTTCCCTGGCAGCAGAGATTTCCTCTGCGGCTTGGCCAAGGTTGTCTTGGATCAACCACAAACGAGCCTTTGTAATCATGGTCATGGCCGTGATCATGCGTACTTGCCTTCCGAATTGATCGGCGGGAAATTCGACTTCTGAAAGGGCAACCTCCAGCAGTTCCACCCTATCCATCGTCTCGTCAAGATCGTCGGCAATCGCCTCCAATTGAACGGACATCAACTTAAACTTGGAGATAGTACTCGCTTGCTCCTCTAACACTTCCCCAAATCCATCCAATTCAGCTTGCAACGCTGCTGTCGTCTCTCCTTGCTCCGCAAGCCGCCCTTCGACCTCAACCAAACGTTCCCCTACTTGTTCCACCTGTCTCTCGTTCGTGGACAAGCCCGTGGATAAGGTCTCCTGCAGTTCTTGGATTCGCTGCGTGTTGGCTCGCATCGGTTCGATGGTGCTCCGATAAAGGGCCGGCACGCCCACGTATAGAGCCGTCCCAAGCACAATCCCAAACACAACAACGAATAAGAAACGCAGGATGAAACGCATCACTCGGGTGAAGGCCGATACTTTCTGCTCCTCACTCTCTTGCTCAGCTGCTTCCGTTTTGTTCTCCATGATGCCCTCCATCTTGGCTGGAAAATTACGGCGTTGTCGCAGGCGTAATTCCGGCTAACAATTCTCTGAGCCCATGCAGGAACGAATCAAAGACACCCACCCGCTCAGAGAGATTGCTTACCTGCCCACTCAAGCCATCTACCAGACTTCTAATTGAACTCATCTCATCCAGCGATCCCCTGACTTCCTCATGTAAGAGAGAGATCTCTCTTTCAACTCCTGTCACACGACCACTTAACCCCTCCACGGCTTCTATCCGTCGTCCGATGGCTTCAATGCGTGAGGAGACATCTCTTAAGTCAACCTCAATCGTAGCCAGATCGCTGGTTAATTGGCGGACTGTGGCGTGTCGACCAAAGTCGAGTGTCCGATTGATGCCAACCAAAATCGAGAGGCTCAATATCACCGAGAGAGCCACGCTGATTACAGCGGCTCCAACGATCCACCATAACATCTCTTCTCGGCTGTAAACAGCCCTTTCTCTGATGGGTTTTCGCCTTGGAGGTCGAGAAAGGCTACCTGGTTCCAGCTCTTTACCTTCCGGTACCTCGCGGAGCGGTTCGATCTCCTCAGCCTTCTCCTCTGGGATTACATCCCCTTCGAAATCTAAAAACGATGAGAATCGAGCGAGGGTGGCCTCGCCTAATCCGGATACACGAAGCATCTCTTCGGCTTGCGAGTATGATCGCGCCTCAATGATGCGTTGAGCCAACACCTCGCCTATTCCTGGAAGCCGTGTCAAAGCCCCAATCGAAGCGGTGTTGGGATTGATAAGCAGATCCTCATGCTCAGACATAATCCCCATCCCTCCTTGACCCGATGACTATCTCATCCAATATCATTTAGCAGTAGCAAGATTTGAACCCAATACTATACCCGATGTGCTTATCTCTCCGAGCCCGCCGGTGGAGGCGCCGGTGATCGAGGGGTATAAGGTATGGGGATGTACTCCACCGATGGGCGCCTTTGAGATCTTTGTGGATAGAGGTTCATCAGGTTATAAACCTCCTCTGGCATCTCGGTTGTGACTGGTAGGCCTAATTCAATTGCCTCTTCAACCATGATCGGGTAGTCGTGTGTCCAACACCCTGAGGAGAGGACATTGGCCAACTCTTCGACCTTCTCCTCCGACATGCGTCCTCTCACCCTCAGGATCCTTTTCACTGTGGAATTAACTTGATCGATTGCCTTGCGAGCCACATCAGCCTGAATTAACGTTTGGTCATCAATCTCGTTGATGTCTTTCTTATCGAGGACGCTCAAGATCGAAACGGCGGGAGATTGGCCTAGCTGTGGATCAACCGGTCCAAGGACGGCGTTATCATCCATGACGATCTCATCCGCCGCCAACGCGATCATCGTTCCACCTGACATGGCATAATGCGGCACGAAAACGGTGACCTTGGCAGGATGTTTGCACAAGGCAAACGCGATCTGTTCCGCCGCCAGCACCAGCCCACCCGGGGTGTGTAAGAGGAGATCGATGGGCACCTCAGGATCGGTAAGTTTGATCGCACGTAGGACCTCTTCCGAGTCTTGAATGTCGATATAGCGTGCAAGTGGAAAACCAAGCAGGGCAAGCGTTTCCTGACGATGAATGAGGACGATACCGCGGCTGCCCCTCTTGATCTCCAAATCGCGCAGCATCCGCCTCCTAGCCGTTTCCAACATCCTCTGCCGGATCGCGGGCTGAAGGGCGGAGATGATAATGAACAGCCAAAAGATTATCGTGAAATCCATCGTAAACCATTCCTCCTACTATATCACCAGGGCCAATACTCATCCGGATACCAGTATTCATAAAATCTTGGCCGACGGGTAAACAACCGAACAAGAAGCAAACCGACCATGAAACCACCGATGTGTGCCCACCAGGCGATGCCACCGAAGACACCATACGATCCTAGGCTCAATAGGCCTGAGGAGAGTTGGGAAAAGAACCAAAAGCCAAGATAGATAAAAGCTGGAATCTCAACAAACCAAGGAAATATTACGAGGAGTATGAGGGTGATTACCCGCGATCGTGGGTAAAGGATGAAGTATGCTCCAAGCACTCCAGCAATCGCACCGCTAGCGCCGACTGTGGGCATCCTAGCTAGAGGCGAATCCACCCCATAGACCGTGATCGTCACAATGACATGGGTTAATCCAGACACAACCCCCGCAAGCAGATAGAACAGCAGGTATCGAACAGAGCCCATCCTATCTTCCACGTTGTCACCAAAGATGTAAAGCGTCCACATATTGCTAATCAGGTGAAACCAACTTCCATGAAGAAACACGGAGGTGAAGAGGGTGAACACGCTTAGGGGTTGAGAAAGAGAGAGTCTCGCAGGCACTACGCCTAAGATTTCAAGTAGGTTGTCAAAGCTTTGAGGACCGAGGGAGGTTTCAATGAAGAAGAAGAGGGCATTAACCGCGATGAGACCATAGTTGACAATAGGGAAGGTCCTCGAGCGCACAGTGTCTCGTAAGGGAAACATACCTTCTCCAATCACATAAAGAAAACAATGGGCGGTGATTGCCGCCCATTGTACCTCAGGTAACCGTACGTCTCTAGCTAGTCTTGACCTTAATTTCCTTCGGTCGTGCTTCTTCCGACTTGGGAATACGCAACGTCAGCAGACCATCTTCGATCTTGGCCTCGGCCTTGGAAGCATCGGTTGACTCAGGCAGGCGTAGGCTGCGAGAGAAAGAACCACGCTGAATCTCACGGAGCAAATAACCGCCACGCTTTTCTATTTCATCCTGCTCGATCTCCGCTCGCAGGGTCAACACATCATCCAAGATCTCGATATGAAGATCGTCCGCCTTGAGCCCTGGAACCGAGGCCGTGACCACATACTCGTCATTGTCCGCTCGGATGTCCAAAGGTAGACGGCTTCCGCCGTTAAAGCCCACAGGACGATTCCGGCGAATATGACGGTAGTTCCACGGTGAAAGATAGTAAGTTGCCATCAGAAAACCTCCCTATTGATTCTTCGTTACTATTTATGGGAAGGTTAACGTTCCAACATCAGAAACCTGTATATAAGACATTGGAAAACTGTTAACCCTTTTGCTGACCTGTCTCTAATGCTGCGTCTATACACCTCATATACAAGGTCCCTAAACTAATAATGATAGGAAACGGGCCCGTACAAGCACACTTTGTGGCTCATGCGAGGAAATATAATTAGAATTGAACAAATGACGTTTCCGACTGAACGACTCGAGGATTAAAAAGATGAATCTGGACAGATTTACGCAGAAGGCTCAACAGGCTATACTTCAATCCCAGCAGCTGGCTCAAGATTACAATCACGCTGCGATTGAGCCTGCTCACTTATTGTTGGCACTCATCCTTCAACCCGAAGGTGTGGTCCCCGCCATCATCACTCATCTTGCTGGTAGCACAGCGATGCTGCGCGAAGCACTCGAAAAGGATCTCTCACAATCCTCAAAGATATACGGCGGGGTGGATCAGGTAGAGCTCTCGCGGTCCACCGCAGATGTCCTAGCTGCGGCCGAACGCCAGGCGAAGACGATGAGGGACGACTATGTCTCTACCGAACACATCCTTCTCGCCCTTGCCTCTGGACCAGAGGCAGAACTTCTGAAGGGATACGGTCTCACGCCAGAATCGATCCTTCAGTCTCTGTCCACGATCCGCGGTTCCCAGAGGGTTGTCTCGCCTAACCCGGAAGACACCTATCAAGCGTTGGAGAGGTATGGTCGCGATTTAACACAACTTGCGCGCCGCGGAAAGCTCGACCCGGTGATCGGCCGCGACGATGAGATCCGCCGTGTGATCCAAGTACTCTCCCGCCGTACGAAGAACAACCCGGCCTTGATCGGTGATCCAGGTGTGGGGAAAACGGCCATTGTCGAAGGCCTCGCTCAGCGAATCGTCAACGGAGATGTGCCAGAAGGGCTGAAGAAAAGGCGCCTTGTCCAACTTGATCTAGGAGCGCTCGTCGCCGGTGCGAAGTACCGAGGGGAGTTCGAGGAACGACTCAAGGCCGTGCTGAAAGAGGTAACCGACGCTGCGGGGGACATCATCCTCTTTGTCGACGAGATGCACACCGTGGTCGGTGCCGGCGCAGCTGAAGGCGCCATGGACGCAGGCAACATGCTCAAACCTATGCTTGCGCGCGGAGAACTACACATGATCGGAGCCACCACACTTGACGAGTATCGTAAGCACGTCGAGAAAGACGCTGCGTTGGAACGGCGCTTCCAACCTGTCTTTGTAGACGAGCCAAGCGTGGAGGAGACCGTCAGCATCCTGCGAGGATTGAAGGAGCGGTATGAGGTGCACCACGGTGTACGCATCCAGGACAGCGCAGTAATCGCGGCGGCCACCTTGTCCAACCGTTACATTTCCGACCGTCAACTCCCGGACAAAGCGATCGACTTGATCGATGAGGCCGCGGCACGACTGCGGACTGAGATTGACTCTAAGCCCCAGGCGCTCGACGAGGTCGATCGCCACATCATGCAACTCGAGATT
>DUEW01000018.1 GCA_011174845.1 Anaerolineae bacterium | reverse complement strand
CGTTGACCATCAGTCAGCAAGCCGGTGACTTGACCAAGCTTCTCAGCGGAAACGATGAGCTCGCGTAGGTCCTCACGTAAGGTTGGTTCGCCACCGGTAAAAGTGACATGAGGAATGCCAGCTTCCCAGGCGATCGAGAGGATTTTCTCCCACTCGGCTGTTGAGAGTTCTCGATCTACCCGCTTGCGAGCCAACGGGTCCAGTGTTCCCTCTACATCACATCGGTAAGTAAGTGCGAGATCTAGCCTGTAGGGCGCTGAAGGGTGTTTACCAAATGGTTCAACCTGATCCATTCCCAGGAAGACGACCGGATCGACGTCTGGAATCGTGGCGAGCGTTAGGATTTGTTCTCTCAATTCCCTCTGGTCCTGCAAGGCTCGTTTGAGACTTACGCGATACCTTTTCGCAACATTCTCGGCTGCTGCCCCCTCCAAGACGCCTTCCATGATTTGCAGTGCATGCGCGGTGGCTGTCGGATTGAGATGGACCACAGTAGCTGCGTTGATGATGAGCACGCTGGTTTCATCATTCTCGACTCTCAAATGGAGGCGATAAGGTATCGGTGCATCACCTGGCGCCATCCAGTGATACATGCCGGGTTTCAATGGCTCAGGAACTTCATAGGGTGGTAAAAGACGGGATAAGAAAGATGACATCGAGCTCTTCCTTTACATTTCAGCTATCGTTCTAGGTAAATGCACCTGGTTCATGGGCATTTGTTCCGGTTGATGTTTTAACGTCAGAGGACAACCGCCTCCACATTCATTGAGCATCGCACAGGCTTGACATTCATCGGGAACATAACGACGTTCACGAAGCCAAAGGGATAGATCATGATTCCAGATCGAATCCCATGTATCCTGGAGAATATTGCCGACAGGTTCGTAGTAAGACTGGCAGGGGATCACAGCGCCATCTGGCTCGACGCACATATTGTATCGTGCGGCCGAACAACCTTTGACCCCAAGCTGCATCTGAACTGGGTCGAAATGGCAATATTGGGTTGGTGTGTACCAGATCAGTCGTTGACCATAAGAGGTGGTCCGATGACGGACGGTCTCGAGAATGGGTCCTAAATCCGATTCGAAAATGCCCGTACCAACCGTCTTGCCCTTCCCAGAGTAGATGAGCGCATTACACCCAACGGTGGGGACGCCTAATTCAGCGAGAAAATCAATGGTCTCTGCGATGTTGGATATGTTGCTTGCCAGCAAGGTCGTGTTGGTCATCACGTACAAATCGCTATCAAGACAATTCGCGATTCCCTGAACAGTCTTACCCCATGCGCCTGATGCTCCAACCATCCGATCATGAACTTCTGGGATGTGGGATTCGATGGTGATTTGTACATGATCAAGCCCTGCACGCACTAAGCTCATCAGGTAGTCTCGATCGGAGAGACGAATACCATTGGTGAGTAGGCCGGTGATCTGTCCCGCGGATTTGGCATAGCCGATCAGGTCTGGGAGATCTTTCCGCAAGGTGGACTCACCGCCGGTGAAGCAAATGTGAGGTATGCCGATCTCCCAAAGTTTCTCGATCACCTCCCGCCATTGATCCGTGGTCAACTCGGGATAATTGCGAGGTCTCGAATTGTAACAATGGGAGCAGTTGGCGTTACATCGGTAGGTGAGCGCCAAATCCATGCGGTAGGGTGCGCTGGGCATTTCTGAGAAGGGAGGGAGCAGATCCAAATCCAGATCGTGGATTGGGCAAGCGCCCTCGGGGCGAATGAGCTGATCGATTTGATCTCGTACGCTTCGATAGTCGTTCTTGGCCGTCTTGGCGCTAACATGATAACGTTTTCGTAGGTCGGTGATAGCATCCTTCTCTGGAACTTCTTCAAGGACCAGCCAAGCCATCCGTGTGGCCGTTGGGTTAAGGTGTACAGCCCGATTTGCATTGATCAACAGTAATCCACGACCATCGGTCTCAACGCGCAGGTGGATCTGCGATCTTTCAGCGGCACCATCATGCGTGTAGCCATATAAACCGGGTCGTAAACGGATTTCTTTGGGATCGTTGCTTCTATGGAAAGGGTTTTTCACCGACCGCCTCCAGCACATGCACAAGCGCAACCCGCACAAGCGCAGGCACAGGCGCAAACACAACTACCACCGCTACCACCGGATGACCAACCGCTTCTTGAGCGGGAGGGCGGTGGTGGAGGATTGGTCGTCTTCGTCACACCATTGGTAAAACCGGTGATGTTGGAAACCATGCTCGATGCAGCGTTCTGTACACCATTAACCATGGAGGCCGCGAATTCGGCTCCAGGCAACTGGGGTAGAGATACCCTAGGGCTAGGTGCGCTGGGCACACCAGTACTCGGGGTCGATATGGTACGTCCCACAGGAGCGGACGAAGGGCTATAGCGACCCCACCAGATAGGAACGAAAACTGGACCTGTGCGAAAGACCCTTCGAGTACGATCATCAAAATCGCGGTCGAGCATGGTCCATTCGAGGCCCTCATCGAAGAGCTTCGAGCGGACCTCTGGCGTTTTTGCTTCCTCGACCTGCTGCCAAGCTTTCTTCATGATCGACTGGTAGTAATTCCTCGACTCCTTAAGACTGAAACCTTTCATCTTCTTCTGGACGGATTTCACTAAACTGACCATGACCTCCTGAAGAGCTCCCCTTCGTTTACGGGGCTCCTCATCGATCATTGCCTTGAGGAAATCTTCTTCATAAGGTCTGAGACCTTCCGGCTGAGGTGTGATCCGTTCAATTTTCAACGGGTCTTCAGAGACGACCTGCGCGGCATTCTTCTTGATCACCGAGAAAAGGATCATCGTCAATACGCGATCGAGAGGCGTTTCTAACAAGATCGCGGATTCAATTGCTGTCAGTCCTCGTTTAATACCGTGACCCTCAATAGCTAACTTGGGAGGTAGGTATGCAAGCTTCCGTTTTTGATCACTACGGACTGCCAGGGCAATGAATCCCACGAAGGCGAGTAAGATACCTCCAACGCATAGGAAAGCGAAAATTCCCTCACTTGTGATTCCGCTCGGTCGACTGGGTTCAAAGAATTCCCCCTCCGGAACGGGTTTGCTAATGGAACCCGTTGCTATGTAATTGCGAGGGAAAGATGCACCGAAGATATATTGCGTATAGGCGTTCGCTGAGGGGTTTCTCCAAATGTAGATGATCCGACCGTCAGCGTCGAACCCTGTCTCTGGTGTTTCTGGCCAACCATTTGGAGAAGAGTGCCAGCGTGGTTCTTCCGATTGCACACCTGGAGGGAGGTGGAATATGACCGTCAAATCTGTTTTGCCAAAGACATTCTGCTTGTCGTACCAGTTGGGTGAGAAGCGGACGCTGGCGTAGTTGGGATCATCGTAGTCGTCGAACACAACGCCTTCTACTCTACCGATGGACGCCTTAACTTCGCCCGACGCGCCAGGTTGAATGGCGTAGCTCTGAAGTCCGAGTTCGATGCCTGGGCTAACGAGCTCAGAATGAGCTACATGTTTGATGGGTTGATCGTTAATCCAGCCATAGATGCTCGATAGATCGTATTCGTAATTGGGCAGGCCAATATCGACGAATTCTATCGGGGAAGCGGATCGATCATTGGTGAATACGTAGATGTATTCAATCCGCATACTGCCGTCGGATTCCAAATAGACTTGCACATACTCCTCGTCAACGCTGAAGTAGTATGTCTGTGCAAGCGCTGGAATCGAGGTTAGAACGAGTAGGAGGCTTACGATGATCAATATCGTAAATCTTAGGTATCTCATACCATGCTCCATACTAGGGTGAAGTGGAGAAGCAACGATAACAAGTCCTTCACCATTTTGGCTCTTCAGTAAGTTGATACGATGTATTGCAATACGGACAGGAGACGACGGGGGCTCCAGCGATCATCTTAACATTGTCTGGGGAGAGAGCACCGCCACAATTTCGGCAGCTCAGGGTTTCGAGGTCTACATCGCCGGAGAGTTCGATCTTTTGCACAATTTCTGTTGCTTCTCGCTTGGCTTGTCGTCCAGCGAGCCAGATCAGGACTAAACCCGCGCCAATGCTGATTACGCCGACGATGATCCATCCAGGTGATCCTTGAGGACTGAACGCCCCCCATACAAATAACACACCAAAGAAGATCAGAATTGCAGCAGCAACATATGCGATGATGCGTCCAGCGGACATAATGCCTCCAGAAATTCTTGTATTTCCGCCCAGTCTAACAAATCCTAGTCATATGAGCAATATTTCATTGCTGTCTAATTCCATTCATCAGCGTCCAATTTTTTATTGCTCATAACAAACTGTACCTGTTACCCCACCATACCATAAGCTTTGTGGAAAGGGATTACATGACAATCAGATGACAATAAACCTCCGGTCTTATTTCTCTCTCGATTTAGAAACCTCAGTTATCCCACTACATCAATCTTAAGAATTTTGTACCTCGTTCGAAGGATATTGAAGGACGACCGCTCTGCAATATTTTACCCTTCGACAGGATCCCTTCAGCAAGCTCAGGCAAGCAGGCCAAAGCAACCACAAGGTGTTTTCCACATCATGCCTAGGATAGTCATCCTTCGACAGGCTAAGGATGACTCCTCTACTATCGCGCACCCTTCTTGAAACCTAGGGTGATTTCTGCCTTATGCTTAGGTGGGATTGGCAAACCAATGCTCGATAAGCCCGGGTCAGATCATATCGCATCTTCTCCAGCGAACACAGAAGACAACGATCGTCTCCTAGTCCTTGACGCTGAGTGTGGGTGGGCTAGAATTGGAGATATGTAGGTTCCTTGAAATGTTATTCATATCAACAGGTATTCAAACATGTCTCATATCTTTACCGATAAAATATTAATGTTATTCTCTTTAACTAGTTTGATCGAATAATTTCCGGATGAGATCACCTGTATGAACGAAGATAAAATCCTGGCTTTGATACCGGCCTGGAACGAGGAAGCATTTATTGGACCGGTAATCGAGGCGACTCGCGCGCAGCTACCCGTTCTCGTCGTAGACGATGGTTCACAAGACGGTACACCTGATCTTGCGTCCTCGGCTGGAGCAGAGGTTGTACGGCACGAGGAGAACAAAGGAAAGGGTCAGGCGCTGATTACCGGCTTTAAATGGGCTTTGGAACGGGGGTTCAAGGCTGTCGTAACTTTAGATGCGGATGGCCAGCACGATCCGACAGAAATTCCATTATTTTTATCTGCGTATAGGAAAAAAGCCGGTGAGCTCATCATCGGGAGAAGAGACTTTCAGCAGATGCCATTCCCTAACCGTTTTGCAAATCCGATCGGCTCTTGGCTACTGTCTTTAGCATTAAAACAACGTATTCATGATAATCAGTGTGGATACCGTCTTCACTCTCACAAATTACTTGAAGCGCTAGACCTTAAAATGACTGGTTTTGAATTAGAGGTCGAGGTGGTCATGCAGACGGTGTGTCTGGGGATGACGATCGGTTGGGTGCCGATTCGTACGATTTATGGCACCGGCAAGGTGAGCTATTTCCATCCTCTCCACGATACAATTGGATTCCTGAAAATGGTTTGGCATGCCTATCAATATCGAAGGAGATTTATCAGACGCAGTGAAGTTTTATCCTGATTGAGAAAGAAGGCGTACTTGTAATCCATGGTGATATGAAACGCTCGATTCACTAAGGGAGATAAATGGACCTCATATCTTTCATCAACAGCAGCTTAGGACCAAGGCTTGGTCTTTTCATCGCGAGATATATCAGCCGGAAGCAAGCTTATTGGCTCGCAGACTGGATGACGGGACTTGTTGTAAAGCGAGAAGACTCCTGGGTGGTGCAGGGAGTTCGTGCTAATCAATCTGTCGTGCGCGGGATACCATACGAATCACCCGATCTTGATAAAGCGGTATATGAAGTGATCCGTAATACTGCGCGTGGTTATGCTGATTGGTACCGTGCGGTTGCCGGTGGGCCAGAAGTTGTAAAAGCGAGTGTCATCATTGAAGATGAACTCAAAGAGCGAGTGTTCAAATCGGTTCGCGAAAAACACGGCGTCTTATTCGTTGGACCTCATATGAGCAGTTTTAATGTAATGCTGCTTGGGATCGGCGTGATGGGACATCCAGTGCAAGCCCTCTCGTATCCTGAGGTAAGGGGTTCTTACATTGTCGACAACGAAGTGCGGAAAAAATTCGGGGTCAATATTACTCCCATTTCATTCCAAACTCTACGCGAAGCGATCAAACGGTTACGGAATTATGGATTTGTGATGACCGGAGTCGACAGGCCCGACGTCGGCGGGGAGCCACTGACCTTTTTCGGCCGTAAGGTGGTCCTTCCTATCGGTCATGCACGATTGGCGATTCGGACGGGTGCAAATGTTCTCGTGGGTAGAGTTGAAGATGAGGGTAATGGCTACTATCGGGGGCATTGCGAAGAATTCATCGAGCCAGAGTCTACGGGTGATGAAGACAAAGATGTGTTATCTCTAGCCCAGCGGATCATCATGGTGGTTGAAGATTTGATCCGAGCTAGTCCATCAGAATGGTTGATGTTTCACGCAGTTTGGCCCGATGTCCTGCCATCTCAAAGGGATACAGAATAGGGAAGGCAATACTTCTAACCATGGTGAAAAAGGATATTTCGGCTCGTGCTGAAGAACTAAGACAGCGGATTAATTACCACAACTATCGCTATCATGTCCTTAGCTCACCTGTGATCAGCGATTACGAATTCGATCTCTTGGTGCGTGAGCTGCAGGCATTGGAGAGTGAGCACCCGGAAATTCTCTCGCCGGATTCGCCAACTCAGCGTGTGGGGGGTCAACCGGCGGAGCGCTTTGAGCGGGTTCCACATCCAGCACCAATCCTCAGCCTTGGAAACGCGTACGATGCTGACGAAGTACGTGCCTGGTTCGATCGGATATCGAAGCTGGATGATCGCGTGCTTGAGATTGACTTCTCCGTTGAACCCAAGCTTGATGGTCTGACAGTGGTTCTTCATTATGAGAAAGGCGTCTTCATTCTGGGGGCGACAAGAGGCGACGGTGAGTACGGCGAGGACATCACAGCAAATCTGAAGACAGTTCGCAGCCTTCCTCTGCGGATCCCCATTGCGGAGGAGAAGGTCGAGGCGCCCCGTCGGCTTGTCGTGCGCGGTGAGGCGATCATCTTGCGGAAAGACTTTGAGGAGATGAATCGTCGTCTCGAGCAAGCCGGTGAGCGAACCTATGTTAATCCCCGAAACGCTGCATCTGGAGCACTCAGGCAGCTGGATCCAAAGTTGACCGCGCAAAGACCGATCAGTCTGCTTTGCTATGCGATCGTCGAGGGAGAAGACTCCCAGCCGGATCAGCAATTGGAGGTCCTCGAATACCTTAAGCGGATGGGTTTCCCGGTCCCGGAGGAAATCTATCATTGTGAAGATTTGGAGCGTGCGATTTCGATCGGTGAGGAGATGGCACGACGACGTGATGATCTTCCTTACGAGGCCGATGGGGTCGTGATCAAAATCAACGATCTGGAGTTGGCAGCGGATCTAGGTTTCGTGGGAAAGGACCCAAGAGGTGCTGTCGCCTATAAATTCCCTGCTCAGGTAGTGACGACTATATTGAGAGATATCGGCGTGAATGTTGGCCGTACTGGAGTCATCACGCCATATGCGATCCTTGAACCTGTCGAAGTGGGTGGTGTGACGGTATCCCAGGCTACCTTGCATAATTTTGACTTTGTCGAGGAAAAGGATATCCGTATTGGAGACAGGGTGTTGCTGAAGAGGGCGGGAGAGGTGATTCCCTATGTGATCGGTCCTGTCGCCGAGGCTCGCAAAGGCGATGAGCAACCTTTTTTACTGCCAAACAGTTGTCCTTCCTGTGGTGAGCCCCTTGAACGTCTACCGGGAGAGGTCGCCGTGTATTGTGTCAACGCAACCTGTCCGGCACAACTCGTTCGCAATCTTGAACACTACGCTTCACGATCGGCGATGGACATTGAAGGCTTAGGGATAAGGATCGCAAAACAAATGGTAGAAGCCGGTTTAGTATCCGATGTGGCGGACTTGTACCAATTGATTGAGGATGACCTGCTCACGCTTGAGGGGTTCGCGGAAAAGAAAGCGGATAACCTTCTAGATGCGATCGAATCGACCCGCGAGCGATCCTTGGCACGACTGATTAACGCCCTCGGTATCAGAGGAGTTGGGGTGACGGTCGCAGTTGATCTTGCACGTCATTTTCGAAACATGAATGCATTTCAGGCCGCGACGCAACAAGAACTGGAGGGGATTGAAGGGATCGGACCCAACATCGCCGCTACGATCGTGGACTGGAACGCACAATTGTCCAATCGAGAATTGTTGAAGAAACTCCAGCTGGCTGGCGTATGGCCTGTCGAAGGGGGCGGACACGAAGGCGAAGCTGGTCTATTCTCAGGGATGACCTTCGTGCTCACAGGTAAGTTGTCGACATTAACTCGGGGAGAGGCGAAGACTCTAATTGAACAACATGGTGGGAAGGTGACCGGGAGCGTCAGTCGGCATACATCTTATGTGGTGGCAGGCGAGTCAGCTGGGTCGAAATTAGATCGAGCGCTAGCGCTCGGTGTCCCAATTCTCAATGAATCGGGTTTACGTTCTCTGATCGAAAAGTAAGGTTTAGGGAAAAGACTGCTCGGCTCTTCACAAATTGAAGCTGTCATTCCTATTGAGTCTAACGGCTGCGTAGAGCACATCTGCAATGTGCTCAATTCTTATGCTCTGATCTCAAGTTGTGGCTGGGTGATCAGTTGCTCGTATCTTGCCAGTTGAGACAATTGAAAATATAGCCCGCATGGACATGGAGCGGGTAGGAATGTGTGTGGGGGTGTGAACGCAACTCGCGCCACCACATATGCCGGTCTTTTAATCGCAGTTGATCTGTTTTCAATGGCGTCACATTTAAAGAAAAAATCGTTTGGGGCGTTACGAGGGTCTATTTCGGAGATCAGATGTATCAGATAAAGCTGAAAGTGGGGCGTGAACGATCAGTGCTCAGACGTCATCCCTGGATCTTCTCGGGAGCCATCGAAAAGGTGTTGGAAGAACCAGGTGTTGGTGAAACGGTAGATGTCCTGTCTCACGAGGGTGACTGGATCGCTCGGGCGGCTTACTCCCCAAATTCGCAAATTCGAGCCCGAATCTGGACCTGGGATCAGGAGGAGAAAGTCGATGAAGAATTCTTCTGGCGTCGGATAGAACGGTCAGTAGCAGCACGACGTCATCTTGCCCTTGATCCGCATGTGACTGCCTACCGTGAGGTCCATGCAGAATCAGATGGGCTTCCCGGGGTGATCGTTGATCGCTATGGGGGAAGCTTGGTGTTGCAACTGCTCAGCGCCGGTGCCGAACAGTGGCGAGATGTGATTGTTGAGAGCCTCAAAGGCAGAGGTGATTGTAATGGGATCTTCGAACGATCGGATGTAGATGTGCGCCAATTGGAAGGATTGCCCTCACGAACCGGTCACCTCTGGGGGGACGAACCGATTGACCCCTTGATGATTTCCGAATATGGGCTCCGTTTTAGAGTAGAAATTCATCGGGGTCAAAAAACCGGATTTTACCTAGATCAACGCGAGAACCGTCGGTTTGTACGTGAAACGATTGAGAGCGGAGAGGTCCTCGACTGTTTCGCGTACACTGGCGGGTTTACGGTGGCGGCTCTAGCAGCTGGAGCGAATCGTGTCTTATCGATTGACAGCTCGGGACCGGCATTAGATTTAGTGGCTGAGAACGTCCGCCTGAACGACCTACCCGTTGAAGATTGTGAGTGGATCGAGGGCGATGTGTTCGAAGAGTTGCGTAAGATGCGTGATCGCGGGCGGACCTTCGACGCGATCATTCTAGACCCACCTCGTTTTGCCAGGAGATCTTCTCATGTGCAGCGCGCTGCAAGGGGCTACAAAGACATCAATCTGCTGGCATTTAAGTTGCTGCGTGCAGGCGGTTTTCTGTTTACTTTTTCCTGTTCAGGTGCCGTGGATATGGATTTGTTCCAGAAGATCGTCGCAGGTGCGGCGTTGGACGCAGGCGTGGATGCAGCGATCATAGGTTGGCTGGGCCAACCCTCGGATCACCCGGTCTCGTTGAACTTCCCCGAGGGGCGCTATTTGAAGGGATTGGCTTGTCGCGTTATGGTGTAGGTATGGTTGGGATAACAAAGTGTCAGTTTATGAGCCGTGCGCGCGGAGTGTGTGGTAGATAAAGCGAAAAACCCCAATAGATTGCGCATAGCCACATATTTATCGTTCTTTTAGCAACTTAGAGCCATGCATAAGTCTACAAAGTGCCGCTGGGATGAGGTTGAGGGGAGAAAAATTTTCGATTGACATTAATGATTCTACTAAGCTCGTTGAGCTAGCTTTTGCTTTAAATACATTCATTAGATTGCTCTAACCACGAGATTGTCGAGATTTTTGTGATGCATATCTTTCTCCGATCTCTACATTGACCTCCTGATCATTCGTTGTAGACGATGCCCCGCTCGGCGAGATTTGAAGATGTTCGTTTTATTTTTGGAATACTGAAAAGTAAAAACACGACAGGGTGGGGTGGTTAAACTCAAAATCTTGGGCTGACAATCTCTTTTGATAAATTCGGATTCGGATTGCTATCGATGAACTGGAATCATTAAAATGACTTAATCCTCGTCTATCTGGAAGACATCTTCAACGGCAACACCAAAGGCTTTTGCGATCATAAGTGCCAAATATGTCGAGGGTATAAACTTGCCATTCTCGACGGTGTTAATCGTCTTTCTTGTGACGTTCACTCTCCGAGCTAGTTCTTCTTGAGTCCAATCGTTCATCGCCCGGTAGACCTTGATCCGATTTTTAAGCTTTTTGTTGGTCATGATGATCTGTATTTGAAATAAAAAGTTGCTTGGTATGCACCGGCACCAACGATGATTGAGGTCAAGGCGACCATAACAGGATCATTGATAGGGTAGAAGAACCAGGCTACTGCGAAAAAGATCGTGGTTCCTACTGCACCAACATATGCGGCCTTCCAGGATTGAACCTCGAGCGACCGGACCAACTCGTTCTGCAAAGCATCATTCAGAGAAGGTTCATTCTTGATCGTTCTTCCCAGAATCGCAGAAGCGATCGTGCTGACAGCCAAGAGCAGCATGCTCAGGATTAGGCCGATCAAAACTGCTCTACCGATTGGCTGTGAATTCAACCCCCCGAGACGAAAGAAGTATCGAGTCAGGGAAAGGATAATGAATGGTACGAATCCAATCAGGTACCATTCAAGATAGCGCATTCTCCTCTTATCTAGCATTTCGATGTCTGAATTCATCATGTTCTCCTCTTCTATAGCTTGGTTTGCTTTATCTATATAACATATATTCCACAAAAGGCAACGTGTAACGCCCATAATATAACACAAAGGTTACATTTTGTCAAGCGATTTTCGAAGAGTATTCTGCAGTGTTTGGATATCATCTTCGAGAGATTTCAGATTTCGATGGCATCTAAGTTCTCACTGGGGCTCTGTGCATGATCGTAGACGAACGGAGAATAGCAATCAGTTGTCAGCCATGATTTGAAACCATAACCAGATTCATACTTCAAAAGGGAATTGCAGGGTGCGGATAACTGAGTGCTGATAATTATTCCCGTCGCTTCCCTTGCCAAGCTATGAGGTGAGTTTGTCGAGCTGCAGGGACTGGCACCCTGTTTAGGATACACTGGCCGCCCAAGCGTAGCCGCCCTTTATCGGCACTTTGTGTATATTTGATAAATTCTACTAAGAGCTAGTAAAGTTAACACCTTGCCACGATTTCTTGATCCAATCGTTCGTTGGTAATATATGCCAAGTCTAATTTGCTTCATCAAGGAAAAAAATGCTCAAAACAAATGAAGAAAGGGTAATGGAATTCCCGTTGCTATGTCAGCCGGGATATCCAAGGACGAAGGGCAACTGGAGAGTTGATTATGATGGCACCCCCTTCATGTTTCCCTCGATCGGTGGCATTAGGTTGAATGTTCAAGTTGGTGATCATATATTTGGTCGGGCAGGAGATCACCATGGAATTGCGTCATTGAATTGATTATAGATCGGCAGCCAAGGGCTTATGATCTTTGTACAAAATGATTATTTCTTCTGGACAGCAAGCATGATGCAGATACGGAGAGTTGTTTTCTCTATTAGGTACAAAGAAGGAGATGCGGTGATGGTTCCTCACGACCAATACGAAACAGATGTGATAAAAACTTCTGCCGGTGATCTGAAGATCACCTTTCTTGGTCACGGTACGTTGATGCTGACCTTTCGTGGGAAAAGGATCCACATTGATCCGTTCAGCAGAGTGGCAGACTATTCGAAGATGCCAAAAGCAGATGTCATTCTGATTACCCATGAGCACCGCGATCATCTCGACCCGGATGCGTTAGCAAACGTGAGAACTGGAGAAACAAAAGTGGTATTGACCGAAACCTGCGCAAAAGAGGTCGAAGGTGGGACTGTGATGCAGAATGGCGATGTATCCACAGTCTTGGGAGTTCCGATTGAAGCCGTACCAGCTTACAATCTAGTACATAAACGTGAAAGTGGAGAACCCTTTCATCCAAAAGGCGTCGGAAATGGATACATCCTGACCTTTGGTGATAAACGCGTATATGTGGCGGGAGATACCGAGAACATTCCAGAGATGAAGGATCTCCAGGGTATTGACCTTGCATTTCTACCGATGAATCTTCCCTACACGATGACCCCTGAGATGGTCGCTGATGCCGCGAAAACAATCCAGCCGAAAATCCTGTATCCCTATCACTACGGTGATACCGATACTTCGAAGATCCTGGAATTGTTGAGTGGTGAGGAAGGAATCGAGATCCGCATTCGTAACATGGCCTGAAGGGATGCTCATTTCATTGAACGTATTTGGAATAGAAATGCTATTAAATTATTAGGGGGCAGGTGGCGAAAATACATGTATTGCTGCTCGCTTGAGCCCTTGAGAATAACAAGGAGTTTCGACCCTGGAAAAGGATCAGGGTCCAGTCGAACTGGACGAACGATCCCCTCAAGTCGAGCTTGATGAACAATCTCGTTGCGCTCGCGGGACGAACCGTGCAATCCAGTCCAGTCAAACTGAACGAATAATTATTCGCAGAGCCTTCGATAGAAACGCATCGAATCCCTGAACCCCTATCCCTGGTTGTCCCGAGCAAAATCGAGAGGCCTAGGACAGGTAGCATGTGGTAGTATGTTGACCGATGTAGCGTACCTTAGATATTCCAAGGAGATCCCCTAGATGCCTGACCCCTCAATCATTGAAATCATCCATCAAAAGCTGGGGGAGAAGAAAGACAATTTTCTTATCCCGCCTCCAGTTTTTACAACCATGGAAGGTGAATTTATCGCGTTCGATCCAAAAGCCGGCGTAATTAAAACGAAATTTCCGATACAAAATGAATTTCTCAATCCTTTTGGTTCGATGCAAGGTGGGATGGTCGCAGCAGCAGTCGATAACACATTCGGCCCGTTGAGCATGCTGGTTGCGCCACCAAGTGTGACACGACGAATCGAGATGAAGTTCAGCCGTCCCGTGACACCCGATCTTCAATACATCACGGTTGAAGCAAAGTTAGTAAACCGAGACGATCGTATGCTCACTTTCCATGCAGATGTCCGTGATCTGAGGGGGACTCTCTTAGCGAAAGCTAAAGCTTTACATTGGATCCTAGACGAAAGCGAAGAGGAGTGATCTTAACTTGGAGATACGAACGATAAATGCGATCTATAGACATTGAGATCATTTCTTTAAGACAGGGCGCGGGAGATTGACGAACATTCGCTGATCGCGGAATAGGTTAATAGAATAAAGATTGCGTTAGCTGGATTACTCCAACAAATCATCAATCACCTGTCTCATATAATTCCGGTAGGTTTGTATCGCGGATCGTCCTCCATCAGTGAGACGGATAAGTGTGCGAGGTTTCTTCGCTACAAACTTCTTCTTAATATCAATATATCCTTCTTCTTCCAATTTGCTCAAGTGAGTGGACAGATTTCCACGCGTTAAACCGGTCTGACGCATTAGAAAGGTGAAATCGGCGTTTTCAACAACGTGTAGCATCGCCAGGATCATAAGACGAGCCGGTGCGTGAAGGGCGCGATCGAGGTCGGCGATTGGTTGCAGGTTCTTGTTCTTGGGATCAGCTGGAGGCATGATTGTCACGATCCCCTATTAAATTCTCCTCCGACATGATGGGATATTTCCGAAGGAATTGGATCAGCATTATGATGCCAACGGCATAGGTGATGCCAGCCATAACAAACAAGGGAATGAATGTTCGAAGGTGGAACAATTGACCACCCACCATGATCATCAGACCCAATAGAGCGTAGGCGAACAGTCGACGTATCTTCGTGGCCATTCCAACCACTCCAAAGACGATGAACATCGCCAATCCGAAGAGTAAGGATTCTTTCCCCTGGAGCCATAATCTGAAAGCAGGCCATGCCTCAGAAGGGGTCCAGACTGGGGCAACGGGTGTCACTCCCTCAGGAACCCTTGCTACCAGTAGGAAGATCACCATGCAAGTACAAAAGAACAACGGATACGCAATCTTTAGTAGGGCTTCTCTGCTGGCTTTTGGGATGAATTCTACGTAGCCGAGACGCGGAATTGTGATCCGGTTCTTGAGGGGCACATAGAGTGCAATTGGAAAAAAACCTAGAATCGCCAATCCGCCAATCCAACCGCTGGCCATGCCAAATCCAAGTCCCAGCATGATCTGCCCGATAAGCACATCGAGCAGGCCATCCTGGTGATGGGAAAGATAGGTCTTGCTCTCGAGTCTTTTAAATTGTTTCTCTTCCGCCATTTCTTGTACTCCTCAGACTAGTGGTAATAACAAACTAGTCTGAAAAACAAACTTATCTACAATCATTTTACAAGGATTACTTGCTACTGTCAAGCGATTTTCGACTTCAGAAGTGCTTAAATCATTGGTGATAGGTACAATGGGGTACGAAGAATTCAGCATACGAAAAGAATGATTGTGGGGCGGTAGTTCATCTTTACTATTTTGTGGTCCTGAGCGATTCCGTTCGACGAGCTCGGGACGATGGTGCTCATAATCGCTAATGTGTTAAGGGTATCATAATCGACCTGGACAAGAAGGGTGTCAAGGTTGCAGTAGACTTTGAGCGATCTGATCATGAAAAGAAGTGCCTTATTCATCATCCCACTCATCACTTGCGTGACACTTGTGGCTTGCAGCTCCTGTATCTCGACACCTTCTCAGACGGCAGCAT
The DNA here is from genome assembly GCA_011174845.1 of Anaerolineae bacterium. Classification (GTDB taxonomy): domain Bacteria; phylum Chloroflexota; class Anaerolineae; order Anaerolineales; family E44-bin32; genus DUEZ01. The sequence continues at coordinate 25,016 of DUEW01000018.1, read as the reverse complement.
TTCCAGTTGTGTCTTCTGTAGCTACATCAGCCACAACCAATACCTACCGCGGGGATTTGCTAAGCATTACATTTGATTATCCAAGTGGATGGTTTCTTCAGGATGTACCCGAAGAGCCATTTGAAGTGCTTCTCACTTCATACGACCCGGCGTCTCCACCACATAAGCTGGAGTGGAATGAGGATACCGTCAGTATCAGGATCCGATTATTGCCAGTGGAATTGTCTTCCGACTCCCTCGAGGTATGGGTTGAAAACGCTAAGCTGGAGGCAACAGCAGCTTATTTAAGTATCTTTGCAGAGGAAAGATTGATGCTCGTGACCGGCTTGCAAGCCGCACATATAACGGTCGTGTCAGGTTCCGGAGGGATTCTTGAGTACGTCCTGGTCATTCTCAATGGGGACAATTTCGAGATCGTCATAGAAGGTAATTTCGCATTGGCGAAGACAGTGCTTGATACTTTGCAGCCAATGACGAGTGATTAGTAAAAGTCATCATACGACAACCTCGCGCCCGATGTTGTACTTGGGTTAATAAATTTTACCCGTATCATAGGGACAACATCCATTCAATAGGGAGAAAAAGGAAAATAATTGAGATCTGTTATGGATCAGGTTTAAGCGATGGGAAGCGTCTTCTTTGAACTCATGGCGGAAATGGATTTTACCAAACACTCGGGCGGTCTCTCCGCCACGAATGAGCTCATCGAATTGTGTCATATCGACACAAGCAAGTATATCCTCGACGTCGGTTGCGGTGTAGGTATAACTCCTTGCTATATTGCGAGGAAATTTGGTTGCAGGGTTGTAGGAATCGACTTTCTTGTTTCGATGATCGATCGATCCCGGGAGAGGGCAAGAAGACAGGGCGTTGAGGAACTCATAGATTTTCGAGTCGCCGATGTACAGGATCTCCCTTTCGATGATGAAGAGTTTGACATTGTCATTGGTGAGTCGATCATGGCTTTCGTTCAAGACAAGCAAAAAAGTGTAGATGAGTCCGTTCGTGTGATAAAGAAAGGCGGATACTTTGGTATCACTGAAACCGCTTGGTTAGAAGATCCTTCTCCAAAAAACCTTGCAACCCTATCCCAAACATTTGGGGGAATTTTCAATCCTCTGACCGCGGATGGGTGGGAGCAGTTACTGCTTCAAGCTGGATTACGAGACATCGTTACAAGTACGCACGATGTCACTGTGATGAATGAGGCATTCAATCGACTGAGGCGGCTGGGTTTCATCGATTTCACAAAAGCGTTGTATAAAACTTTGTCCTTAATCATAACCAAGCCATTATTTAGAGATGCATTGAGAGCGACCATGTCTGAACCCAAAGAATTGCTCGATTCATGGGAGTATGGAATATTCGTTGGAAGAAAGTAGAAAGAGCAGGTGAGTTTCTCCAACGCGGTGTTTTCTATCATGGATTGATGGCACGCTAGAATATTTCGGTCGCAGTTATCAAACCACTAAACGAATCACGTTAGGATTTAGGATGCAGCCCCATTTACGATGAGAGGGAGTGGATAGGTAACTCGAGGTTAATATATTCATTCTGTATTGAAAGCGTTTGAATTCGAGCCGTAAAGGAGTGAAGGTGAGAGCATTGAAGCCAGTCCTATTACGATTGTCGGGTAAGATTCTAACTTTCGGTCTTGACTTGGAAGATCCGAAAAGAAATGTTGTGTTAAGAAGGTTTAGAAGACGTTGTCGCGAGATGGACAAACCTCGTGTTTTGGAGTTGGGTACGAAGCGCTCGATTCCTGATCGTTCAACTAGGCGTGATAAGTGGGTACCCAATGCTAGCGAGTATCTAGGGTCCGACATCGAGAGCGGTGTAGATGTGGATATTGTTGCCGATGTTCATCGATTAACTGAGGTAGTGGGTGAAGAACAATTCGATGTAATCATTTCTTGTGCTACTTTTGAGCATTTCAAATACCCTCACTTGGCTGCCCACCAGGTCATGAAAGCCTTAAAGATAGGAGGTCTACTCTTCATCCAAACCCATCACACTTTCCCGCTACATGCTTATCCGTACGATTATTTTCGCTTCTCACGCGAAGCTCTGGCAGGGCTGTTTGGTACGGAAATGGGTTTTCGTGTTATTGAGACCAAATATGAATTTCCTGCAAGGGTGTATTCCTCACAGATCCCTACTTCGTTCAGGGCCCCGGCCTATCTAAATGTGTGCTTATATGGCGAGAAAGTCGGCACGACCCCAAAAGAATATATCTATGAGTTTGATGTTTAATGGCTCTATTCAAGTCTGACTAGAATCAATATTGAGATCATACCTGTTTAAAAAGAACCTGGAAGGAGAAAAGGTAATATGGGGGGGCAAGATGATCAAGTCATCCCTAAACGTGAACCTTGGGAAAACGAAATCTTTGCCATACACCGATGGGGCCGGATAACTGCTTGGTTTGACATAGAAGATGAAAGAGGCCAGAAAGAGTATTCGCGTCTTAAGGAACTTTGGGAGCAAGCACAACCATTAGATGGAGCTTCTGAGAAGTTTGTTGATCAAATTATGGCGCTCGAAATATGTAATTGGAATCTAGAAGAATCTATTCTTGCGTTATGCGACGCGATTGGCAGGAAAGAATCCGTCAAGATGGGGATTGGGCATCTGGCATCGATAACCGATGAGCGGTGGGAATTGGTTTGGGCCTATTACCTTTCTTTACGGAAGTGGATATCTACCGAGGGATTAGATGGGTATGGACCCCTTTTAAAACTTTGTGATCCCGAAAGAGAGATTCTGAGTCACATCTGGGATATGCTTGGTGACAGAGATACCCTGAAGGAACTTTACATTGAGCGGTTTTGTCTTTGCCTGGAGAGGTGGCTCAGTGGATATGCCCAGAACTCAGCACAAATGATAGCTCATGAAGGCGCAGTCTCAGCAATTGAAGTGGAAATCAAAAAGAGAGACCCGGAGAGTAGGGTTCTTCATGAACTCGTGTTGAAATCTGATGGTGACGGCAGACTTCAGCCATGCAACCATAAAGCCTTTCGCAGATACGACTTGATCATCTCGAGCATTGGTGCAGGCAAGTGGCGTGCAGTCATGCCTCGGAGAGGGACTGACGGTATTGAAAGGGCCAGGGTCCTGGAGGAATACCTTGCACCGATCGAAACATGGATCCGTGGAAAGGAAAAGAGAAGAGAAATAGAAGAAGGCGAGCTTTATAGCAGAATACACACGTCTCTAGGTGAACAGGATAACGTCAAGTTGTTTCTTGCGTCACTGCTCGTCTCTCTCCTGCGTTCTCAGCAAGTAGCGGCCAAAATGTTGGCGGAAAGTAGAACGAAGGAGATGTGAGTGATGAAATTCTTAAGAACTTATATGCGACATAACATATTCAACCCACTCAATATCATCCTCGGCTAGAATCGGGCTTTAGCAATATGCACCCAAGGGGTATCGTTTCGAATGGAGACCTCCAAGATTATGACAAATAATGAGTTCAAAATAGATCGCAGTGTGATGATCCTGCGATGGATTGCCCGAGGACTTGGGACCTTGATCGCGTCCTTCTGGCTCTTGATCGCGATTCTCTCGCTTATCTATGAGCAGGAACAAGGAGGGATAGAGTCGACAATCATGGCGCTATTAATCGTGAGTTCGATCTTGGGCGTGGTTATTGCTTGGTTGAGAGAACTCGAGGGCGGTTTGATTATCCTGGTCGTTGCTATCGCACACAGCACATTTGCATTGATCGAAGCTGGCCATAACAAAGGCTTTGCGGTGTTGATCTCGGGCGGTCCGTTCTTTGTTATCGGGTCTCTCTTCATCGCGACTTGGTGGAGATCAAAGAGATCTTACGTCTCTACGAATGACAGCTAACAACACTCTCAAGAAACCCAGATATGCCATGGTTTTAGCTTGTGGAAACATTAGTGTACGTACCTCGGATATTTGACCGGAGGAATCGGAGCAGCCCACCAGAAAAACGCTCGCTCCAATATCTGTTAGGGAGAACAATAGGCGTATGAACCAAATATTGGAGTGGCTATCCGGAGGTGATCTCCGTTCGGATGGCATGTCGAGCGAGGCAGCCGAATTTGTGCTCAAGAACCCTCTGATGTTTGAGGAGTTGTTCGAAGGTTTATATGTGACGGATGATGTCGTACGAGGTCGGACAGCGGATGCCCTTGAGAAAATCGCAAGGACAGAACCTAAGTTGCTGAATAACTGCCTGGCTGAGCTCATCAAGATCGCAAAGGAAGATCCTGTACCGATGGTCAAGATGCATCTGGCGATGATCTTTGGGCATTTAGCTATCTACGAAGAGAAGGTTAGCGACCTAACCTCCACGCTTCTTCATCTGCTAGATGATGAAAGTGTCTTTACAAAAAGCTGGGCGGTCGTCAGTCTGTGTATACTTGGGAGGAAGTATCCGGAGGAGTGTAAGCGGATTATCGAAAGAATAGAACCGCTCCAGAGGGATCGAAGCATAGCCATGAGAACAAAGGCTCGAAAAGCAGTAGATCTCTTGACCAATAAAAAGGACTCCTTCCCAGAAGGGTGGATCAAGAGCGAACATCTCCAAGGCCTCGGGTGGAAGTAAAACTTTATCCTGAAGAGATTGCATAGAATTTTGACAGCGTTTACCATCTTGTCATCTCATAAGATCACTCAAGAAGAGGTTTGGATTCAGGATAGGAAAAAATCCCCGACGCTTATAATTTCGTAGCTTGATGATATAACTGCGATGATGTCCTTTAAAGGACCCTTCCTTCGACGAACCGTGATTGCGCTGGCAATAATTGCCGTGTTTACAGCGGGAGCATGTGGCCCGGAGAATACCGCTGAGCTCCAAGCCACCATAAGTGGCGTACCCACCACTTCTCCTCTAAATCCTATGCCTTATCCCAGCTTTGACGCACCCCCAAGCCTCGAAGAGCCAATTTACTCGAACCTCAATCCATCCGATTTGAACGATTGTCGACCGTCGACGGCCTCTCAAATCCCATCGTATTCAACATTCTGCAGGATCGGCAGGGATATATGTGGTTCGCGACCCTGAACGGGCTCAACAAGTACGATGGATACAAATTTACAGTCTTCAGAAGAACACCGTATGCTTTTATGGCATTAATGGCGATACATGAAGATCGAAATGGAAATTTGTGGGTCGGATCTGGAAGTGGATTACAACTGGTCCATCGAGGAACTGAAACATCTACCCGCTATTCTTTTCGCGGGGACGTCTACTGTATTTTCGAGGATAGGGAGGGAGCTCTCTGGTTTAGCGATTCCACCGGCCTGTATGTCATGGATCTCACAACTAAAACTATAGAATACTCCTACCACCACGATACGGACGAAACTATGAGCACCCGGTCACTTTCGTCCAACATCGTAAACACGATGTATGAGGAACCAAATGGGGATCTATGGATTGGGACGCAGAACGGTTTGGATTATCTCGATCGCAAATCGGATACCTTTTCCCACTATGTGCATGATCCGCAAGACCCCCATAGTATAGGGGAAGGGCGGGTTTCAGTCATCCATAAGGATCGAAATGGAAATCTACGGGTCGGCACCGAGGGAGGTGGGCTCAACCTGCTCGATCGTTCGACAGGTGTGTTCACCCATTAAATCCAGGATGAAGATAATCCACACAGCTTGAGCAATAACATCGTACTATCTATATACGAAGATTCTATGGGATCGCTCTGGATCGGAACCTATGGGGGACTTAACCAGCTCCTCCCTGCTGACATACCCATGACAAAAGAGCAAGCACCTAGCGATCTGCCTTTCATTCATTATCGAAATAATCCCATTGACCCTCACAGCCTGAGTGATGATGCTGTGCTATCGATCTTCGAAGACAATGCCGGTGTCCTATGGATAGGTACGACCAATGGGGTCAGCAAATACAACAGGAGGGTGAGTCAATTCACCCGACTTCAGGTCATCCCGGAATCCTTGACGGAAGATGATGGGGATCGGGACGAGCCTGCGCCTCTTAGCTTGAGCGACAACAAGATCTACGCACTGGTTGAAGACCAGAATGGCATCTTATGGGTTGGGAATCTTCTTGGGTTGGATAAGTTGGATCGTAATGCTGGAATCCGAACTACCTATCTATACGATCCGAAAGACCCTAATAGTCTGAGCGATATTCAGGGGAACGTAATCCTTGTGGATCATGCGGGTATTTTATGGGTTGGAACAGACGGAGGCTGGCTTGAGAGATATGAACCAGAGACCGACTCTTTTGATCACTTTCACCGATTTGGTGAGACGCGCTTCGGCAGAGCTCGTGTCGAGGCGATGGTCGAGGATTCGAATGGAAATTTGTGGTTCGGCACAATGGGAGAAGGATTATTTCGGCTGGACCCCGGACGGACAACCCTCACCCAATTCGTTCACGATCCTGAGGATCCGGACAGTCTTAGCGAGGACTATGTCAGGGGACTCTACATAGACCAGTACGATTCACTATGGGTAGCGACATTTGTAGGTATTAACCTCTTAGAGAACACCGATGATCTTTCTGACCCCGAGTTTATCCATTATCGATGGGATCCAGATGATCCCGGAAGTCTAAGCACCGATGTCGTGTGGTCATTTTATGAAGACCCGAGCCTTGATGATAGTCCGATATGGGTAGGAACTTGGCAGGGTGGCTTGAATCGTTTTGATTGTACGACCCAATCTTTCACTCATTACACTGTGGATGATGGATTGCCCGACAACTCCGTTGGCTGTATCCTGAGCGATTCGGAAGGGTATCTGTAGCTAAGCACTTTCACGGCCTTGTCACGATTCGATCCACGCAGCGAAACCTTTCTTAACTTCGATCAACGTGATGGCGTCTCACCTGGAGTCTTATCCCCTAGATCTTGTTTGCGAAGCCAGTCTGGAGAACTGCTATTTGGTGGGGTCAATGGTATTGACATCTTCTATCCTGAGCAGATCAGAGACAATCAGCACATTCCCCCGATCGTAATCACGGCCTTCAGCAAGTTCTACCAGACTGTTTACACTGAGTTGCCACCAGGCGAAGAGCTTACGCTCCCGTATATCGACAACTTCATATCCTTCGAATTCGCGGCCTTGGATTACACCATTCCAGAGAAGAACCAGTATGCCTATATGCTGGAGGGGTTGGATAAGGATTGGATCTACGCTGGTTCGCAGCGTCGCGTCGATTATCCCAATCTGCCGCCCGGTAATTATGTCTTCCGCGTGAAAGGCTCCAATAACGATGGGATTTGGAACGAGGAGGGGACCTCGGTCCATGTAAGAATAGCTCCTCCACTTTGGGGCACATGGTGGTTTTGGGTGATCGCGATTTCTTTGGTTGCACGAGTTGTGTGGATGGGGTACCGTCGACGTGTCGCTGCTATCGAAGAGCGAAGTCGAGAGTTGGAAGCGCAGGTTCAGGAACGCACCGTTGAACTACGTCGTGAAATTGAACAACGGATGACAATCGAAGAGGCACTTCGGGTTAGCGAAATGGAGAAGGCGGTGGCCGCTGAGCGGAGCCGCCTAGCGCGTGATCTCCATGATTCAGTGACCCAGTCGCTGTATAGCCTCACACTGCTAACAGAAGCGGGTCGCCGCATGATCAAAGGACATGATCTGGATCAGATCGAGGGCAATCAGTCAAGGTTAGGAGAAATCGCGCAGCAAGCCCTACAAGAGATGCGGTTGATGGTATACGAGTTACGACCCTTAGAGCTTGAAAGGATGGGACTGATTGAAGCGATCGAACAAAGGCTGGAAGCCGTCGAACGAAGGGCCGGTCTGGAAGCTCGATTGAAGGTCGAAGGGGAAGCAAAATTCCCAGCAGAATTGGATGAGGAGTTGTACCGTATTACGTAAGAAGCACTCAATAATGTATTGAAGCATGCAAAGGCATCGAGCGTCTTAGTAACTCTACGAATCCACGAAGAAGAAGTTACCCTATCTATAGCAGATAATGGGCAAGGTTATGAGCCGGAGAAGGTACTGGACAAGGGTGGGTTGGGGCTGGTAAGCATGAAAGAAAGGGTGGAGAAGATCGATGGTCAGTTGATCGTTCGCTCAATCCTTGGCGAAGGGACGGAAGTAAAGATTTCGGCGCCTCTAAAATGGGAGGGTCGCTCCCTAGGCGGCGATCCGATCAAAACAGACCCATCCGAGGTGGCGCCATGACAGAAACCATTCGTATCCTCATCGCGGACGATCACGCTGTGGTACGGGAGGATCTGCGGACATTGATTAATACAGAGCCCGACATGGAGATCGTGGGTGAAGCCAGCGATGGAACGGAAGCCGTGCAAAAGGTGGGCGAACTTAAGCCCGATATCATTCTGCTGGACATGGTCATGCCGCGCAAGAGTGGTTTGGAGGTGATCCAGGAAATCAAGGCGGAGGACCCTGATGCACATATTTTAGTCCTAACCAGCTTCTCTGAAGATGATATGGTCTTCCCTGCGATCCGATCGGGGGCGCTTGGATATCTCTTGAAAAACGCCTCTCCCTTGGCTTTAATCTCGGCGATACGAAATGTGCACCGCGGTGAACCCTCCATGTCGCCCGACATCGCTACCAAGTTAATGCGAGAACTTCAGCGATCGTCCGATCTCCCTCCCACGGAGGAGCCGCTGACCGAGCGGGAAGTTGAGGTTCTACGCCTTGTGGCCAAGGGGCGTTCGAACCAGGAAATTGCCGAGGCGTTGGTCATTGGAGAAGGAACCGTGCGTACACATGTGAGCAGCATCCTTTCAAAATTACACCTTGCCAATCGTACCCAGGCTGCTCTATATGCGTTGAGGGAAGGTTTGGCTCCCCTAGAGGACTAAACACCACATTTTGTATTGGACAACTGACCAATCATAATTTCTATCAATTGTCATAGAACTTATTCTATCGTGTGAAATAGAAAGGCCGCTTTGGAAGCGGTCTTTTTGTATGAATCGAGATCTACATTTTCCCAGATGTGTGACGTAGCCAAATCCGATACCGTAATTGCGGAAGATGGAAGGATGTCAAGACACAAAATTCGACCGCGAAATGTAGAGGAGGTGACTACGATGTATAAGAAAATCCTGACCGTACTCAATCTGAAAGAAAGTGATGAGAATGTGATAGCGCATGTTCAAAAGCTGGCCCTGCAAATGAAGGCGGATATCACACTTGTGAGGGTCATCACTGTTGCAGATGACGGGGGCGAGGGGTTAGGTCGTCAATTCCAACTGGAAGAGGGCTCCCGAGGCTGGCGCAAAAGACTTGAGGCTGAGAGATGCTTACCTCAATATGAACTTCGCTTGCGTCAAGCGGGGCTGAATGCTGACGCAGAATTGATTATCGGTGGCCAGAGTGAAGGCGAAGAGATCGTGATCTATGCCACCGAGAACAACTGTGATCTCATCGTGATGGCGAACGACCCTCGACCTTGGTACACAAGGTGGGTTGGTGGCAGTCCGTCCAGCGAAGTGCAACGTAAATCGAACGTGCCCACTTTATTCATTAATGATGGAACCAAAAAAGTGTGGGAGGAGCAAGCAGCTCCCAAGGAAAATAAAATGATGGCYATCTTTGGTAGTGGCGATCTCTAGACATCAGTGGAACAACGGAAATGGGTACCAAAAGCGCACTTACAAGAGCCTTGTATCATCTTCTACCAAAAGATGAACGAACGCWTATGKCRGAAGATCTCATCGGATGGATCTAYAMSGATTTGCCTCYATYCMAGSRACWGAAGATGATYGAGATCMTGCAACCGAACCTGCTGRARTYGATCCRTGAGGGTCRSATTGGCTTRTCRWTATTGATCTATCGCCATTTSCTGCGAATTTTCACTTTGCTGTGGCGAAGATCTGATTTATTCCCAGAAGCACCTCCTCACCTCAAGTCGTTTGAAAACCTTTAATCAATGACGCAAATCCGACCTTAAATCTAGTATTCCTATCMCAACATCTATAATACAATCCCATTCCATCGGTTNNANAAAGCTCAGAAACCGTCCTAACAAAGAGGATGTCTCGCGCAACACAGCGAGGAGACATCGGTAAGCGTTTTGGATCATTAAAGCGAGATGAGGGTAAAAATCTTCAAAGACCACACATAGCGAAAAGGAGAGCAGGAAAATGAACAATAGAAGACCTTTAAAACAAGCTTGGTCTCACGCTTATCACGTTAATCCTGGTGAGCTGTGGTGGAGCTGCGGTCGATCCAACCGCCACACCTACCGTACCCCCCTCACCAACACCTCTTTCTGCAACGGCAATATTGGAGAATTCCATTGCTGCCATGGAGGAATTGGAATCGTATCACTTTGAAATGGTCATGCAGATGACGTTCGATTCACAGGGCACGACCATGGAAGTTCCTATGACTTTCATCGGCGATTTTAAAATGCCCGACCGTCTACGGGGAGAAATGACTATGGAGATGTTTGGAAGTACGATTGAAACGGAGGTCATCATTATTGGCGAAACATCTTATGTTAAGGATCCATCATCTGGTGAGTGGCAGATCAGCTCCGAGTCCGCGACTCCCTTTACCCCAGAGGATTTCATAGGATTGGACCAAGATGACTTAGCTGACATCGAAAACCTCCTATTGCTGGGCGAGGAAGATCTAGATGGAGTGTCTGCATATCACATGACAGGCAAGCTGCCCGCTGAAGTTTTACGGGCTGTTTTAGGAGAAGCTGAAGGCGATGTCAAGTTGGCGTATTGGATCGGTATAGAGGATGGGTGGATGAGACAAGTTGATATCGAAATGAAGCTATTTGAAGAGGGTGGTGATCCAGAAGAAATTAATGCAACCATAAGTCTAAAATTTTCTGAATTTAACAAGGAGATCATCATCGAAGCTCCTTGAAAAACATGAAGATAAGTTGAAACTATCTTAAGTGTGGATAACCCGGAGTAACCCGCCTTAAATAATGGAATAAGGTCTTCTTTCTTATTAAAAAAACAGCCTCATAATAAAACATTCGAGCCATAATAGAAATGGATAATGGATTTCATATTTCCAATGGGGGGTTCCCATGCACCGGGTTCGGTTGATTCATTGGAACGCAACAGAAGCAGAGGAACGTGCCGAGCTTATTGGAGATTTCGGTTATGAGGTTGTCTATAAATTACTTGACGCGACCGAATTACGCAGAATGAAAGAGACACCTCCGAGCGCGGTTGTTATTGATCTTAGCCGTCTTCCTTCCCAAGGAAGAGACTTAGGCATCTCTCTGAGGAAGTTCAAAACCACCCGTCATGTCCCTCTGGTCTTCGTGGGTGGTGATCCGGAGAAAGTGGCACGCATTAAGGAAATTCTACCCGATGTGATCTACACCACGTGGGATAAGCTGGGTGATTCGCTGGAACACGCGATAGCCAATCCGCAAGAAGATCCTATTGTGCCCGAATCGGTATTCGAGGCGTATGCTGGGGCGTCGCTGCCTAAAAAGCTTGGGTTTAAAGCGGACTCCGTAGTTGCTCTACATGGCGCACCGGAGGGTTTTGAAAAGACTTTCGGCGAGTTACCAAAAGGTGTTGTCATACGCAGACAAGTTCGAGGGGGGCGTGATATGACCTTATGGTTCCCTAAATCGCAAAAGGATTTAGAGGGCCAAATCGAGATGATGACGGATTTCGCTGAGGAGGGCGGTCTTTGGATCGTATGGCCTAAGAAATCCTCAGGAATTTCCTCCGATCTTTCTCAAACGATTGTGCGTAATGCTGGTCTTGGTGCGGGTATCGTGGATTTCAAGATCTGTGCCATTGACAAGACGTGGTCTGGATTACGCTTCACGAAACGGAAAGAAAATACGGATAATTCAAAGGGGTGAAGGGCTAGAGTTGTGCTAAGGGGTTTCGAATGATCCGAGCACTTGTGTTTGATTTTGACGGTGTCGTCTTAGATACTGAAACTCCGTTTTTTAGATCGTGGCAAGAGATCTATCGAGAACATGGCTTTGACCTTTCGATGGAGGAGTGGGCATCCATGCTTGGGAGTCTTTCGGATCCGGAGGGTCCCTATGAACAACTTGAGGATCACTTAGGGATCCCTCTTGATCGAGAAGCAATACGAACGAGGCGATCAAAACGCGAAATGGAGCTCCTAGAAAGCGAAAACATTCTTCCTGGGGTTGAGGCAGTCATGCACGAGGGTCGAAGGTTGGGCTTGGCATTATCAGTGGCCTCAAGCTCAGATCGCCATTGGGTGACGTCACATCTCAAGAGGTTTGATCTCTTGTCTCAATTCGAGAGCATCAAGTGTGCTGAGGATGTGGAGTTCACGAAACCTTTTCCTGACCTCTATCAAGCCGTACTCCTCTCATTAAACATTCAGGCATCACAAGCCATCGCTTTTGAGGATACGTTGAATGGGGTCTTAGCCGCGAAACGGGCAGGGCTTTATTGTGTAGCCATCCCGAACCCCATCACGCGCTATTCTCCTATACCAGAGGCAGATATGGTTGTGCAGTCCCTCCGAGATGTCATACTAGAAGAGCTCATTGAAAAGGTGAATATCCAGAGCGAGCTAAGCACAGAATGAGGGATTCATTTACGAAACAAAGCCAAACCAGGAGAGATCAAAGATGGCTACTTCTCCAGAGAAAACCTCAACGGTCATTCTCTTAACCAATGATGGCATGGGGAATGCTGATCAAGGGCTTCAGCACAAATTGATTCGTGCATATTTAACACTCCTTAATGAGCACGATATACTCCCGTCTGTCATCTGTTTCTTCACCAAAGGAGTTAAATTAGTTACAGAAGGATCGCCAGTTCTAGATCTATTGTCTTCACTTGAAGACAAAGGTGTTTGGTTGATCGTGTGTCAGACTTGTCTACACCATTTTAAGCTTCAAGAAAAGCTAAAAGTCGGAATAGTCGGGGGTATGGGTGACATCCTCGAAGCGCAGTGGCGCGCGGAAAAGGTGATAACGTTGTAGTGTCGATACACTCTCTTGTTTATTATTGTTGATGAAAATGTGTATGATATATTCATCAATTATCCACGACTATTCATGTAGGGCATCATCATGGCGTAATAGGGATAAATAAAACATAGAAAGCTTCTTGAAAGGAGAGAGAAATGTCCGAGAGCGTTTATAAGATCATCGAGTTGGTTGGGAGCAGCACTGAATCATGGGAGAAGGCAGCTGAAGCTGCTATTAAAACCGCCGCGAAATCATTGAGAGATCTCAGGATCGCGGAAATTGTGGAATTGGATATGCAACTCGCGGACGGGAAGGTTCAAGCATACCGAGCCAAAGTCAAACTTTCTTTTAGATATCAAGATTAAGATCAGGCTGGAAACCGTCCGGTAGTTTATTTACAAAGACTATTCTACGAAGTGCGTCCGAGGAACAGGTGACCCAACCTGTTATTGCTCGAGTGCAGGTAACTTGCTGTACCACTTGCACAATTGCCGGAAAGCTGATTCGGCAATTGTTCGTTCTGTGTAGTTCATCCAGCTAATTCCTTTTTCTTGAGTCGGTCACCAAACGTTTGCTGTTGTATAAGTTCGATGATATATAATGAAAATGCCACGAGCAACAGGGGCTTTCAAGGATAATTGGTTCGATGCCGCTTGAACTCAACTCACTTTTACACAATCGTTATCGAATCCTAGAAGAGCTTGGCCACGGCGGTATGGACGCAGTTTATCGTGGACATGATGAAAGTCTCGGTGTTGAGGTGGCGATCAAAGAGAACCTCTTCGTCTCCCCTGAGGCCGAGCGGCAATTCAAACGCGAAGCCTCACTCCTCGCCGCTTTGCGTCATCCAAATCTCCCACGAGTAACGGATCACTTTGTCGTTCCAGAAGAGGGCCAATACCTCGTGATGGACTATGTGCCGGGCGATGATGCGCGTCAAATCCTCGACCATCAAGGCGGACCGCTGCCAGAGGAGCTTGTGCTTCAATGGGCTAAGGAAATCCTGAGCGCATTGAAATACCTCCATACACGACCCCAACCTATCATTCACCGTGATATTAAACCTGGCAATATAAAGATCACGCCTGAAGGACGGGCCGTGTTGGTGGATTTCGGTCTCGCTAAAACTTACGATGCGATGAAAAGTACGACCGTTGGGGCTAAGGCGTTCACGCCAGGTTTTGCGCCACCTGAGCAATACGGCCAGGGACGCACGAACGAACGCACGGATATCTATTCCTTAGGCGCAACTCTTTATAACTTGCTCACATACTTAATTCCTGCTGACGGTCTTGCGCGCGCGATGGGCCAGCAGCGTTTAATACCCGTTCTCGAAGCTAACCCCTCGCTTTCAGTCCATGTTGCAGAGGCGATCGAGCACGCAGTAGCGACCAAACCAGAGCAGCGCTTCGCCTCAACAGAGGAATTCCTAGAGGCATTGTCTCCTAAGCCTGTCCCAGAACCTATCCTTACGTCTAAAGATGATGCAACCCTCTTGGTGGATTACGTTCCACCCACCGCACCGTCACAGGTCAGCCCACCAGGAGCACCACCGCAGGCGCCTCCGAGGCCGGAAGCCATTTCTGCAGTATCCGCACCTTCTGATAAACCAAAACGAGGCCTTCGCCTTATACCTTTAGTTTTTCTCATCGTCGTCGCCGTTGGTTTTGGGGCTTGGGGAGTATTAACAGTTACCGGTGTGTTCGATCGGTCCGGGGAGACACCCACACCATTGGCGACGGCAACTGAAGCCGAAGAGGTTGTAGCCATTGCGCCTGGAGCAACGGCTACGGCCACCGAGATTCTCATCTTTGAGCCGACGGAAACACTCATGCCTGAATACACGCCGACCCCCGAGGTGTCACCCACGCCTGCCGCCACACCGCGAGGGGGTGGATCGGGTCAGATCGCGTTCGTCAGCGAAAGAGAAGGATTGCCACAGATCTACTTGATCAACGTCGATCGTACAAACCTAACCCGATTGACAAACATATCCGATGGTGCCTGTCAACCTGCATGGTCACCAGATGGGGAGCGATTACTCTTTGTATCCCCATGTAATAAAAAAGCGGATAAGTATCCGAACGCCGCGATCTATGTCATGAATCCAGATGGGACTGGCGTAGAACCCCTGATCACATTAATAGGCGGTGTTCACGACCCCGATTGGTCAACTGCCGGCATCCTCTTTACCTATTTAGCGGACAACAAACCACGTATTTGGGTTGCCAATGAACAAGGACGTGACAGAGAACAGATAAGCATGGAAAACGCGTACGACACCCAACCATGCTGGTCACCGGGTGGCGATAAAATAGTCTTAACCAATACTTCTCGGGCTCTCGGTGTACCGACAATCTATTGGGTTAGATCTGACGGTTCATTTGACGGAGAGAATCCATATCAAGTAACACGCGACAGAGAAGCCAATTCGCCGGATTGGTCTCCTTCCGGCGATTTAATTGCTTATGTGTATGACAAGATACACATCTACGTTGTTAAATGGGATGCCGTAGGCTTTGGCGCGAATCAACTCACGACGAAAGGCCCAAATGCGGACCCAGATTGGTCACCCGATGGACAATGGATGACCTTCGAGTCGTGGCGAGATGCTGCCAATCATGACATCTACATCATGACTGCCAACGGTGGGCTGCAAACACGTCTAACCGAAGATCCCGCCTGGGATTATCAACCCGCTTGGCGACCTTAAGGAAAATGGTCCTTTTTCTCCAAATGTATGCCCCTCGAAATTGGCACTTTACTGAATGAACGTTACCGTATCAAAGGTGTCCTGGGTCAGGGTGGATTTGGTGCTGTTTATCTTGCGACAGATGAACATCTTGAGTTCCCCTGCGCGGTCAAAGAAAATCTGAATATCTCCCCAGCGTCCGAACGTCAATTCAAACGCGAAGCTACGTTATTGGCAACTTTGCGTCATCCGAACCTTCCACGTGTGATGCACCATTTCGTTCTCAGTGGGCATCAATATTTGGTTATGGACTTCGTCGAAGGGGAAGACCTCGATCATCGCTTGGAACAAGAAGGCGTGTTATCGGAGGAGGATGTGGTGCGTTGGACGGATCAAATCGGCGACGCGCTCGTCTACCTTCATGATAGGGATCCTCCAGTGATCCACCGAGACATTAAGCCGGCGAATATTCGGATCACGCCAAATGGAGATGCGATCCTGGTGGATTTTGGGATCGCTAAAGCGGCAGCGGCTGAGCAAACGACCAGCAGGGGAGCGAGGGGTGTTACGCCGGGTTTTGCACCACCAGAACAATACGGCCTAGGACATACCGATCCCCGCGCAGATGTTTATGCCCTGGGGGCGACTCTCTATTGTCTACTCACAGGCGAAGTTCCTCCGGATAGCGTTGAGCGGTTGGTGGGCAGGGAGATCCTCAAGACCCCGAAAAAACTGCGTCCTGAACTTTCAACGAATGTTGTGCAGGCGATCGTCAAGGCGATGGAGTGCCGGCGAGAGAATCGTTTTGGCAACGTCGAGGATTTCCTGGCTGCCTTGAAAGATAAAACCTTCACGGTGTACCCCGAGGAGGAAGATGAGATCGCACCTGCGCTTGAAGAGATTGTTGAGGAAGCGCCAGCAGTGGTTGCAAAACCTGCACGAAGGCATTTGTGGTTTACACTCTTGGGGATCCTTTTCTTCACCTCCGCCTTGGCGTTTATTTTCATCCACTCGCCTGAGATTGTTAATCTGCGAGACTCGATCCAGAATTTAATCACCGGCCCACCACGCGCCGTGTTGATAAGGGTTACACCTCTATCAACGATTATTAGCGAGGTATTCACAGCACTCGAGAAAACACCCACAGTATTGAGCCTGACACCTACACCAAGTCAAGTACCCGCGCCACCTTCTACTCCTACTCGAACACCCGCACCAGAATTGATCACAGTGGACAATGCTCACAATTGGCGATTATTTTCAACGTGGAATGAAGGCCATCGCTCGCTGCCCTTCGCGATGAGCCCGGATGGTAAGTCGGTCGCGCTGTATGTCGATAAGGGAGTGGATATCTTTGACCTCATCACAGGAGAGACGATCACGCGGTTGCAGGGATTCGCCATCAATCGGGATATCGTTGGCCTCGCATTGTTCGAGGATTCGTTGCTGGTCAAATTCGAGGATGAGCTCCTGCGCTGGAGTATTGATACGAACAGTCGAGTCGGACGTTACAGCATACCTGGACGCGACGTTGTCATCAGTCGTGATGGGGGATATATCGCTACACGCGACAAATACATCAAGGTCTTCAGCATAGAGACAGGTCAGCTCTTGCTCACTGTAGGCAGGGAGGATTCGCAGCAGGCATTCGCGCTTTCACCAGATGGTAAATACTTCGCCATTGCAGTGGAAAAGGACGTCGAATTATGGGATTTGGCGAAAGTCAGAAAGGTATGGAGGTTGGCTGGTCACGGAGAGCAAACAGAGGGGTTGGGGCTGGTATTTACCGACGATAGTAAATATCTTGTCTCGGCTAGCGGAGATGTATGGGATGTCGAACGGGGAAAATTGGAGGGATATTTTGATAGTTCTACTCGAAACGTAGCGATCAATCCCTCGAATGACGTGATTGTAGGCAATGATGGTAGTGTTTGGGATTTTACCAGTGGAGAGATGATCGGATTGATAACGGTGCGAGGTGTAAGTGTGAATAAGATGCTGTTCACACCGGATGGAAAGTTTTTCATCCTGCATCTAACGAGCGGAGATCTGGAAATATGGACTGCGGATCCATATGCGATGGTATTTCATGAGGACGCAACCACAGAATCGGACATATTGTCCGAGTACGAGCCGATGAATGCAATGAATGTGTCACGCTTGACACGTATGTGGAATTTTGATCAGGGAGGATATCGCTCGATCGCCCTCAGTCCAGATGGTAAAACATTCGCCGGTTGGAGCAGCAGAAATGTGGAGGTCGTGAGCGTACTCGATCAGGAAGTGATCGCACGCTTCACGGCTGACAACACGATCATCGATGTAGCTTACCTGGGGAATGACTTCATTCTTATTTTGAACGGAAGGCGTTACTATTCAGGGGAAGTTAGTGTAGGGCGTTGGGAAATCTTGACCGGAAGGTTGAAGCAGACCTACGACATTTATGGAGAAGCGATAGCAGGAAGCCCCGATGGCAGGTTGTTCGCAGTTCAAAAGGAATACATCCAGGTGATAGATGTGATATCGGGGGATATCCAGCATCGTCTCGGGTCGAAGTTTGGGGGCGAAGATTTCCTCTTTACACCGAATGGAAACTATCTCGCAATAACAACCGGATCCAGTGTTCGATTCTGGAGTATTGAAAATGGTATGCCCGGTCGTCAATATGTCGGGCATGGTCCCAGGGCGAGGAATATCGCCTTTACACCGGATGAAAAACGGTTGATCTCCGCCAGCGGTGACGTTTGGGACGTTGAGACTGGAGAGCTCATCGCATTCTTTGATTCGGATGCCGAAGTGTTGGCAATCAGTCCCGATGGCCAACTGGTCGTCGGGAGCGATGGGTTACTTTGGGATGGAACCAACGGGCAGTACATCGGATATCTCGAGGATTCAGCTACCCAACTCGTATTTACAACTGCTGGTAGACAATTGATTTGGTTTAGGCAATCCGATGCGTTCTATGCTTATGGGATTAGGGAGATCGTTGAGCATACGCCTCCACATGTAGGGGAGGTCGAAACGCCTTCTTTGAAGGTGATGACATCGACCACAGCGCAGGAGATCAGTTTGCTTGGTTGGTGGGGAAAAGATGAGCTTCTCGAGACCAGATACCTTACCGATGAGCTGATGCCACAAGCCACACGCTATGCCACAATAGATTACACCATGTACAACCTCGGACCGGACGGCAATTCCATTGTTGTTCTCTATGGCAGTGGAATAGACATCATAGATCCGGCATCGGGTCAGTTTGTGGACCGGTACAGTATCTTCCTCAACCCTTCTTTGATCCAGGAAGTTGCGTACCTTGGGGATGACCTACTCATTCTGAAAGAACAGGCAGGCCTGGAACGTTGGGATCTTGAGACTCAAACGCTAGAACAAAGGTATAGCCTGTCCGGTCAGGATTTGCTGGTAAGCCCCGATGGCAGATACCTGGCCCTACGACGTGGTAATTTTGTCAAGGTGGTTGCTGTTGATTCGGGCGTTGAGATGTATTCTTTTCCAGTTGCAGATGTTGCGCAGGCGTACCAATTTTCACCGACTGGGGAGACGATCGCCGTTTCGACCGGGGCCGCGGTAGATTTGAGAAATTTATCCGACGGTAGACGACAGAAAATCCTTTATAGTCATACGCCAGTAGTGTCGGGTTTGACATTCACACCGGATGGAACACGTTTGGTCGCTGCAACAGGCGACATCTGGGAAATTGCCAGTGGTGATCGAATCGTCAACTTCGATGGGGCTGCAGCAAGAATGGCGATCAGTCCGGACGGAAAAATTTTTATTGGAAACGATGGTTCCGTTCGTGAGACGGAGACCGGGCAGCGCATCTTTACGTTATCAGATCTACGCTCCTCAGCAACGAGTATGCATTTCACGTCGGACGGAAAATGTCTGCTTTGGGGAATTGAGGGCGGTACGATCTACAGTTGGGGTGCGCGCAGTGAACAAATCGTGGTCACACCAGCCCCTCTCGAAGGAGCATTGACTGCAGAGGAGTCGCCGCAGCTGACGATCTTATCTCACATCGGACGTGGTCGTTTGATCAACGCGCTCTGGTCGCCGGATGATCAGTATCTTGCTGTTAATACAACCCAAAACGCCCAAGTTTATAAAAGCACCACATTAGAGAAAGTTGGCGCATTCCTGACAGCAAGGGTGGTTGCATTCGATTCCGATGGTCGAGTGCTCATTGGGGGAGATCAACCGCTTCAACTGGTGGATATCCAAACAGGTGAAATCGTGGCGACCTATGGCAACATAAACATCAAGGCAGCAGCCTATAGCCCTGATGGAAAGTGGCTTGCCATCGGTGGACAAGTAACCCCTGATGGTGAAATGGATGGCATAGCGCTCATTAATCTCACCGATAACTTGCCGTATGTGCTCGACATTGGACGAGGACTCTTCGATGAGGTAGCGAAACTTGAGTTTACACCGGACAGCAAGTATCTAGCTCAGTCTTTTTTTGGAGCCATTTATTTGTGGGATATTGAGGCGGGAAATCAAGTCCGGAATCCGATCACTGGCAATCTATCACCAGCGACGATATCTCCCGACGGGAAATTCATCGCTTATATAACGAGATACTCCCTGCTTATTGAGAACCTATTGGCTGGAGGGCGCTATCGGCAGATTAACGCTGATGGTACGCCGTTTTTCGCAACGGGAATCGAGCATCCCAGTTATCAACCCTACGATCTTATGTTTAGAGGGAACGGCCGGTTATTAGCTTTTTACCGCAGCTTCAATCGTCAAACTTTCGTAGCACATGTGTCGGCTATTGAATGGAATATTGATACCGGTGCTGCGCAAGTCAGCGTCCGTGACTTTCTTAATCTTTCTCAACTCGAGAGTTTGTATTCGGAGATTTATGAAAATGAATGGCCACGACGTGTTCCGGCCTTTGGATTGAGTCCTTCTGAGAGTTTGATGTACTCGCTCACGGAAGACGGAGTTGTGAGAGTGATGGATGCGAATGGGAATAGGAGAGCGAGTGCATCCTCGGATACTATGGATGTGATGGCAATCAGTCCGAATATGGAGAATGTTGCCCTGCCAAACACCATTGGTGGCATCGATATCCTCAACATAGAGACATCTAAGATTGTGAAATCCTTTTCAGGGATTTGGTATCCCGTGTGGATGGCATACAACAGCCCTTCAGTTCTGATGATTTTGCAGAGTGATAGGACGTTATCCTTTCTGAATATAGCCACAGGGAGTGTTGTTGAAAGGATGACAGATGATCGATACGAAGACGCCGAATATTCTGCACTCAGCTCTGACGGTAGGTTATTCGCGGTCATGGCAGTGACGGGTGGGCTCAAACAGGTAAACGTTTTTTCACTCTCCCCAGATGACCCGCTTTTCGATCTGGGACGTTTTCCACTACCATTCGAACCTGTCTTCTCACCGGACAATCAAATCTTGACGGTTATTCGCCGCAACAAAGTCGAATTGTGGAGTATGCAAAGTAAGGAGCTCGTTGTTGAGCTCGATGGAATCGGTGGGGCTATCGGTCCCTTGATATTCACCCCCGATGGATCGCATCTCATCGCTGCGACAGGTGAAATATGGAGACTGGACGATAGATCACTGGCGGCAACTTTTGAGACTACTGATCCAGAGATGGAGATTCGTACAAATGGTCAGATCATCGTGGGGCAGGATGGGGCGATCTGGGATGTGGCCACTGGAGAGTATGCTGGGGTTTTAGATGGACTGAACGGACCTGCAATGAGCTTCGAATTTACCCTGGACGGTCAACATCTGATCTGGCAGCGTGTCGGAGGAGTGATCGAAATCTGGGGGGTACACCCATAGTAAGATAAAAATATATCGATAAAAACAAATTTCAT
Organism: Anaerolineae bacterium; assembly: GCA_011174845.1. Lineage (GTDB taxonomy): Bacteria > Chloroflexota > Anaerolineae > Anaerolineales > E44-bin32 > DUEZ01. The sequence goes on along the minus strand of DUEW01000018.1, from coordinate 3,553 downwards.
TCCGAGTATTCCTCAGCCTTCATTTTCTCCCGCATCGCAAGTTTTATCGCCTCACGATATAACCCACGAACTCTTTGAGCTTCTTCCTCGGCTTCCTCTTCTTCAAACCGTTCTGCTGTAGTGATTAGAGATCCAAGGAATTGTTCGTCGATTTTCTGCGAGGATTCCTTGAGCAACGCGAATGCTTGGTTTTCGTCTTCAATTTCAAGGATTTCTTGAGCGAGTAAAAGACCAGGAGGTATGGACTGTTTGATCCATTCCATAACACGATCATGGATGGTTTCAAGCTTTGCCAGAGTTTGCTGATCATCGTTATCTTTGGCTGCTTGTATGTTGGCCTCTAAGATTGTCAGAAAGAGATTATCGATCAACGGAATTGCAGTTTGAAAGGCTTGATCGAGGTCTTCGGCTTCCATCAGGGACCTTAGCAAGGACGTCGCTTGAGCAGCTCGTGCCTCCTGGAGCTGATCAATTTGTTCACAGATATCGAGGATTCGCGCTCGTAAAGCGATCAACCTTTCACGTTCATCGCCCTCAGCCGCATCGATGCGTTCGGTTAGCGTTTGGAAGAAAGGATAGTCAAGCGCAGGGCGTGTGAGGTTGATCAACGCCATGACCCTTCGATCGTTTGGAGCTTGGATGAGCAGATCTAGAATCCCCTCACGTGTCAGTTCTTCCCCAGCATCCTTCAGGCTTTCTGCCGCAGCACGGAGATCGGCTTCTTGAGCTGCCAGTTCCTTTCCATATGTAGTGAGTTCAAGCGCTTTACCTAGCCGGTGGTTAAGAGCTTCACGTGCCCTGGGATCGTTGGTGGCCTGAAGGGTCAGGCTAGCAAGCTGAAAGAACGCTGCGTCCATTTCATCGTCGTGATCCTTGATGAAAGGGGTTAAGTTTTCTTCCGGCGTGCGAATTAAATCCTCAAAGAGCCGCATCTTCGAACGTTGAGCTTCGATCTCCTCGCGAGATATCCCATCGGCTTCCAGAATACGCTCCATCAAACTTTGTATCGTGAGCACAGTCTGTGGCTGGAACAAGTAGCCCTTGCGCTTTTCAGCAGGAAGACCTTGTACAACCTGATTGATGAGTAGGCCGATCACCCGCTCCTGTTCCTCCTTTGGAATGTTCAACTCGACTGGGATATAAGTGAAGAGTAGTTCAGTATCTGGATCATGGTACACCAGCGGGGTGGACACCTGCCCCTCAAAACCACAGACGGGGCAATTGATACGGTTGAAGGTCCCAGAAAGTAAACGAGCTTTGGCGCTAGGATCCTGCCCCACGTCGATTAATTGCTCGATTGCAGCTTGGATCGGTGATTTGCAGTTTGGGCATTGAATTTGTGTCAGGGATTTTGACATCGTTTATTGTCATCCTTAAATTTCTGCGATTTTAAGTGCGGGGTAGTGAGAAGCAAATCCGTGCGCCTTTGGTGATCTGATCGTCAACCCAGATTCTACCGTTGTGTGCCTCGATGACCGCTTTGGCGAGGAAGAGACCTAGCCCAGCGCCTTTGGTTCTTCGCGAGGCTTCATTGGATCGGTAGAATAAGTCAAAGATCCTGGGGACATCTTTGAGGGCTATTCCTGGTCCCTCATCGCTAACACACACGATGACCTCCTCCGACCTAATTTGTCCCTTCACGATGACCTTTCCTCCACCTGGGGAAAACTTAATAGCGTTGGAGAGTAGATTCGAAAGAACTTGTGTAAGACGTCCTTCATCACCCATGATCAAAGGGAAATTATCGGGAAAATTAATCTCGAAGGTATGGATATTGGTTTGGGTCTGGAAGTGTTTGGTAAGTTGGCTTGCTGAATGCTCGAGATTTACCTCCGACAATTCCAAAGCGAGCGCCCCGGCCTGAAGGCGAGAGGCATCTAACAAATCATCTATTAAACCTGCAAGACGGTCGGATTCTTCCTCAATGACCGCCAGACTGTCTCTGACGATGGCTGGATCCCATTGGGCGTCGTCCCGGCGCAACGTGCCGACATAGCCTTTAATGAGAGCGACCGGAGTGCGAAGTTCATGACTGATGATCGAGATGAAGGTGTTCTTCAATTCCTCCGCCTCACGGAACTTTGTAATATCCCGAATATTCGCGACGATGCTCAGCAGACGCCCGTCTGCTGAAAGCGTCGGTGCATAGCGGATACCTACGCTGATCGTCCCGCCCTCCTTTGTGAGCAGGTCGCCCTCAGTGTAGATTGTGGCCTGTGGGGATAGGGGCCATCCACCGGCCTCCGCTTCCTCAAGCGTAAGTCCTGGTTCACGCTGTAACCAGTGGATCACCTCCGAGTGCTGCAGACCAAGCACCTCCTCTGTTGTGTAGCCTGTGAGGTGAGAGCAAGCTCGGTTGAAACTCAGAAAACGAAAGCCGGGATCGAGAATGAATATTCCATCGGCGGACGAATCAAGCACAGCATCAAGGTGGCTTTTTTGCCTGGTGATCTCCGTATAAAGGCGCGCGTTATGGACGGCAATCGCAGCTTGTGAGGCGAAGGCTTGCAGCAGGTTGCGATCTTCGATGGAGAAGCGTCCTCGGTAAGAGCGGAAGACAAAGATCACCCCAACAACCTCGCCACGAGCGATCATAGGCAAACCAACACCAGTAAGAATTCCCATCGAGGCGGCTTTTGTGATGCGCTGTAAGCGTCGATTTATCTCAGGGAGAGCAAATCGAGCAGGGTCACCTTGATCAGGGATATCAGCTAGAAGGGGGTCTAGGTTCTTGAGAAATTCAGGGTTGATGCCGTAGGAAGAAGCGACACGCCATCCACCGTACTCGTCTCGTAAAGCGATCAGTCCCGCATGACCTGCGAGCAACTCAGCTGACACCCGCACAATCCGAGTTAAGACACGATTCAACTCAAGCTCTTCAGTGATCGCGCGGGAGATTTCAAGCAAATAATCTCGCTGGCGGATGCGGAAATCTGGGAGCATCGCGTCAATCAAATCCTTCTGCTTCGGCTTCACTGATCGCAACCTCGAGGATCTCAAGCCCTTCATCCATCAGGGATCGTGTGATGTTCAGGGGAGGCGAGAGACGAATGGCGCTATCTCCACAACCCAGAGTCAGGATCCCGTATCCGAAGGCCTTCTGTGCGATGCGATCACGTAGAACACGAGCAGGTTTACGGGAATCGTGGTCCTTAACGAACTCGATCCCGATCATCAACCCCTTTCCGCGCACTTGCCCGATACTCGGGTGACGGATTTGTATCTCAGCTAACGCGTCGAGTGTATATTCACCAATCTCAGCCGCATTCTGCATCATCTCGCTTTCGACCAACTCCAAAGTTACAAGTCCTGCACTACAGGCAATCGGATTTCCTCCGTAGGTATTCGAGTGCGCGCCTTCCGGCCAATCCATCACACTAGATCGGGAGATGATGCCTCCCAAAGGTATTCCGGAAGCGATTCCCTTTGCAGTACATAGGATATCGGGTTCTGTCTGCCAATGTTCGATCGCCCACCATTTTCCAGTACGACCGACACCGGATTGAACCTCGTCGGCGATAAGAAGGATCCCGTACTTATCACAGAGGTTTCG
>DUEW01000179.1 GCA_011174845.1 Anaerolineae bacterium | reverse complement strand
CGAAGAAGAAACCAACGAAGACTAGAGCGGCAAGAATCCATGAGGTGAAGAATTGCCAGGAGCGATGAGAAGGGGGTGGCCAAAATCGGAACTCCTTACGTCGAATGGTGAGAGTAAACAATAGGAGGTATACAACCTCAATTGCTATCGAACTCAAGAAAAGGATTTGTTTCATGCTGCCAAGAACTCCCAAAGAGAAGCCCCAAGGAACAGCGGCAAAACGAGTATATAGATTCTCAACGTATCTCGAATGGCCTCCTTTGGTAAGCCCAGCCATTTTTCGCCTTGATAGGATGGTCGCGGTCGTAGATATGCGAGACCCAGGTTCACACCAGCACCACCTGCTAAAGAGTAGGGGATCAGCTGTAGTATCACTGTGAGGATGTAATAAAATGCGCTACTGGGATCGGCAAGCCGGCTAAGATGAGCGCTATCAACGGAGACGATCCCAATCACCCAACCTCGATAAGCTGCAACCGGGTAGGGAACGATGATGGTTAACCCACTAATCGTATTGGTACAAGCAGCGAAGAGGTTTGCGCCAAAGTCCAGCAAGGCAGCGTGCAGTCTGTTGCCGGTATGGATGGCTTGTAAAATGGAACTTGTTTGAGCGTTTGCGATGATGTTGTCTCGACTCGATAACGCGAAAGCGTTCCCTGTATGGACTAAGAAGATACCGATAAGGACGGCGATGAGATACGTTAGGGCAAAGGTTAGAATGGGTATCCATGCCCGGCGAAGCGCTCGCAGAATGGATCGAAATATATTATCTGTCTGCATTAACATCTTCTTGAGTTGTGATCGTGTCGTCAAACAACTCTGTTCAAATTAGCGTAATAGAGCTGCTTCAGGATCATTTTCTCCAGTCCCCTATATTGATCCATGTAAGATCCTGTGTAAATGTTCCAGATTTCTCAGGTCACTTTGAAAGTACCATACTTAATGGATCCGAGAAAGCGGAATGACGAGAACGGGTAATACTTTTTTGATTCCTCCGGTGTTTAATCGAACCATGGTTCTTTTCGCTGGCTCTTTCAATGTTCTGCGATGGTTAGGGTATTTGCCCAGCATCATTGGTAGCAGTTTCTTGTAACAATTTCCTGAGTGCTCTTCCCGTAATTGCTCCTGCTATGACACCTACAATAGCCCCAACAAACCCAATCGTCAGTGCAAAAGCAGTATCTTCGTAGTAGTAGAGATCTAGGAGGCCTACGATCTGATCAACGACGATGAAAATCGCTAACAAAAAGTACAGTATCACTGCCAGTACCAGTCCTACAGTGATGCCAACAGCCCAACCTTCAGTACTGACTAATATCCACCGATTTGGCCGAGCAACTTGATTTCGTAGGACGAGCCATTGCATCGCACCTGTAGCAAAACCATACATTAGATCAGTTACAAATACCAACGCTAGCAAGACCAAGAAACCAGTGACCTTGTTAGCCTCATGATCACTTATAAAGATGTTCACTCTATATGTCAGGGCAGCAGGACCCAAGGTCACGATAGAACCTCCAACAGTGGCCAATATCCACCATCCAACGCGCGTGATGTATCGTCGCAATACAAGGGCTTGAGCAACACCGGGCAAGATGCCTAACAATCCAGTGCCCCATATTAGTGCGCCCATGCTATTGATCTTGGCGATAGCCATTGCGGATCCACCCATGCCTATGGCCATGCTGATCCCAGTTGCGAATACCCACTGCAGATAAAATCCCTGATCTATAGACCCAGGGCTATTTTCTTCTAGCAACAGATTTTCTCCTCCTCCAGCCGTCGTAAGACACTTCTACTGCCCACTATTAGGACTATGAATCGCGATATTTCAGGGGATTTCTACCCAAGGTGAGCGATGGTTGCTCAATTTTATCCATCATTCCATTTCAGCGCTTTCCTTTTGTGGCCAGTGTTTAGTTACCAAAGTAGGTCTATGTTTCGAGTTGATGTGCCAGGGATCGATTCATCCACATCGTCAAGATCGCAAGAGATAGAGATGTCCTGGGCGTCGTAGGCAATTGAGATATGTTACGGATTCCTGCAGGTCTGGGAGTCTTCACCAAAAATCCCATCCGACACTGTGAGGTTATAGTCGGTTATTTCAAAGGACGATCGGTCATAGGTGACTTCTCCCACAATTCTGTACGTGCGTTGTGTGCCCTCATAGGTCCTTGCTTCGTCAATGCTCACTGTAATCGCTTCAGCACCGCCTTTTGTAGACCTGTCTCCTTGTTGTGAGGCTTGCCCAAGCTCGCAAGTTAAATCAGCTTGGAGGCCATCTATCTCGAACTCATCACTGCCTGAAATCACCATGCCTGTGATTGAGTAGATATTAACATCTCGCTCTGTCTCCAGTTTCGTCTTAACAACAGTGCATTCCAGTGTGCAAGCTACAGGCTCGGGCGTGGGTGTGGTGGTAGGGGGTAATGGTGAGGGCGTGGTGCTGGGAGGTACCGGTGTTGGTGTGGCAGTTGGATCAGCTAGAGATCCGCTACATCCAACCAATAGGAATACAGCTAATGTCAATCCAAAAATTTTCGGAAACAATTCTCTGCCGTTCACTTGTCCTCATCCTCTTTTTACCTAGAGTTGTTGCCCATGTCTTGTTCAATGGCAACGACATCGATTATATCCAGGCTTAGGTCCACATCCCACAATCCCTGTGATCAGAGTCAGACCAGCCAACATAGTGCGGATTCTCTCTCCCCTATCGGTTGGTTTTTATTTCACGGGCCGTAGCTTGGACTCGGATTTGTCGAAGAGCGAAACGAGCGGACGGTATATGATCGCTCGTTAGCCTCTTTTATCCGTCAATGGTTCTACCATTTATGGCATGAGTGGCGTCAGATCGATCAAGACGCCTGAGGAGAACTCTAATAAGAGAGCCCCCGGTCTTTGAGGTATCACATATGCCAAAGCGACCAAATCCTCTGTGGGTGAGAACTCGGAGGCTGCTCCGGTATACATCATATCAGTCAACGTATGAACGTTTTTATCACCAATCCAAGCCGCCACTTGATGTTTTTCTCCAGATTCAAGGACAATCGCCGGTCTCAGATTGGCAAAGGCTTCATTCTCGCCTGTGGTAAGCTCGAACTCGATGAAGAGAATTTGATCGCCCTCTCCCATACTATTGGGAACCATGCCGAAGATCGCTTCATCAAGGGCGATCCGAACAACTCGGAACTCGAATTCGTCAACAGTTATCGACTCCTGTGATGCGGGAACGATTACGGGAGCAGGAGTGTTGGTTGGAGGTACCGGGGTATCTGTGAGAACGGAGGTTGGTGGCGCCAAGGTCTCGGTTGGGCCGGAGGTTGGAGGTAGCGATGTCTCGGTGGGGATGGAGGTTGGCTCAACTACCGCTCCATTGCACCCAACCATCAGTAACGCCACGAGTGTCAAAACAATAGTATGTTGCACTGAATTCCTGGCGTTCATTTCTTCTACTCCTTTCCGTTATCTCGACAACGAGGTACGTATAGTGCTCGCGGTTGCACCAGGGGGTGTCGTTATGGGATACATGCTCATCTCTATGTCTTACTCGTTAACCTTTGCTCATAGTTTTCAATTACCTTTTGAAAGTTTCTTAATCATCTTCTTGGCAGTACGTCGGACAGCCCACTTCTTGTCTTTGGTTGCCTGAGTAATCGCTCCCAAAGCTTGCTTGCCACCGATATTTCCAAGAGCTTCAATTGCTTTTTTCCGTATGCCGCTGTCCTTATATTTTGATGCTTCAATTAATGGTTCAACACATTGCTCATCTCCGATTGCGTTAAGACAGGAAACCACAATCTTTGGACTTTGGTCCATCAGTGAAGCAACATGTGAGACTGTCGATTCCCATCCGCATTCATGCATATACTTTATGAAATCCTCTTTGGGAATACTCCAATACCAATCTAGGATTGCAAGCTCAACGATTTCTTTCCCACTGTCTTTGTCGCCTAACTCCACCAAAGATAAGCCAGCAACTTCCTGTAATTTGCAGGCAACGCTTTGTGGCAAACCCAATTTGGGTATAAAGAATCCCATCGATTGAAAGAAACCATAAACAGGCTCTTTATCGGTCATGGCTTGCCTTAGTGCTTCAATGATTTCTGGACTTCTTTCTGCAGATCCAAGAGCCAAGGCTGCGATGACATTGACTTCACCGTCTCGATGTCCAAATTCATTTCTTGCCTGCAAGTCTTGAATGAGTAGCGTTATCACCCTGGGTTCTCTGAGTTTGATTAGTGCGAGTGCTGAAAGATATTTCGATCTAGAAGTACCATCATTGTAGATTTCTAATAAGGGTTCAATAGCCCAATCGGCATCTTGATCTAATGATTCAATCGTTTTCAGCGCATCGTCAAATCTCGATTCAGTCATTGCCTTTCTAAGCCCATCTGCTCTGTTCAAAGTGCTCATCTTTGCCTCCTTTTTCTGATTGCTGATGAGCTGTATTTGATGCTTGCTGAATTTGCTGTGTAATGTAATGTCACGAAGTGGATTGGGATTTAAAAGTTGAATTTAGGTTAGCCTAAAGGCAGTATATCCGACATAAGGTGACTCGGCTTGAACATAGCCGCTTAACAACCCCTGGGTACAGGCTCAACCGACCTTTAAAATCACCCGCAATAGCCGAATCAGCTCCACATATGCGGGTTAGATGGCTCACTGCATCTCCAACTTCAACGTGTGATGCTCACACCCCTGCGATCCGGTT
>DUEW01000178.1 GCA_011174845.1 Anaerolineae bacterium | reverse complement strand
GTGCTCGATCTACAATGGTTTGGTGGGATCACCGAAGACTCAGACGATACGCAGGAAGGCTCACTAACCTGGGATGAGACCAACTTTCCCGATCCGGAGGTGAAAATCGCCACTTTGATGGACGAGGAAGGCATCGGCCTCATGGCCATTGAGCAGTCCTACGTGGGAAGGAATCTGTCCGAACATAGCGAACTCGAGGAGATGAGCTATCTAGTTCGAGCGTGCGAAACATGTGATGCAACCTATCTCGAAGAGAATCCATGGTGGGGAAAAGGGGGCATGATCGATTGGACGAATGAAGAAGCAAGTACTTTCTGGCACGACTGGAAGCGGGAACCCCTCATAGAGGACGGCATCATCGGCCACTGGACGGACCTCGGCGAACCCGAACTTTATGATCCAGACGCCTGGTATGCAGGGATTCCTAGCGACGGTACGGAGCTACACGATCATGCCTCTGTTCACAATCTCTACAATTTTTTGTGGAGCAAGAGCATTTACGATGGTTACCTGCGAAATGAACACACACAGCGGCCGTTCATTTTGTCCCGTTCAGGTGCGCCAGGTATCCAACGCTTTGGTACTGCCATCTGGTCGGGGGATATCTCTGGCTTCCTCTCCAGCCTGGCCACCCACTTCAACGCCCAGATGCACATGTCGATGTCGGGTTTGGATTATTACAGCGCTGATATCGGGGGCTTTTGGCGGCAAGAGGTCAATACAACCGAGATGTACACACAATGGTTCGCATATGGAATGCTTTTTGACATCCCTGGACGACCACATACCTTCAACGTGGGTAACTGGACCGAGACTACACCAGATCGTATTGGGGATCTGGAGAGCAATCTCCAGAACGTCCGGCTGCGTTATTCCTTGAGCCCCTATGTGTATTCACTTGCCCATCGCGCCTACCTTTATGCGGAGCCGGTATATCCGCCGCTTGTCTATTATTATCAGATTGACCCAGAAGTGCGGGAGATGGGGAGCGAAAAACTTATCGGGCATGATCTGCTAGTTGGCGTAGTAGCCAATTCAGGTGAGACGGAGCGAGGAATCTACTTGCCTGAAGGCGTCTGGGTAGATTTTCACACAGGTGAGTGGATCGAGAGTTCAGGCGAGTGGTTCGGACCCTTTATGGAATATCCTGGTGGATATTTCACGCCTCTTATGTTTGTTCGAGCAGGTGGGATCATCCCCATGATGTACGTCGATGAACAGACGATGAACGTCATGGGAAAGCGACTTGATGGCAGCACACGAGACGAATTGATCGTCCGGGTCTATGCCGACAGCATGCCCAGTTCGTTCACCTTATACGAGGATGATGGTGTGAGCACCGCTTACCAGCATGGAGAGGTGCGCACGACAGAGATCAGACAGCAACAACAGGGAAACGAGGTAAGCGTAACCATCGCGGGAGCACAAGGCACCTACGCTGGCGCTAGTGAACGAAGAGATAATGTGATCCACCTTTATACTAATTTGAAAGGAGTCCCCAGTGCTGTGATCCTTAATGGTACCGACCTTATCCCTTATGAGATGGTGGGGGATCTGGAAGAGGCAGAAAGCGGCTGGGCGATCAGCGAGAATGATGTTGTCGTCGTCAAATCAGGAAAAATAGACCTGAGCGAGGACAAGGTATTCGCCTTTATATTCGGTGAAGAAGTTGCCGAGCAAGAAATTCCACAACCCTTGCCCATCGCGTGGCCGACCGAAGGATGGCAGAGCAGCTCTCCTGAACAAGTGGGGATGGATTCTGAGCTCTTGGCCGAAGCACTGGATTATGTCCAACGGAAGAACATCCACTTGCATCATATGCTCATCGCGCGCGATGGGTACCTGGTCATGGATGCGCCTATCTATCGTGTCACACAAGGACGTTCATCTGACCAACTTTCTGCCACACGCAGTGTGATCGCCACACTCGTCGGCATCGCGATCGATCAGGGTTATCTTGAAGGGGTTGATCAGCCGATCCTGGATTTCTTCTCAGACAGGGAGATTGATAATCTTGATGCTGATAAGGAGGCCATGACGATCGAAGATCTGCTCACGATGCGTTCCGGACTAGCGTGCTCCGAACCGGAAACATCGACGCAGATGAAAGAGAGCGCCGATTGGGTGCAGCTCATGCTGGATCTGCCGATGCGTAATACCCCCGGGGCGGAGTTTGCCGATTGTAATGGGGTGAGCCACCTTCTCTCCGCGGTCCTTCAAGAAGCAACAGGAAAGACGGCATTCGCATATGCGCAGGAAACATTGTTCAAACCCATGGGAATCACCGAAATTAATTGGATTTCTGATCCGAATGGTGTGAGCTTGGGATGGCAAGGTTTGCAGATGAGCCCGAGGGACACGGCGAAAATTGGCGTATTGTACTTGAATATGGGGAACTGGGATGGGACACAACTTGTTCCCCCTGATTGGGTGGAGTCTTCAATTACAGAGCATGTTTCAACCCAGGATGGGGGTTTTGGCTACCTATGGTTGAATGATCCCGCCGGAACCTACGTTTCCAAGGAGGAAAGGGGCCAATGGATGGTTGTAAATCCAGAACTCGATTTAGTGGTCGTCTTTACTTCAGGTCAACGACAAAAGGATCCTTTAACCTTAAAGGTTCTCTTACGATCCTTTATCATTGAAGCCTGCTCCCCACTCACTCTGCCGGAAAACCCTGACGGCTTTACGGACCTCCAGGATCAAATCTCAGCAATTGGGGAAATTCCAGAAGCACAGCTTGTGCCACCTCTCCCGGAGACTGCCCTCCGCATCTCGGGGAAGACATATATCATGGATAAAGGCAATTTTCTCGGTTGGGATGAGTTTAGGGCGACCTTCCCGGGAGGTTCGGAGGCAATGTTCTCCCTGCTTGCAGGTGGTGTTTGGGTGGAGTTGCCCATTGGGTTGGACGGCATCTTCCGGGTTCCGCCGGAGGAGTATGGTTATCCAGATGAAGCGCTGGTTGCCATTCGCGGGTGGTGGGAAACGGATCAGGTATTCCTATTCGAGTATGATTATGTACTCATTGCGGAGCATAACATCCTCCGCTTCATCTTCGAGGAGGATCGCCTAGAGGTCCAAGTCATCACTCCGGAAGGCGAAATAACCCTCGCGAATGGACAGTTAAAACCATAGATCATGTGAGAGATCGAATATCCGTGCGAATGTGGTTTGAAAAGAGGCTCATGAATGGTATTCATGAGCCTCCCTGCTCTTATATGGACAAAAAACGGCTTCAACATATACACACTGGAGAACAGCCAAGCAGTCATCGAGCAACGCTTGTATTCAACACGATGAACCGCCAGTTTCGAGTAAAATGGATGAGTACGATAAAGCATTTTAGAGAAAAGGGATCGCCCGATGAATATTAACTTCGCCATGTGGAGGACCGCCTTTTGGACCCTCGTCAAGATGGACACCAAGGAAGAATGGGATCGGCTGGATGTCGTCTCCAAGTGGCTGATCGCCACCCGCTCGGCAGTGACTGCGGTGACCCTCTATTCGTGCATCATCGCCGGACTACTGGCTTGGCGCGACGATCATTTCGCCTGGTTGCCATGGCTGATCGTCACGCTCGGTCTGTTCATCGCCCACGGCACAAACAACTTGCTCAACGACTACACCGATTTCAACCGCGGCGTGGATAAAGACAACTACTTTCGTACAGAATACGGCGTTCACCCGCTCGTGCAAGGGTTCTGGACCAAACGCCAGCAGCTGCAATGGTTCGCCGTCAGTGGTGTGTTGGCGGTGCTTTCGGGAGTGTTTGCGCTGATCTATACCGATTTTTCCCCCGTCGTCATCGGCCTTTTCGCTCTCGGTGCGGTCGTGCTGCTGCTCTACACATGGGCGCTCAAGTACCTGGCGCTAGGTGAACTGTTCATCTTTCTGATATGGGGCCCGATCATGATCACCGGCGTGTACATCGTCCTGGCTCGCGGCTGGACCGAGAACGCGTGGCTCGTAGCCTTGGCGGGCGTTCCCTTTGGTCTGAGCGTAGTCAGCATCAACATCAGCAAGCACATCGACAAGCTGACCGACGACAAGCAGAGAGGGGTGGGCACCATGCCGGTGAGGCTCGGCGAGAAAACCGCCCGGTACATCAACATTGCGGCCCTGGTACTCATCTACGCTGTCATTGCTTACTTGATCTTCGTACCGCGTTACTTCACCCCTGTCATGCTGATCGTCTTCCTGGCCGGGAAACGCCTTCTCCTAACGCTCAACACGCTCAGCAAACCTCGCCCGGATGAGCCGCCGGAAGGTTACCCGGCCTGGCCAGTCTGGTTTTCGGGTTTCGCCTTTTTCCACAACCGAATGTTCGGTGGTTTGCTCATCTTAGGCCTGATTGTAGACACACTCTTACGTATCTTCTTGAGCGGTTTTTGGCCCATGAGGTAAAGATCACATCGTATTGAGGAGGTGTCCGATGGATCCAGTCATCCTATCGCGATGGCAATTCGCTCTTACCACTATTTATCACTTCTTCTTCGTCCCGTTGACCCTTGGGTTGGGATGGTTCGTTGCCATCTGGGAGACGATTTATGTCCGCACCGACAACGAAGCCTATAAACGTCTGGCGAAATTCTGGGGGAAACTATTTCTGATCAACTTTGCCATGGGTGTGGTGACGGGGATCGTCCTCGAGTTCCAATTTGGCATGAACTGGTCGGGGTTTTCTCGCTTCGTCGGCGACATCTTCGGTGCTCCGTTGGCCATCGAAGCCCTGTTGGCCTTCTTCCTCGAATCGACTTTCCTGGGCATTTGGATCTTCGGTTGGAATCGGCTCTCCAAGGGTCTGCACGCGGCGACGATCTGGATGGTAGTCATCGGGTCGAACTTGTCGGCGCTGTGGATCCTGATGGCCAACGGCTGGATGCAAAGTCCGGTCGGCTACGTGATCAGTGAGGTCACAGGTCGCGCCGAGTTGGTGGATTTCGGCGCCCTGATGTTCAACCCCCGTGCCTGGCTTTTCTTCTGGCACACCATCTCTGCCGGCTTTGCTACGGCTGCGTTCTTCACACTAGGCATCAGCGCCTATCATCTCGCCCGTAAACAAAACGTGGAATTCTTCCAGCGCTCGTTTCGCCTCGCAGCTCTCATCGGTCTGATTGCGGCCGTAATGGTCGGGGTGGCAGGTCATGTACAAGGCACTTATCTACTTGAAGTCCAGCCGATGGCAGCTGCCGCCTCTGAAGCGCTGTGGGACACGGCGGATCCGGCTCCGTTCTCAGTGGTGGCGATCTTCGACGCGACCGGTAAACAAGAGATCTGGAGCCTGAAAATTCCGAAGGCGCTGAGCCTCTTATATTTCTTTAGGACGGAGGGCGAAGTCCCAGGCATCAATCAGATCCAGGCGGAATACGTAGCCAAGTATGGACCGGGAGACTATGTGCCCCTGGTCGCGCTGACCTTTTGGATGTTCCGAATCATGGTTGGCCTAGGATTGTTGATGATCGCACTGGGAGCGTATTCTCTGTACATGGCCTTGAGGAATTGGCCTAAAAAATGGGCTCGCTGGTTCAAGTGGATCGTCTGGGTGATCCCTCTTCCCTACCTCGCCAACACCGCCGGCTGGATCCTGACTGAAACCGGTCGTCAGCCATGGATTGTGCATGGGCTGCTCAAAACCGAGAACGCCGTGTCACCCACGCTGGGTGTGGGAACTATCCTGTTCAGCCTGATCGCCTTCGTGCTGATTTATGCCGTGCTGATGGCCGTCGATATTTATCTTCTGGTCAAGTACGGCAAAGCTGGCCCAGATGCGGCCACACACGAATCGGCTGACATCGCTCCGGCCGTCGTCGGGGCAGTGGACTAATCGGGAGGGACTGCTATGTCGACTGAATTCTTACAAACCCTCTGGTTCATTCTGATCGCTGTGCTCTGGATTGGCTTCTTCTTCCTCGAAGGTTTTGACTACGGCGTGGGAATCTTGCTGCCCTTCCTGGGTAAAGAAGATCGAGAACGCCGTGAGATCATCAACACCATCGGTCCCTTCTGGGACGGTAATGAGGTCTGGCTGATCACTGCCGGTGGCGCCATGTTCGCAGCCTTCCCCAATTGGTATGCCACCATGTTCAGCGGCTTTTATCTGGCGTTGGTGCTGATGCTCCTGGCCTTGATCGCACGCGGCGTGGCGTTTGAATTCCGCAGCAAGGATCGGCGTCCCGCTTGGCGTAGAACATGGGACATGATGATCTTCCTCGGTAGCTTGATTCCTGCCGTCCTGTGGGGAATCGCCATGGGCAACCTGATTCGCGGCGTCCCTATCGACGCGAACATGAACTACACAGGTGGTTTTTTGAACCTGCTCAACCCCTTCGCATTGATGTGCGGCCTAACGGCGTTGCTCATATTCGCCATGCACGGCGCGATCTTCCTCAGCCTCAAGGCAGAAGAGGTGATCGAAGCTCGCGCTGCGACTGCAGCCAGACGGCTCTGGCCATATGCCTTGGCCAGCGTCGTCATCACCGTGGTCGTGGGATTTCTCAGCACGAATATATTCGACCGGGCAGGGGCCGTCCAGATTGTGTTTCTGTTGATCACAGGAGCGGCGCTGTTGGCTGCCGGCTGGTTGATCTTTCGAGGTCAAAATAAATGGGCCTTTATCACCACCGGGATCTTGATCGCCTCCTCGACGATCACCCTCTTCGCGACTCTCTTTCCCCGTGTGATGATTTCAAGCCTCAATCCAGATTGGAGCCTGACGATTTACAACGCCTCCTCTGGTTCCTATACACTGAAGGTGATGAGCATCATTGCCCTGATCTTCGTGCCAATCGTGTTGCTCTACCAGGGTTGGTCGTATTACGTGTTCCGAGAGCGGATCGGTCGTGAATCGAAACTTGAATATTGATATGGGGTGACATCTAACTAGGGCACCAAGGCACCCGGGCGGTTGGGTGCTTTGGTGTCCTAGTTTCTAGATGTTAGCCTCAAGTCACCCATTATTCACACCTTCATCACCAGATCGCGGCATACTCATTGTGAAAATAAAGAAGGATGTATCCAAAAAAGGACGCCCAAATTAGGAAGGGGTATATGTGGGGATGTGGGCATCCCCTCACGCCTCACATCATCCGTTCTTTTTCTCGCGCGTAGGATTGTTCAGTGCAGTCAAAGATGAGATTGGACAAGCGGCTAATACAGCAGGCTTGGTCGGCTCGACTTCATCTCGCGCTGGCCATTGGGTTCGGTGCACTGGCAGGGATCATCCTCGTAGGGCAAGCGCTTCTTATTAGCCAAATTGTCGCTGGCGTCTTCCTGGCCGATAAAACCCTAAACGATGTTCAATCTCAACTTCTCCTTCTGCTTTTCCTCAGCGTGACGCGTGCCGGCCTCTCTTGGGGAAGCGAGGTGGCTGCACAAAGAATCTCGGGGCAAGTGAAACATTCCTTGCGTCAACGCTTGATGAAACACCTGTTCACGCTCGGCCCTGCTTACACAAGCGGTGAACGTAGCGGTGAATTGACCAACACGGTTGTCGAGGGCGTGGAGACGCTCGAGGCCTATTTTTCACAATATCTCCCCCAAGTGGCGATGGCTGCCCTGGTGCCGTTTACGATCCTAGTTTTCGTCCTGCCCCTCGATTTGACCTCGGGCTTGGTTCTGCTCTTCACTGCTCCCTTGATCCCAATCTTTATGATCCTGATCGGTGACGCTGCGGATCGTCTTACCCGACGCCAGTGGCAATCGCTGAGCCGCATGAGCGCCCATTTCCTGGATACCCTCCAAGGGTTGACCACGCTTAAGCTCTTGGGGCGCAGCCGAGACCAAGTACGAGCCATCGCTGCGATCAGCGAACGATTCGGGCAAACGACTCTCGGTGTGCTGCGGGTGGCATTTCTCTCGGCCCTCGTTTTGGAAATGGTCGCTACCCTCAGTACCGCCGTCGTAGCGGTGGAGATAGGCTTGCGCCTGCTTTACGGACTGTTGGTTTTTGAGCAAGCCTTCTTCGTGTTGATCCTAACGCCGGAGTTCTATCTTCCGCTGCGAATGCTTGGAACACGTTTCCATGCCGGCATGTCGGGGATAGCAGCCGCTGAGCGGATCTTCGAAATCTTGGAAACACCTCTACCTCAGATGACGCGATCCGCGCCTCACACAACACATCACCCTCAACCTCGCTTGGATATCCACTTCCAAGATGTGCACTACGCATATGAAAGCGGACAACGCAGTGCCCTGCGAGGTGTCTCGCTGCATATCCCCCCTGGGCATAAGGTGGCCGTCGTTGGCCCGAGCGGGTCCGGCAAAACCACCATCGCCCATCTTTTGCTGCGCTTTATCGATCCTGATCAAGGTTCGATCACCGTTGACGGCAAGCCCCTGGACACATTGGACATGGCAATCTGGCGCTCTCAAATCAGTTGGGTGCCTCAGAATCCCTATCTGTTCAACGCTTCTGTCGAGGAAAACATCCGCTTGGCTAACCCCGACGCCACCACCGAGGAAGTCATCCACGCTGCCCAGCAGGCCTTTGCCCATGACTTCATCCAGACCCTGCCTCAAACTTATGACACGCTTATCGGCGAGCGCGGTTCTCGATTGAGCGGTGGCCAAGCCCAGCGTATTACCCTGGCCCGTGCATTCCTCAAGAAAGCGCCTTTCCTCATTCTCGATGAGGCCACGGCCAACCTCGACCCAGAAATTGAAGTACAACTGCGGGAGGCGATGGATCGTTTACTCCAGGACAGAACGGCGTTGATCATTGCCCATCGTCTAGGTGTCGTTCAAGATGCAGATACGATTCTGGTGCTCGCAGGAGGGCGTGTCATCGAAAGCGGGTCACACGCTGCTTTACTGGAAAATGCTGGGCTTTATTCAAAATTGTTCGCTGCCTACGGTGGCGCAGCATGATGAAGGTCTTTTACCGTCTGCTACGATTGGCTCGACCCTTCTGGAAGCGCATGGGTTTGGCCGTCCTGCTCGGGTTTGGAACCATCGCTAGCAGCGTGGGACTCCTGGCGACTTCAGCCTACATCATCTCTTTCGCTGCATTGCAACCCTCCATCGCAGAGCTGCAGATCGCCATCGTAGGCGTTCGTTTTTTCGGCATCACGCGTGGTGTCCTCCGCTACCTTGAGCGTCTGGTCTCCCATAGTACGGCTTTTCGCCTGCTCGCACGCTTACGGCTTTGGTTTTATCAGAAGCTCGAGCCTTTGGCACCGGCACGTTTGATCCAGTATCAGAGCGGCGACTTACTCAGCCGTATCGTTGCTGATATTGAGACGCTGGAGCAGTTCTTCGTCCGCGTCCTCGCTCCGCCCATGGTGGCGATCTGCATCGCAATTCTCATGTGGTTCCTGATGGGAGCCTTCGACCCTCGACTGGCTGCAATCATCATCACCTTCCTCACCCTCGCAGGCATCCTCACCCCAGTCTTGGTGAAGCGTCTAAGCCGCGGTACCGGGCGGCAGATGGTGGGACTGCGCGCGGCGTTGAATATAGCTCTAGTGGACAGTGTACAAGGGTGCGCCGACCTGCTAGCTTTTGCACAAGCTAAACGCCACAGGGCATATATCAGTTCCCTCAGTAGACAATATGTCCAACTACAAGAGCGCATGAGCCGGGTGGGTGGGGTATCCAACGCGCTCTCCGGATTTCTGATGAACATGGCAACCATCACACTCCTTATCGTCGCCATCCCGCTGGTAAACGCGGGGCGGATCGACGGTGTCTACCTTGCCTTGCTGATCCTGGCCGCCATTGCCAGCTTTGAGGCCGTCCTCCCCTTGCCCTCGACTTTCCAATACCTGGAAAGCCAACTTGCCGCAGCCCAGCGATTGTATGAAATTGTCGATACCCACCCGGTCACCATGGATCATACTGAGACATCGCCTGAACCCAACGATTTTTCGATCACCGTCCGCGATCTCCAATTCCGCTACGAAACGGACCCGCAGCCGGCACTGGATGGGATCAGCTTCCACTTAGATCAAGGCTCACAACTGGCCGTGGTCGGACCCAGCGGCGCAGGCAAATCCACCTTGATCAATCTATTACTCCGCTTCTGGGATTACGACCAAGGTCATATCAGCCTAGGGGGACACGAACTAGGGACCTACCGCGGTGAAGATCTCCGACGAATAATCAGCGTCGTCTCTCAACAGACCCATCTGTTCAACGACACGATTAGAGGAAACCTGCTATTAGCCTATCCAGATGCCAGTGAGCACGATCTGATTCAAGCAGCAAGTCAAGCGCAAATCCATGAAACCATCCAAGGTCTGCCGCATGGCTACGACACATGGATCGGTGAAAGTGGCGTACGCCTGAGCGGTGGCGAACGTCAGCGTATCGCAATCGCCCGCGCGCTACTGAAGAATACACCGGTACTCATCTTGGATGAGCCAACCGCCAATCTTGACGCTCTGACGGAGCGCGAGGTGACAAAAACCCTCTACGGTCTGATGGAAGGACGGACCACATTGATCATCACACACCGACTGGTGGGGCTAGAAAAGATGAACCAGATCCTCGTCATGCGAGAGGGACGCATCATTGAGCGCGGTCGTCACGATGACTTAATCCAGGCCGGGGGTTTTTACTATCGGATGTGGATCCTGCAAACACAATCCGACGCGTTGGACATTCTTCTCGAGGAGAACACATCTGGTTCGAGCTTGGCACAAGGATCGGTGCGTTAACTTTTCTACTTTAACTTAATTCTCCCTATTTTTGTGTAAAGGTGATATTGTGTACATCTTCATGATTTGTATTCATCAAATATATGTTCGCCTTGTGTGCCATCATGTCATTCCGAGCGGAGCGAGGAATCCCTAGGATGCAACGATATCAAACGCACCATCGCAGGGATTCCTCGTCACTTCGTTCCTCGGAATGACATGTTAGAAGGTGTCATTCCGAGCGTAGCGAGGAATCCCTGTGATGCTGATCATGAATTCGAATCATCATAGGGATTCTCACCCTTCGGGCACGATGTCGTCGCCTACACATTGCTCCGGCTCAGAATGACACTCTTTTAAATGTCATCCTGAGCGAAAACCTTCGGCGGAGCCAAAGGTCCCGAGCGAAGCCGAGGGGCTCAGGC
>DUEW01000177.1 GCA_011174845.1 Anaerolineae bacterium | reverse complement strand
GGATTGGGCCAACCGCTATCAAACACACCCAGCTTACCAACATTACATCCTCGAACCGTTAGAAATGAAACGACAGGAGTTGGAGGCGGTTCAGGAACCCTCACCGAAGGAAATGGTCCCAACCCGCGCTCCAAAGGTCCGACGCCAAGTTTCCTCGCTCCGTCAATTCCTGATCTTATCCTCCCGCAACCTGAAGATCCTGACCCGCGATCGCGTCAGCTTGATCTTGATGCTGGGCGCGGCTCCCCTTGTGAGCCTCTTGGACGTGCTCATTGCGTCCTTGGTGGGGCGCAACCAGTTTGATTTCGTGGAAGGCAGCTTCGAAGACATCTTGATGGGTTTTTTCCTGATCATCATCTTCGCTGTCTTCGTGGGCGGTCTCTCCCAGATGCGAGAGATCGTCAAGGAGAACCAGATCTATAAACGTGAACGTCTGGTCAACCTTAAGATCGCGCCTTATGTCTTCTCGAAGGTATGGATCGCGGTGTTGCTCGCTTTGTACCAAGCCGCCGCTTACACCATCATTCACTACCTAGCCTATGAAATGCCGGGGGGATCGCTGGAATTCCTATTGATGTACGTCAGCATGGTGTTGGTCGCGATGGCCGGCATGATGCTTGGTTTATTCACCTCGGCCATATCCCCGAACGCCAACACTGCCCCGATGATCGTAATCGTGCTATTGATGCCACAGATTGTGTTAAGCGGCTCTCTGGTGCCGCTGCCGGGTCCAATAAGCGCGCCGGCCTCCACTCGATGGGCCTTTGAAGGGCTTGTCAGCATCAGCGGAGTAGGCTCTGATGTCGCCAGCGATCTCTGCTGGGAGTTACCGGAGGAGCTCCGCGAGGTGATGAGCATTGAGGATAAGACCACCCAGTGTAGGTGCATGGGGCTCAACCTCCTGAGAGAGGAGGTATGCAGCTTCCCGGGTGTGGGCGAATTTTATGACCCTGCCATCGAAGAACCCGCCCCCGAAGAACCCTCAGCATTGCGGGATAAACCCCCTGATCCGGAGATCCCGCCGGCCCCGGAAAAACCTGAAGATGAATCAGACTCGGTCGCCATGGCGGAATATTTCGAAGCCATGGAGGTCTACCAGGATGATGTCACCGCAATCCAAGACGGGTACAAGGCCGAGATGGAGGCCTACGAGGCCGAAGCCGAGCTGTATCGGGCGGAAATGGAAGCCTATCTAGAGGAGAACCTTGAGTGGGAAATTACCCGCGAGGCCGCTGTCAACCCGGCCGAGGGCCTCATCGGCAGCATTAATGAAGATTATGGGTGGACCTTCGTGGACAAGAACGACACGCAGGCGTTCTGGTCGAAGATACTTACCACATGGAGCGCCCAGGTGGTGATCATCGTCATCCTGCTTATGGCTGTCCTATTCATGATGAAGCGCAAAGATGCTATCTGAAACGAGATCTCACCTGAAACTGTCCCTGGCGGCCATCGCCGTCGCTAGCTTGCTCTACGCGTGCGGCGGCTCTTCAGATGAAAGCCGAACAGCAACCCTCGAGGCCTTGACGCATTCGATCGCCTCCACGGCTACGGCCGAGGCTGGTGATGATGTCAACCCAGAGGGTAAGCTCAAGACCGCCGAAGCCGAAGCGACCACTCAAGCCTGGTCCGCGACCGGTACGCAAGCCGCCATGTCCGCTTTGAGCGCAGATGAACAAGCTGCCACCGCGACCGCCTTTGCACCTTATCTGGCTGAACTGCCCAAGTACGACGTGGACCCCTCAAGAGGACGACCCGGCTGGATTCACCCCCCAGCGACATTGGACATCGAAGGCTATCAGCAATACGATTCTAAAAACCAATTTATATTCACCACCGTGCGTGACTTCGTCCTTTCGGCCGACATCACCTGGAACACCCAGTACGGGACTTCTGGATGCGGCTTCGTCTTGAGATCCGACGGGAATGAGGAAAAACCGAGCCAATACATGGTCATGATCACACGGGGCGGTCTGGGACATGTGATCTTTGCCCCCATGGTCGAAGGGGAGATCGTAGGCAGCTATGATTTCTATGCCAAAGGCAAAGATCCCCATTTTGATTGGCACAACGACACCACCAACCGCCTCACCGTGGTAGGACGAGGCACGATGTTTGCCATCTACACCAACGATGTGCTGATCGGTGAAATCGACACCTCAGAACCGCCCCCCGATCCAATCTTTCCTCCCCCTCCAGAGAGGCCCTCCGACGCCTCAGACGAGGAGGCGATGGAGAGATACCAACAAGAGTTGGCGGAGTATGAGCGAGAGGTGGAGCAGGTAAGGGCCAACTTCCAAGCACGTCGCAACGCCATGAAGGATAAAGACACCGTCTTCGAGCGCGGATTTGTCGCCATGGTGGCGATCAGCGAGTCGGGCCATACCGTCTGCCGCTTCGACAACGCTTGGTTGTGGCAGATTGAGGACGTGGAATAAAAAGTAAACTACCGGCACATCAGACAGATTAGGGGCACGGCATACCGTGCCCCTGTGTAGTTAAAAAGAGACACCACACAGCTCATACCATGTTTCAAGTCGACCCTTTCACCCTATGGGTGACCCTCACAACACCTCAATCTTATTAGGTTAATTTTATAAACTAGTTGACATTACAAACTTAATTTTGTATACTGTGCCTCACTTGAGAAAGGTAATGGCCCAGATGGGGAGTCGGGTAGGCCAGTATTATGATGAAAACTGCGCAATATCCTAAATGGGGACCAGAGACTGAAAAGTAAAAGGCGAGGAAATATATGATCCAAACAGTAAATCTGACACGACACTACGGCACGCTAGCAGCCGTGCAGGATTTAAACCTTGAGGTCGAAGAAGGTGAATTGTTTGGTTTTCTTGGACCCAATGGTGCGGGCAAGACGACCACCATCCGTATGATCGTCGGGCTGCTTCGTCCAACGGCGGGTACGGTGAGTGTGGCCGGGCATGATGTGCAACAGGAACCCTTGACCATCAAGCGATCGGTGGGTTATCTGGCTCAAGTTCCTCTCCTCTACGAAAAACTAACCGGTCGGGAATTTCTGCGTTTTATCGGAGGTCTCTATAACCTCAGCGACGAAAAGATCGAAGCTCGGACGGAACAAATGCTCGCGTTAATGGACCTGTCGGATAGGGCCGATCACCTTATCGAGAGCTATTCCGGCGGTATGCGCCATAAAATCGGGCTATGCGGCACTTTACTTCACGAGCCATCCGTCTTGCTGCTGGATGAACCCCTGACGGGAATGGACCCATACGGTGCCCGACGCATCAAAGACTTACTGCGTGATATGTGTCGGCAGGGGAAAACGGTATTCTTGTCGACTCATGTTTTAGAAATCGCAGAGCGAGTATGTGACCGTGTGGGCATTCTGGACCGCGGGCGGCTGGTAGCAATTGGTACGATGGAAGCCTTACGTGTTCAAGCCAAATCCACCGCAGAAACCACGCTGGAGGATCTCTTCTTGAAACTAACTGGGGGCGAATCGACTGCCGAAATGGTCAGCATGTTAAGGTAGAGAAAGAGGAGAGTATGGTCTTAAAAATCTTTCGTCCCCAATATTGGATGCTCGACCGCAGGGTGCGTAACACGAACCG
>DUEW01000176.1 GCA_011174845.1 Anaerolineae bacterium | reverse complement strand
TTTCCAGCGTTATTTGTACAACGAGTTGAGCCCTGGGGAACGTCGTTTGCTGCATCGCGAGATCGCAGATGTGTTGGAAGAATTGTTCGCCGGAAGTGCGGATCAATTCGCGGTTCAACTGGCTTTTCATTATCAACGTGGAGGCGTAAGTGATAAAGCCCTCCACTATCTTACCCAGGCTGGTCATCAGGCAAGAGCCAAGTACGCCAATGAGGAAGCCATTCGCTACTACTCCGAGGCGCTTGAATTATTAACGGACAACCATCCGGATCGTTTCGATTTATTGGCCTCAAGAGCGGGGATTTATAATCTGATCGCATTGAGAGAGAAGCATCTAGCGGATGTGAGCGCTATGGTAGATCTCGCTGAGCTAATGGATGACGATACTCGTCGTTGTGATGCTCAGCTCGCTTTGGCGGATTACCATCTAGAAA
This sequence comes from Anaerolineae bacterium, assembly GCA_011174845.1. GTDB lineage: Bacteria > Chloroflexota > Anaerolineae > Anaerolineales > E44-bin32 > DUEZ01. The sequence goes on along the minus strand of DUEW01000176.1, from coordinate 36,969 downwards.
CAGACCATATCGAAGCAAAGGATCCAGCACAGCGTGCAGTGGAGATCTCGAAAACGCTGGGAGATCGAGTACGTGAGGGCAAGGCTTTTCGTCAGTTAGGGCTCTTCCATTGGTATCAGGGTGATTATGTTGAAGCTCGAAAACATCTAGGAGCAGCACTCGAACGTTTCAAAGAGGCAGGGATGTTGGGAGAGGCAGCTATCTGCCTGCATATCCTCTCGCTGACATTGGGTTCGTTAGGGGATTTTGATGGAGCGCTGGAAGCGGTGCTGGAAGCGGTGGCAGCAAGCCAGGAAGCCGGTGACCGGCGCCAAGAGGCGACCAGTCTGAGACGATTGGCGATCGCCCACATCAATCAATACCAACATCCCGAGGCATTACCTTTTGCGGAACAAGCGTTAGCGCTGCATCGAGAACTTGGGGATCAGCATGAGGAGTGTAACGCCTTAAACGTCATCGGGATTATCCAAGTTTGGCTTGGTCAATATCAAGAATCCTATAAATCCCTGTGGCAATCTCTTAAGCTTGCTAATGCCATTGGTTCTTCGATTGGAATTGGTTTTGCGGTGTCCAATCTACTGCTGTCTCACTACGTTCGCGAGGGCAAGTTCGAAGATATGTTTGCATTTCTCGAACCGTTAATTACAAAGGCAATGAGCGAGGAGGACGAATGGTTAATTGGCTTCCTGGTCCGTTTCAAAGGGTTTGGATTATTTGAAATTGGGCTATACGAATCGGCGATTGATGAATTTCGGATGTCCTCCGAGAACATGGAACGGGTTGGCAGCATCAGTGGAAAATTGTTCTCACTTAGTTGGATGAGCCGCGGGCTAGCTGCTTTGGGGGCTTATGAAAGTGCAAGCGAAATCCTACGTCAGGTCGAAAAGGGTGCGAAGGACGCGGAGGATGAGGAAAATCTTGGTAATGCCTATATTTCTCAAGCGTATTCCATCCTACAAAAAGGAGATCCAAAAAAGTTCCAAGGAGGATTGAATCTTGGTAAACGATCTTTAGAGATCACTCCTAAGGATGATTATTTTCAGCACGATTTTTGTCTAGAAGTCGTGGCTAGTTTGTGTCTCGAGCTAGGTATGCTTGATGAAGCTCTGAAGTATTCGAAAGAGACCATTGAAATGGCAGAGATTAATCCCTCTGTATATATGCCTGAACGACGGTTCTTCATCCACTCGAAGATCCTCCGCGCCCAGGATCAAGATCAGGAAGCTGATGAGTACCTGCGGCGTGCTTATGAGCGGGTGATGCTCGTGGCGAGCAACTTCTCTGATGAGGAACTGCGAAATAGCTGGTTCGATAACGTGCGGATCAATCGGGAGATCTTGGAGGCCAGTGCTGAGCGTGGTGTAGAATGAATCATTGTCATCCTATCAGCATCGGAGTGGATATTTCCTCGAAGCTTGTACAATCGTACAACGATTTCTCAAAGGGACAGATGATATGGATGACTTGAGCGGTAAAGAAATTCGAGGTTACAAGCTGATCGAACGCATCGGCGAAGGCGGGTTCGGCGTCGTCTACCGCGCCGAGCAGCCGGCCGTCGATCGCGAGGTGGCGATCAAGGTCATCCTGCCTGAGTATGCCGATCATCCCGAATTCGTGCGTCGCTTCGAGGTCGAAGCCCGCATGGTGGCCAAACTCGAGCACCCCCACATCGTGCCGCTGTATGATTACTGGCGGGATGAGGAGGGTGCCTTCCTTGTGATGCGTTGGCTGCGGGGAGGTAGCCTGGTAGATGCGCTCAAGAGCGGTCCTTTGGGTGTTGAAGCTGCTGGCCGGCTCTTGGAACAGCTCTCGGAAGCGCTGAATGTGGCGCACAAACAGGGGGTGGTGCATCGGGATTTGAAACCAGAGAATATCCTGCTAGATGAGGAGGGCAACGGTTATCTCACCGACTTTGGGATCGCCAAGGATTTGGTTGAGGAAGGCTTGACCAAGACGGGTGAGATCGTCGGGTCGGTTTTCTATCTGGCACCGGAACAAGCTAAGGGTGAGCCAGTCACACCAAAAACCGACATCTATGGGTTAGGGGTGGTTCTCTATGAAATGTTGGTGGGTGAACATCCCTTCCCAGGATTGACGCCGGTGCAGTTGATTCAGAAACATCTCAATCAACCCCTGCCCTCGATCAGAGGGCCATCCCCGAAAATGTCGAAGGCGTTGAATGGTCTGATCCAACGGGCGACAGCTAAGAATCCTGCTGAGCGCTACGTCGATGTATCAATGGTGATGGAAGCATATCGGCAAGCCCTAGCCATCGAGGGGGACATGGCTGATGAATCTGGACTCCCGTCCTTTCTCGAAGGGGTGGAGGGGGAGCGGGAGGTTGAATATCCCGTGTTTGTTGGTCGTGAACATGAATTGGCTCGGCTTGATGAAGTTCTACATAAAGCGCTCAGGGGTCATGGTCAGGTGGTTTTCGTCACAGGTAATGCAGGGAATGGCAAGACAGCTTTACTCCAGGAATTCTCAAAGCGAGCTCAAGAGGAGAATGGAGAGTTATTAGTAGCTTCAGGAAGCTGCAACCCACACACAGGAACCGGCGATCCCTACCTTCCCTTCCGTGACGTGTTAGGAATGCTCACCGGGGATGTTGAAGGTCGATGGTCTGCTGGAACGATCACACAGGATCACGCCCGGCGGTTGTGGAATCATCTTCCTGCCACCATAGAGATGCTGATCGATAACGGTCCTGACTTGGTCGATCTTTTTATATTTGGTGGTGATCTGGAAAAACGTGCAACAGCGGCTACGTTGGATAAAGCGCCATGGATGGATCGACTAAGAGCATTGGTCAGTCGCGAAAGGGCAACCCCAGGCGAGTTGGAACAGACCCATCTTTTTGATCAATACGCAAATGTGCTCTGTGAACTTGCATCTCAACGTCCCTTGATGATCCTTCTCGATGATCTTCAATGGGCGGATACAGGTTCCATCGACCTGATTTTCCATCTCAGCAGGCGCATCGAGGGAGCTCGGATCCTCATCGCTGGGGCTTATCGTCCCGATGAGGTTGCTCTGGGAAGAAACGGTGGGCGCCATCCATTGGAAAAGATGCTTACTGAGATGAAGCGCTACTTTGGTGATATCTGGATCGATCTTGGTGAAATGGATGAAGCTGAAGACCGGGATTTTGTGGATGCCTTTTTGGATACAGAACCCAATCGGTTGGATGAAGGTTTCCGCCAGGCATTATACCGCCACACAAGCGGCCATCCGCTCTTCACCATCGAATTGTTACGAGCGATGCAGGAGCGGGGGGATTTAATTCTTGATAAGCAAGGGCGTTGGGTCGAAGGTCCGGCGCTGGATTGGGGAACGCTGCCGGCTCGGGTGGAAGGGGTGATAGAAGAGCGCGTGGGTCGACTGGAGACGGAGCTGCGAGAGATCCTTTCGGTGGCCAGTGTGGAGGGGGAGGATTTCACCGCCCAGGTCATCGCTCGGGTACAGGAGATTGGTGAAAGAAAGCTCTTGCGTGAGCTTTCTCAAGAACTTGAGAAGCGACACCGTCTTGTTCGGGTGGGGAGCGAGGTGAGGGTAGGTCGCTATCACCTGTCGCGCTACCAGTTTGCACACACCGTCATCCAGCGCTATCTGTATAACGAGCTCAGCCCAGGAGAACGTCGTTTATTGCACCGTGAGATCGCCTCCGTCCTTGATGAGCTTTACGAAGGACGCAGGGACGAGATCGCCGTTCAGTTAGCCCGTCATTATACAGAGGCAGGGGAGGCTGAAAAGGCGATCGAGAATTTACTTACAGCTGGAGATAAGGCACGTGCATTGCATGCGCACCGCGAGGCGATCGATTATTACGAACGGGCTTTAGATTTCCTAAGAGAACAGAAGGAGTACGATCGAGCAGCGAGAACGCTGATGAAATTAGGCTTGACTCATCACCTGGCCTACAACTTTGAATCTGCCCGACATGCATACGAGGAAGGATTTGCGTTCTTACAACGCGCGGGAGAAGTGATTGACGAGGGCTTGATGGAACCCGCACCTCATCCGCTGAGAGTTGATCATTGGATAGATCCATCGACGCTTGATGCGGTGAAGGCGCATGACACATACTCAATGGACGTGATCGCGCATCTCTTCAGCGGTTTGATCACAGTCACACCGGAATTGGACATCGTGCCTGAGATCGCCCAACGTTGGGAGGTATTGGAGGGCGGGCGAAAGTATATATTTCACCTGCGCGATGATTTCTACTGGAGCGACGGACACCCAGTGACGGCTCATGACTTTGTATACACTTGGAAGCGCGTCTTAGATCCTGCGCTTGGTTCCCCTAGCGCCCAATTGCTATACAGCATCAAGGGTGCACGAGCTTTCCACAAGGGTGAAGTGACCGATCCCGATTGTGTAGGTATAAGGGCGTTGAATGACATGACGCTGGAGTTTGAGCATGAGGATCGAGTGGGGTATGCCCTGCACTTGCTTTCTGTGGGTTTCCCTGTGCCCAGACATATCGTCGAAGAGCATGGGGAAGCTTGGACCGAGCTGGGAAATCTGGTCACCAACGGTCCATTCCGCTTGGAGGAATGGCAACCGGGAAGATCAATGACCTTGACCCGGAATCCTCGCTACCCTGGCAGTTTCCCAGGTAATGTGGAACAGGTGGAACTATGCCTGATTGCGGATCGATCCAAAAAATTGCAGATGTACGTAGACGGTGCTCTGGACATTTATGGGCTATGGCCGCATTCCATCGAGAACGATCGCGCGAGGCAAGGTTTTGCAGGTGAATATCTCTCATACCCCGAAACAGTTACCAGCTACGTGGGATTTGACACAAGTCGACCGCCTTTTGATGATGTTCGAGTTCGTCAGGCCTTCGCTCTGGCCACAGATAAAGTAAGGCTGGCGGATGAAACATTGAGAGGTTTTGATTTCCCTGCCTTAGGTGGTTTTGTGCCGCCGGGGTTACTAGGTCATACAAAAGAGATCAAGACATCTTGTGATCCTAAAAGAGCACAAGATCTCCTGAAGGAAGCTGGTTACCCTGACGGTGTTGGTTTCCCCTCTGTCGAGTTCTTTTTTGGTGGAGATTGCGTGAGAGCTCCCAGCTTGGCAGACCAATGGTACGAGAGTCTGGGGGTTGAAATCAAGTGCGAACATTTTGAGTGGAGCCAGTATAGCAAACGGCTTGTCGAGGAACCGCCTCATCTATTCACGATGGCATGGGCTGCAGATTACCCTGACCCTGATAATTTCATGAGGACGGCACACTTCCAGGAGCTAACTCGCTGGCACAATGAAACCTATGAAAACCTGGTAGAAGAGGCGCGCCGGGTAGGTGACCAGGAAGAACGTATGAAGATGTACCATGAGGCGGAGAGGATCCTGGTGGACGAAGTCCCAATCATCCCTTTGACTTACATACGCTGGCATATCCTTGTGAAACCGTGGGTGAAAAAAGTCCAAATAGCAGGAGCATTTAGATCGTGGTACAAAGAGATCGTCCTTGAGCCGCATTAGGATTTTTGTGTATGGAGTCTTTTAGTAGATGGTCTCCTGTTTTACTCAATTAGTGATCATTATTTAGATTTGGTTGGCATACCTAAGGGATTCCCCTAGGTGTGTGATTTGGTGGCTGCTTCAGAATCGTATGCTTATAGAGAGGGGAATCGGAATTTAGTAGTTTTATCTAAACAGGAAAATTCTACCAATCTGCGTAATGGAGATTGGATACAAGCCTACGATTGAAAGGATAAGTGCTGAGATGAATCGTTGGGCGAAAAATTTTATTTTCATCATCCTGATGACCGGAGCAGGATATTTCTTTGGAACGATCTGTAAACAGATTGGCGAATTCGATCAGCTGCTCATTGCTCCCTCAATCGAACTCCTTTACCTACTCCTTTGGATCCTTTTATCGCTCGGATTGATGCTGATTTGTGCTGGCCTGGTGGCTGCGCTCTTGAGGCCTTTGTGGGTGTCGGCGATAGCTTTCCTCCTTTCTGGTTTGGCCATGCTACTTGGTTGGCAAGTGACCGTGGTTAGCGGAGTCCTGACTTTCGTCTTCGTACTTCTTGGCGTTGGATATGCGAGCAATGTCATGAGAGGACTTGAGAAACAGATTGATTTCACTGTGCGACCCATTAGCCAAAACCAGAATATCTTGTTGATAGGTCTCATCCTGGTGGCATGTGGGAGCTTCTATATCGGGATTCGGGAATCCATTGCCAGGGAAGGTTTTACAATCCCTGACCGTTATATTGAATTCCTAATGGAACCTATGGAGAAACAGTTCGTGCTACGCGCCCCTGAGGAAGGACGCCAGGAGATGGTCATCGAATTCAGAGAGGAATTTCAAAGTTTTATGGATGGTTTCTTCGACCAGACGCTGAAGCCTTACGAGCAATATTTACCATTGATTCTATCCGGAGGCTTGTTTTTCAGTATCTATACAGTTTCCGGCCTGCTCACATGGATTCCGACCCTTTTTGTTCAAGCCATCCTCACATTACTTACTTCCATAGGTATAGCAAAGTATGATTTTGAAACGCGTGAGGTGCGCCGATTGACGATGGAATAAGTTGACTGCATCCATATTGATCGATCCGGTCTAGGTGGGTGGTGTGCTGCTATTCATGCACCATAGATCCCCCGTAAAGAAACGTAAAGCACTTCGCAGATCGTAAGCCGTTGAACACCCTCCGAATCTTTTTCATATAGAACCAGGTCTTGAACATCAGCTTTAATAACTGGTGAAATGAGCCTTCCTCCTATCTTTAATTGATCGATCAAAGGTGGTGGGATCGCGACACATGCTGCGGTGATCGCGATTTTATCGAAAGGACTAAATTCTGGATGACCAAGACCGCCATCCCCGTTCACGAGCACAATGTCACTGTAGCCTGCACGCTCAAGATTTCCCTTTGCGTACTCAAAGGTAAGGGGATCGATTTCGATCGAGACAACGAGTCCCTCTGGTCCCACAACTTCTCTCGCAATCGCTGCCCCATAACCAGAGCCCAAACCGATTTCTAGAAACCTGTCCCCACGATCCAAGCCCAGAGGCTCATAAAACAGGGGATAACTGTGCGGGCACGAGATGGTCGCCCGTTCGCCAGGAAGCGGAAAAGGGACTTCAAGGTAGGCATAATCTCGGTAATTTTCAGGGATGAAGTCTTCCCGGGGGACTTTCAGCAAGGCATCCTTGATGCGATCAGATTTGAGGAATTCATGCTGAATGAGCCACGTAACTTTAGCGACCCTCTCTGCTTCGAATTGCTGCTTGGTTTTTATGGGTTCGATGGGTGGGGGTAGGATCCAGCCTCGCATTTGTTCCACACCTTATGGTTTTAGCCTCTCTGTTATTGTAAGTTGGAAATTTCCATCCCACACTGGGTTTATGTTGTTAACCTCAAATACGAATTTATCTGAACTACCCTCATGTCGTTGCGAGGAGCCCGTAAGGGCGATGAAGCAATCTTTTGGTTGAGGAGATTGCTTCGCGCCTGTGGCGCTCGCAATGACAAGTAGGGCCGTGTCATGCCGAGGAGCAGAGCGACGAGGAATCCCTGGGATGAGCCATATAAGAAAGTTACATCCCAAGGTTTCTTCGCGCCTGATGGCGCCTGGAATGACATACAAGAGATGGTTGTGGTTTCATCGATTCTTGTCTACAGTCCATGTAAAGACGCGGCACGTGATTCTTTCTCATATGAAGGTGCTCCGATCATAACCTGATTGGAGATTGTGGGTTGTTAATTCTGATCATGAGAATTCCTTGCCTGAGCTAAACCCCAGGAGTCCCTTTGCCCCGCATCCGTCGTTACGCTTGGCACACGTTAAGTCTACTCGTTCTCGCGAACTGGTTTAATTTCTACAACCGACAAATTGTTTCCGTGCTGGCCGAGGCGATCAAAGCTGAGTTTCATCTAACTGACATGCAGGTGGGTGGGATGAACAGCGCATTCGAGTTCACCTACCCATTGGCGGCGGTGGTTTTAGCGATCATAGCCGATCGATGGGGTAGGCAGCGGATCATCGCTGTTGTCGTTGCCCTATGGAGCGCAGCGACGGCTCTCACCGGCACAGCGGGTTCGTATTTGTCCCTCATCGTGACCCGCCTGGGCGTGGGTGTCGGTCAAGGGGGGTATGGGCCTCCCGCGCTTGCGGTGCTATCGGAGGTCTTTCCCGCCACATTTCGAGCACAGGCGGTTGGCATTCATGCGGTGGGCTTAATACTAGGCTCCGCGACAGGTTACCTGGCAAGCGGTGTGATCGCGCAGAGTTTAGGTTGGCGGACATCGTTCATCGTCGCCGGTCTTCCTGGGCTACTCCTGGCGTGGCTCATTTGGCGGTTTGGCACACGTTCACGGATGAACCCATCTGTCCAGAAGAGTCCACGTACTTCGCCCACACCTCAGCCTGCGGCAGATGCACTCCGCCATCTGATCCGTATACCAACTTTGAGGGTCGTTTATACAAGTGGCATTCTGATCTACCTTGCGACTGGGGGCTTGATTTTCTGGATGCCGACATTCTTGCAGCGTTATCATGGTTACACGCTGGCCTCAGCAGCAACAGTCGCAGGTGTGGCACAAGTCGTGGTTGGTGTCGTGGGGGTGCTGGCGGGTGGTTGGCTAGGCGATTATTTGAGCCAAAGACATCCTGGCGGGAAATTGATAACCATGGGCCTGGGCCTGGCGATAGGGACACCACTGGGTATCGTAGGCCTTCTTGCGGCAGATCGCACAGTGTTCTTGATCACCGTAGGAATGGCTTTTTTTCTCTTTTCGTTTAATTTTTCCTGCAATGGACCACAAATCCATGATGTGACACCTCCAGCATTCCGAGCGACAACGCAGAGTATATTCTTATTTCTTACGCATTATCTGGGTAACCTTCCCTCAGCACCCCTCATTGGCTGGCTGTCGGATGTCGAAATGGATCTACGAGTTGGCATGGTCGTCTTCGCGTCGTTAGGTCTACTGGCAGCGCTGGTGATGCTCTGGGGAGCTCGTTCCGTTGTTGGGGATATTCAGCTTGAGAGTGGAAATGGAGCGATGTAGGCGGATCAATCAGGGTGCGTTTCAACGCAGGTCGAAGCCTGTGGCTAAACATGAGGACGAAAGAGATGATCAGAAATAAGGAGGAATCCTATGACCTATGACTTAACGGATCGTGTGGCTATCATTACGGGTGGTTCGCGAGGGATTGGGCGAGCGATAGCGCTGGCGTTCGCCGAAGCTGGAGCCAGGGTGGTTGTTGCAAGTCGTAAACAGGAAGGCGTCGATGCAGTGGCGGCTGAGATCGAGTCTCGTGGGGGCACAGCGTTAGCGATTGCTGCCCACATGGGTCAAGAGGCGACAGTCGTAGCATTAGTTGAACAGACTGTCGAAACCTTCGGTGGTGTCGATATCGTCATCAACAACGCGGCCACCAATCCCCATTTCGGACCGATTTTAAGCGCGACCTCTGCCCTATGGGACAAAATCCTGGAGGTTAATTTGCGAGGAGCATTCTACCTCTGCCAACAGGTAGCTCCCATCATGGAGGAGCGGGGTGGTGGTGTGATCATCAATATGGTTTCAACCGCTGGAATCCGACCTTCGCTTGGATTGGGTATTTATAGTGTTTCCAAAGCTGGGTTGATCATGATGACCAAGGTTTTAGCGATGGAGTTGGGTCCTTCTAAAATCCGAGTCAATGCCATCGCTCCTGGGGTGATCAAAACCCAATTTAGTCGAGCTTTATGGGAGTCGGATGCCATCGCTCAAGCTGTTCGTGATGCAACGCCTCTCGGTCGTTTGGGTGAACCGGGAGACATTGTTGGAGCGGCTCTATTCTTAGCTTCTCCTTTATCGGATTATGTGAACGGGGAAATTCTAGTCATTGATGGAGGGATGAGGATCTCGGGTGGAATGGGGTAGGTAAGATGATTTCCTTCTCGAGAAATGCTGCACAGAAAGCCACCAACATCGCATTCGAATGGCCGACTATGAACGATGAAGACGGTTGAGGGATCCGTGTCGCGAGACCAAGCGAGAAATTAGGGGTTATAACGATACAGGAGCACTTGTACGTGATGGGGGTGTGGTTTAGATCGGGTTGAGGCGGCCCTTTGTTCTCAACCTGGTTCTGTGCAGACGACACAGGTGAAACACACTCAACTACCGAGGAGGAGCGAAAAACATGATCAAAATTGTCACTGACAGCACAAATAATCTTTCAGAGGATGTCCTCAAGCGTTATGATATCCGCGTCGCACCCATCTCCATACAATTCGGCGACGAGACTTATGAGGAAGAGATCGACATCGATCGCGATACCTTCTATCGCAAGATCGATGAAATGGGCATCCTTCCCACATCCGCGCAACCAACTCCCGCTTGGTTTACTAAACACTATACGGAACTTACCGAGCAAGGACATTCGATCCTAGCGATCACCATCACCAGCAAGCACAGTGGCACGTATGAGTCAGCAGTGTTAGCGAAATCCATGGTCCCCCAGGCCGATGTGGAGGTTTTCGACTCACTGAGCATCTCCCTGGGAACAGGTTGGATGGTCCTTGAAGCTGCCAGGGCGATCGAAGAAGGCCAAGATCGCCAGCAGATCTTGAGGCGACTGGAGGGTATCCGCGATCGGCATACCTTCGTATTTACCCCTGCGACTTTGAGATACCTCCAGATGAGTGGACGCGTAGGTACACTACAAGGTGCCTTAGCATCGCTATTAAGTGTCAAACCGATCATCACCTTGGAGGATGGTGTTCTGGAAGCCCGTGAGAACATTCGTACGCGCGGAAAAGCCACCGATCGCCTGATCTCATTCACAGAGGAGACCCTGGGGTTGACGGACCCTGTAAACCTGGCCGTTGTACATGCCAGGGCACCCGAGGAGGGACAAGCTCTGCTTGAACGAGCTAAATCGCACTTCAACTGTAAGGAGATCATGATCGCCGACTTGGTGGCTTCGCTGGCAGTTCATGGCGGCCCGGGTGTGTTGATGTTGACAGGCTATAAGGTTTAGGAGGAAGAAAAGAGATACACTTGAGACAATTTATACCCTGAGGCGTCAAATCTACCAGCCTGGTTTCTCAATATTCTATGTAGCTGGCGAGGGTCGATCTTTTATCCGTTCCTTTGGAAGAGGTGTTCATTGTTTGTTCACCAAAGCAGCGAGTGTCCTTCATCCGATGCTCGCTGCCATTTATTTAATCCAAGCTTCACCCCATGGCTTGGTGGAGGGGCATAATGTCTGAGTATCAACACTGGCTTCTTCGTGAGGAGGGTCGGATCGCGACCCTTTCCCTCAATCGAACTGATCATGCGAATAATTTGACAGTAGAGACATTCCAGGAGTTACGCAATGTCACAGGCCAACTACAGAATAATCAGGACATATGGGTAGTCATCGTGGAGGGCATGGGTAAACACTTTTCTACGGGTGTCGACATTGCTGTTCTTAGTCTAATGACTGACGTTTCAGAGAGTCGGTTTCGTGAGGCACTGAGGGATCTCCAAGAGTGTCTGGATTCGTTCGAGGCGCTTGAAAAACCGACCATCGCCAAGCTCCGTGGATTTTGCCTCGGTGGAGGGGTGATCCTGGCTCTGTGTTGTGACTTTCGTATTGCCAGTCAGCGCACGATCATGGGTTTTCCAGAGGTGAAACGAGGGCTGCCTGTCATCATGGGGACTCAGAGGGTGACGCGCATTGCAGGCGTGGGTTTGACCAAGGAGATGATTCTGTTAGGCGATTTCATTAAAGTCAGTGATGCCGAGAAACATGGCTTAGTGCATAAGGTGGTTCCACCTGAGAAGCTTGATCAGGCAGTTATGTCCTTAGCAGAGAAGTTTATAAAGTTGCCCCCTCGAACCGTCGCAGGAGCGAAACGTATCATCGATGCAGGTTCACACCTTTCCCTGCGGGCTAGCCAAGAGCTGGAAATTGATGTGCAAGCAGAATTGCTCGAGAGCCCGGATTTTAAGGAAGCGATCGGCAGCTTCATCGAAGGTCGACCACCGAGCTTTGTGGGTGAATGAACTTAAGGGTATACGATGCGGTATGGAGGGATTGGATACAATTTTTAGGTGGTGGGAAATCGTAGAGTCATTAAGCAGGTTCAAGGGAATTTCAACGATTTTATGCACATATGCGAGACAAATATCCAAGTGTAGGGGCGCACGTTCGAAGATGCTGGGCGATTGTCCCAGCCCGTGCGCCCCTACTTGTTCCGACCGACGAGTTTATCGCGCTTATCGTCACTCAGACTGACATCGATAAACCGTTACCAAAAAGTGGAACAGCGAGCTAAAATGGCCGCACATTGTGGGGAGGAGCGAAGATGGCCATGGCTGAAGCTTCAAGCGATCCCTTATATACTCGCCCGATTGAACTACTCCAAAACCTGATTCGTTTTGACACGACCAACCCTCCCGGCAATGAAGTGGAGTGCGTGATGTACATCGATCGCCTGCTTAATGATGCGGGTATGGATACCAGCATCTTTGCCAAAGACCCTAACAGACCGAACCTGATCGCCCGTTTGAAGGGTCGGGGATCAGCTCCACCGCTGTTGCTTTACGGCCATGTGGACGTGGTCACGACCGAGGATCAAGATTGGACATACCCTCCTTTTGAGGGGAAGGTGCACGATGGGTACATCTGGGGTCGAGGGGCATTGGACATGAAGAGCGGCGTAGCCATGATGTTGGCCGCGGTCCTGCGCGCGAAAGCCGAGGATTTATCTCCACCGGGTGATGTTGTGTTGGCTATTTTGTGTGACGAAGAAGCGGGTGGCGTATACGGGGCGATGCACATGGTGGATGAACATCCAGATCAATTCGAGGGGATCCGATATGCCCTCGGAGAATTTGGTGGGGCTTCCTTTTACATCGCAGGGAAGACCTTCTATCCAATTCAAGTTGCGGAAAAGCAAATATGTTGGATGAGAGGTACGGTGAGAGGACCTGGGGGGCATGGATCGAGGCCGATGCGCGGTGGTGCGATGGCCAAGCTAGGCCGAGTCCTGCAACGATTGGACAGATCCCGGTTGCCTATTCACATTACAACCGCAGCGCGGCAGATGTTTGAAATCATCAGCTCTTCCTTGCCACTGGCTCAGGGGTTTGTGCTACGTCAATTGCTGAATCCGGCTCTGACCGACACCGTGCTAAAGCTGACAGGAGAACATAAGAATAACTTTGAGCCTTTATTCCGTAACACGGTCAATGCCACGATTGTCCATGGGGGTGACAAAATCAATGTCATCCCAAGTAAGATCGTCTTCGAAATGGATGGCCGCTTACTCCCTGGTTTTACCCCCGATGATATGATCACGGAGTTGCGACCAGTCCTTGAGGACGATGTCGAGCTTGAACTCATTTGGTACGACGCTGGACCAGCAGAACTTGATATGGGCCTCTTTAATACTTTGGCGGCAGTCTTGCAAGAATTCGATCCAGGAGGCATCGTCTTGCCTATGCTATTACCTGCCGTTACGGACGCCCGCCATTTCTCTCGTTTAGGAATCCAAAGCTATGGCTTCACACCGATGAAATTACCGGAGGAGTTTAAATTCTTCGATCTGGCTCATGCCACAAATGAACGCCTCCCAGTGGATGCTGTCGAGTTCGGTACCAATGCGATCTATTCTGTCCTCCAACGGTTTGGGGAATGAGTTATTATCGGTGTTTCGTAGTATTTCGTAGATTAGAAAATGAGGGATTTTCCCGAAAACTAGACCGATTGGAATAATCTGCTTCCAGGAGGCTGAAGGTGTCCACATTCGAGCGATTGACTGAAGTCTTGGAAATGTCGGAAGAGATCCCCTTTAATGATTCGAGCAAGATCGTTCTCTTCAGCGATTGCCATCGGGGAGATAACAGTTGGGCCGATGATTTTGCCCACAACCAAAACCTCTTCTATTTTGCCTTGGAGCATTATTATGCACGGGGGTTCACCTGCATTGAGATTGGGGACAGTGATGAGCTGCACGAGAATAAGCGATTTGAGGATATTAGGAAAGCGCACAGCCACGTTTTTTTTCTGATGCGCGATTTCTACGAGGAAGGACGGTTGTACCTCATATTTGGAAACCACGATATTGAGCGCAAAGACCCCAAGGTCGTCGAAAGGACTCTCTATCGATATTACGACGAGCAAACTCAGCGATATGAGCCTTTATTTGATGGTATCGAAGTGCATGAGGGGATTGTCCTACGACATTGGGACACAGCCAACCGCATTTTTCTGGCTCATGGTCATCAAGGGGATTTGTTAGGCGAAACTTTGTGGTGGGTAGCCAGGTTTATCTCGCGCCATTTTTGGCGACACCTCCAACTCCTAGGTATCCGGGATCCCACGAGCCCGGCAAAGAATTACAAGAAACGAAGGATAGTCGAGGGAGAATATATCCGTTGGGTTCGGTCGAAGAATCTAATATTCATCTGTGGTCACACCCATCGACCGATGTTCCCCAAACCTGGAACCCCGCCTTATTTCAACACCGGCAGTTGTGTGCACCCTCGCAGTATCACTGGGATTGAGATCGAGAGCGGAGAGATCACGATGATTAAGTGGTGGATAAAACCAAAATTAGAAGAGGGTGGGACACTATATGTCGCGAGAGAGATCGTCGCGGGGCCCGAGAAATTAAGCTCGTTCTTTCCGAGAAGGGATTGAAAACTTTCCTCATCGGATGATGAGCTATTGCGGTAGATCAGTGAGAATCACGCTCAACATTATCGGTTAGTTCGTTTAGCAAGAATGCTTTTTATATGGGAAGGAAGATCTGTAGCCGCACCCTTTAGTTGCGCAGCGCAGGCTAAAGCCTGCGGCTACAGAGAAACATCCTAGGATAAGCATTGGGGAGCATACTCTCTGTCCCTGCGATATGGATAAACACTGTAGGGGTGCACGGGCTGGGAAAATCGCCCAGCATCTTCGACCGTGCGCCCCTACGATGATCTTGTGTTATAAGCGTCCTCTCGGGGAGGTGAAATCCAATGTAGCCGTATCCTTTAGGGTGCGCAGCGCAGGCTAAAGCCTGCGGCTACAGGGAACGCACAGAAGGAATGGAAGGTCTAGGTCTATAGCCGCACCCTTTAGTTGCGCAGCGCAGGCTAAAGCCTGCGGTTGCAGACGATGAATAGACGGAATGTGCTTTCTGTAGCCGCATCCATCTTTCTAAAATCAATTTTTAAGGCTTCCTCTCCACTAAGCTCATCAAGCGCACCATCTCTTTCCTCTGCTCAACCATCATCGTCATGAGTAACAATTCTAATGGCGTTAGGTGGGCGGCGTTTTCTCTAAATGGCCAATGATGCCTCACGGAGTACAACAGATCGTCAAGGATCTCCTGGTCATCTTTGCCCATCGTACGTCGGAAACAGGCGAGCGTGTGCATATCGCAATTTAATGGAAACCTGTTGGGTTCGAGGGGTGAAGCGAGGAAGCTGTCCATGGTATTCTCCTTTATTCAGATCTAGGATAAGCAGTGATAGCGGACGTAGAAATCCCCCACCGGGGTGAAACGGGTGGGGGATTCCTGGTTTTCTTAGCGTCTCAGGGTCTTCCACTGCGTTATAATCCTCTAAAGAATTCCTCATATATCGTCATAGAAAGGAGAAGACAGGTATGGGGCATCACGGAGGAGGGTGGTTTTCCTATATCCGGTACGACGAAGAACAGGATCGGCCCGAGGTCAGTCAAGCACTGCTACGCCGGGTTGGTGGTTACGCTCGACCCTACTGGCGTGGGATTGTGATCATGCTGGCCACGATGTTTGGTGTATCGCTCCTATCACTTCTACCTCCGTTGTTGATGCGCGACCTGCTTGACAACGCTCTTCCTCAATGGGACTTTCTCCGATTAAATTTGTTAGCGCTGGGGATGATCGCCGTACCGCTAGCCAATGGCTTGCTCGGGGTGGCGCAACGTTATGCCAGTGCCAGAATTGGAGAGGGGATCATCTTCGATCTGCGACGTGCTTTGTACACACATCTCCAATGTATGAGCCTGCGTTTCTACACCCATACCCAAGTGGGAGAGGTGATGTCCCGCCTTAACAACGACGTCATCGGCGCTCAACGTGCGGTCACTGGGACGCTGATTACACTTGCCAGTAATCTCTTTTCCCTCGTCGCTACATTGGCCGTAATGCTCTCGCTCGAATGGCGTTTAACCCTCTTGGGAGTGGCCATCTTACCGCTTTTCGTGTTACCAGCGCGGCGTGTGGGTGATGTATTACGTCGAATCGCACGTCAAGCATTGGAGCTCAACGCTCGCATGAACGCCATGATGAACGAGACGCTGAATATCAGCGGTGCCTTGTTGGTGAAGATCTTCGGACGGTATCAATCAGAAGTGGAACGTTTTTCCGAGAATGCTGCCCAGGTTCGTGATATAGGTGTGAGACAAGCCGTGATCGGTCGGTGGTTTTTCTTGGCACTGAGCTTGGTAAGCGCGATTGGGACGGCGTTGGTATTCTGGGCAGGTGGTCATCTGGTGCTCCGCGGTGTATTCACGATTGGAACGATCGTCGCCTTCAGTGTGTATCTGCGTGATTTGTATGGTCCTTTGATAGCATTAACCAACGCGAGAGTCGAGTTCGCCACCTCGATGGTGAGCTTCGAACGCGTATTTGAGGTACTCGATCTACCAATTGAGATCACCGATCGACCAGGGGCATTAACCCTGACCGATGCTCGTGGTCATCTTCGTTTTGAGGGAGTAGCGTTCAGCTATCAAGAAGCGAAGGGAGCACCGGTAGGATTAGAAGAAGTCCGCCGTTTCTCCTGGCGCACGCATAGCAGCTACATCGCACCGAAGGTAGCACGTAAAGATGGAGATGGTGCTTCGGGCGATGATGAACCTGTACGCTATGCTCTCTGGGATGTCAGCTTTGAAATTCATCCCGGACAGGTGGCAGCGCTTGTCGGCCCGAGCGGTGCCGGCAAGACGACCATTACCTATCTCTTGCCACGCTTATATGATCCTACTGAGGGTCGCGTGACCTTCGATGGCCATGACTTGCGCGATTTGACCCTCGATTCAATTGCTACACATGTAGGTATGGTCACACAGGAAACGTACCTATTTCACGCCACACTTCGCGAAAACCTTCTCTATGCCAAGCCAGACGCGACCCAGGAGGAGTTAGAAGCGGTTTGCCGTGCGGCAAATATTCACGACTTCATTGTTTCCCTGCCCGATGGCTATGATACGGTTGTTGGCGAGCGGGGCTATCGCTTATCGGGTGGTGAAAGACAACGCGTAGCGATCGCGCGTGTGTTGCTAAAAGATCCTAAAGTTTTAATTTTGGACGAGGCTACCAGTCACCTCGATTCACAATCCGAGGCGCTCATCCAAGATGCCATGGAACGGGTCATGCGAGGTCGGACTTCTCTGGTGATCGCTCATCGTTTGAGCACGATCATGGGGGCTGACTTGATCTTGGTCATGGACGAGGGTCGTTTGGTCGAACAGGGTCGGCATGAAGGGTTGTTAGCTCGCGGCGGATTGTACGCCCGTCTACATGAGACTCAATTTCATCCTCAGGCCAATTAATCCGTCTCTCTTCTACATCCTGCAGGTGGACGTGGTTTTCCAATGGACCTCACCACATAGTGGGTCCGATCCTCGTTCATTCGGTTTGAGATTCCCGCCAAACTCTGCCTACTATGTCCTCAATGAAGTATGGGCGGGATTGCCCCGCCCCTATAAAACGATAACGGAAGATAGTTCGATGTCGCTACTTCAGAAGTCCCAGGAAGTAGGTGTGAGGAAATACGAGTTCGTCTGGATCGACAACTTTTCGAGTCAATAAGTTGCGGTTGGCACGCTCGAAGAGTCGGTGGAGATTTTCCATCGCCTCCAACTGAGTCGATGCTGGCTCAGTGGAGAAAAGAGCCATGAGTGTTGTGAACTCCCCAGGCATGTAGCATAACCACCGTCCCCCCTCGATCTCCGAAGAACGCATCCCTGCTCCGAAGATCTCTTTCGTCGCAGCCCGGTAGGAAGACAACATGGGTATCGCAAGCTCTGCTTCGACTTCGAATTGACCAATAGTATTCAGAGGCATACCTGATTCGTTTTCATATACCGCATAGCCTATGACTCTGGCCTTGTGTTCAGCGCGGATAATAACACTTTTACCTTCAGTCGTAGCTTCTTTCCACGCGTCTGATTCCGGATAGAGGTCGATCCACTGTTTAACCATTAGTTGTTCACGCCGGTAGTGATCATAAAGTTCATTGAATTGAGCTCGGTTGATCGTTCCGCCTGCAAATTCCTCCGCCAGCTTATTAATTTTGCTCTGAACTTTATCAAGGTATCCAAGAGCCTCATCGAAGGAAGAGAGTTCGCTTGGCTTAGGGAATGGAGAATCAGCGGTTACCTTTTCCTGATCAACTTGGGGTTCATCAACGATGTCTTCTTGCTTTGAGGGTAGATTGAGCAGATGACGCAGACGCTTGAACATTGACTTTCTTACCTAGAGATGTAGTAAGTGTGAATTATAGCATGCATGATGTTAGATCTTGAAGTTAGGCGCTTGTTGATTAAATCGGACTATAGATCGGAAACCTTAGGTTCATCTAACAAGTAGTCAATGCATAGGTTGGAATCTCGTAACGTTCAAATCCAATCGCCAGAGATCGTTCACGACGAAATGAGTTTGGCAGAAAATAATCACGATGGTCCAAGTATTATGTAGATATTTGTCATACCAAATCGTTGACATATTCATCCCGTACACACGGGTATAATGGCAAAGCTGACCTCAAATCCAAACATGATCAAGTTCCGCGAAGGCCAGTTTAAACGAAGGGGAGAATCGCCGTAGAAAATAAGCGACCATCATGGATGTGCCCATAGTGTGGTTGCTGTTTCGCCAATCGGAATCAACGGCACTCCTGTGGTTGCTTTTCCATCGAGGCACATTTCGAAGGCAAAAGACCGAAAGTCCCACAATTATGCAAAGCTTTTCTTGCCGCAGTAAAAGAGTGCGGTCCAGTCACATTGGCTCCTACCAAGACCCGCGTCGGTTTTTAAATATGGATGATCTTCGGAGTGATCGTGTTGAGGAAAGAATGGTCGAGGGAAGCCTACAATGTGGGGCGACATGATCGCCATTCTTGATGTTTAATCATTGTATTGGATAGTGGCACGGATTGTGGCGAAAATACGTGCAACCCAATTGCTCATTTTACGTATAGATGGATAGAAACAAATCAAAAGGCAGCCAGAAAGCATGGGTGAACGCGCTAACGACAGTGAATGGATACACCGTGCTAAGCAGGGCGACGACGACGCGTTCGCCAAGCTGGTAGAGGTTTACCAAGTGCCTGTTTTCAACTTGTGTTACCGAATGTTAGGTAACCCATCGGAAGCCGAAGATGCGGCGCAGGAGACCTTCTTGAGAGCATACCGTGGATTGAGCCGCTACGATCCCAAACGCCGTTTCGCAACATGGTTGTTATCCATTGCATCCCATCACTGCATCGATCGATTGCGTCGAAGGAGGTATCCGATCCAATCGCTTGATGAGCTGCTGCCATGGCAGCAAAAATCAGATGACACACCGGGGCCAGAAGCGGCGCTCACAGTAAAAGAGGAGCAAGAAACTGTCAGGGAGATCTTGGAGCACCTTGGGGATCAAGATCGGGTAGCGTTGATCCTGCGCTATTGGTACGACCTTTCCTATGAAGAAATTGCGCAATGTTTATCGATTTCTGTCTCTGCAGTAAAAAGCCGTCTCCATCGATCTCGGCGGTACCTCGCCGAACAATGGATGGTCCGTAAGAGTGTGGCAGTGGGGGCATCTGGGAGATGTGATGAAGCATCAGCCTTATGAATTTTGGCTCTTTGAGCGGAAGACTCTCTCGAGTGATGAAGCCCGTGATCTCGAAGATCATCTGACGACCTGCGATAATTGTCGTGCCTTAGCTAACGCTTGGACGAACATCGAGGATCAGATCCTTTCGGCTTCGCTGGTTGCGCCTTTACCGGGTTTCACTCAGCGTTGGAGATCTCGCTTAGCTGACCACCGTCGTCGGACTCATCAACGTCAAATGAGCGCGGTGTTGTTTACCACCGCGTTAGGGTTGGTGGGCTTGGCATTCCTCTTTGGAACTGAGTTGCTGCCGTTATTTCAACCCGCAATTCCCACCCTCATGGTGTGGGGAAGTAAGGTCGCTAATTTGGTCGCTAATTTACACCTGTTTCGAATGATTATGGGCATTCTGCTTGATGCATCCATAGATAGCATTCCGTTGGTTTACCGAGTTTCTCTGCCACTTAGTCTTGCAGGCTTGGCAACCCTCTGGGTTGTCTCAATTAATCGATTTAGATATCGAAGGATTCGAAAGGAGTAATGTCATGAAACGTATAGCAGTTCTAGCAACTTTGATCCTGATCCTTGCCCTTGCCCTGCCGGTGACTGCCTTCGCGGGTGGCCTATACGACAGCAGGGTCGTGTTAGGGGGGAGCTTCACGCTGCGCAGTGGAGAAACGCTGGATGGTGATCTGGCGGTCTTGGGGGGAGCAGTTGTCTTGCAGCAGGGATCTACGGTTGAGGGCTCCGTGGCAATCATTGGCGGTAACCTTGACGCTAATGGTGAGATCGATGGTGATCTTGTCGTAGTTGGGGGCAACGCCACCCTCGGATCAAGCGCGGTGGTACGCGGTGATGTATGGGAAATAGGTGGCAATGTCTCAAAAGGCACAGCGCGCATCGAGGGTGACTTTTACGAGGGAGAAGGTCTTGTATTCCCCTTCAATGTTGACAACTTCAACTTCGATTTCGCGAAGACCTTTCGCGGTTTTCCTGGCGCCTGGGTCTCAATCCAAGCACGTGTGATAGGGTACCTATTTCAGAGCTTCATGCTTGCGGCACTGGCAGTGCTCGGGGTGATTTTCTGGCCCAAGCCCACCAGTCGTGTAGCCTCGACGGTGATCGGCCAACCCATCGCCACGGGAGGGATAGGCCTATTAACGATCGTCGTCGCTCCGATCTTGCTACTCCTGTTGATGATTACGATATGCCTCATTCCAGTGAGCATCATCGGTGTGATCATACTGGTTGTGGCTGTTGTTTTTGGCTGGATCGCCTTAGGATTAGAGATCGGCAAGCGCTTAGCGATTGCACTCAACCAGGAGTATCAACCCGTTGTCATGGCAGGTTTGGGTGCCTTGGTCCTCAGTTTAGTCGTGAACGGGATCAATTTCATCCCCTGTGTAGGTTGGCTAGCGCCATTCCTGGTGAGTGCGATTGGGCTTGGAGGTGTGGTCCTATCGCGTTTCGGAACACAGACCTACGTGATATCCGCTGCAGCAGTTCCTACTGAAGAGAAATCGATCGTCGAGGTCCCACCGACTGATGAACCGGAGGAGCAGAGCTAATCCAGAGGCGCTCAGTAGCTGGTATGTAGAACTTTGCTTGTGCTTCTCAAATGCAGTGTGATCTTGGGGGTGTCTTCTAAAGGGGTGACGTACGCGTCACCCCTGTTTTATTTATCTTTGCTCGAAAGGAATGATCTTGCATGAGTTAGGCGTGAAATCTTAAAATTTCCAGTTATTCAGTCTGAAACCTGGCGCGGCCCTTTAAGCGGGGCTATAATGCCTGCCAACCTCTTTTGAAGGAAGTGAGTCCCAACCGGCGGGTCGCGGATGTCTTTCGTTCACCTTCACGTACATTCAGAATACTCCCTACTGGATGGCCTTTGCCGTATTCCCAAGTTGATCGACCGGACAGTGGAGCTTGGCATGCCGGCCATCGCTCTCACCGACCATGGCGCGATGTATGGCGTAATAGGCTTCTATCGAACCGCCAAGCAAGCTGGTGTTAAACCGATCATCGGAATGGAAACCTATTTGGCAACGCGTGGAATGCAGGATCGAGATCCAAGACTCGATTCTCGAACCTTTCACCTCTTGCTTCTGGCTGAAAATGACATCGGCTACCGTAATCTGCTAAAGATAGCCAGCGCTGCTCAGCTTGATGGTTTCTACTATCGTCCGCGCATCGACCATGAGTTTCTCGCGTCACACAGCGAAGGTTTAATCACCACAACTGGTTGCCTCTCCGGTGAGGTCCCCCGCGCCTTGCAGGAGGGCAGGTCCAAAAATGCACAGCAATTGGTCGATTGGTATATCGAGATCTTTGGACGCGATCGCTTCTTCTTTGAATTACAGCATCACGATATCCCCGAACTGCCGGATGTGAACAAAGGCCTCATTGAGTTGGCCAAACGCTATCAAGGGCATTTGGTCGCCACCAATGATGTCCATTATGTTTATCCGAAAGATGCAGAACTCCAAGACATCCTACTATGCATTCAAACGGGTACCGTACGGTCGGATCCTGATCGAATGAGGATGACCGATCCATCGTATTACCTTCGAACGCCGGAAGAGATGGAAGAGCTGTTTGGGGATGTTCCTGAGGCTTTAAAAAACACACTATGGATCGCTGATCGGTGTGAGGTAGACCTCGATTTCAAGGGCTATCGTCTTCCGAATTTCGATGTACCTGAAGGCTATACTTCTGCGACATATCTACACAGGCTGTGTGAAGATGGATTGATTAAACGCTATGGCTCTAGGGCGAAGGATCCAGTTCTGCAAGAACGTCTTGACTATGAATTGGGCATCATCAACCAGATGGGCTTCAACGCTTACTTTCTCATCGTGTGGGATTTATGCCGTTTCTCCCGGGAACAAGGTATTTGGTATAACGCGCGCGGCTCTGCGGCCGGTTCGATCGTAGCCTACTGTCTTGAAATCACGCTCGTCGATCCGATTGAGCATGGCTTGATCTTTGAGCGTTTTCTAAACCCAGGTCGGGTCTCCATGCCCGATATCGACCTCGATTTCCAAGATGATTTACGGTGTAAACTGCTTGAATATACGGCCGACAAATATGGTCGTGACAAAGTAGCCCAAATCATCACTTTTGGAACCTTGGGTGCTCGAGCCGCTATTCGTGATGTTGGAAGGGTGTTAGACATCCCGCTCCCTGAAGTCGACCGAGTGGCGAAGATGATTCCTGCGATCCCAGGTAAACCGATCAGCATACAGGAAGCAATGGAGCGTGTTACTTCGTTGCGAGAGGTTTATGAAGAGATCCCTTACATACGGGAGCTCATTGATACCGCCACACAATTAGAGGGGGTGGCACGAAATGCTGGAACGCATGCTGCAGGGGTGATCATCACCGACAAACCGATCATTGAATATATCCCGCTCCATCGCCCTACGGGGGGTAACTCCGATGAAACCCCCATCGGATCTGTGACACAATTTGACCTGAACGTGCTCGACTCACTCGGATTACTTAAGGTCGACTTCCTGGGACTTTCGACGCTGACGGTGATGGCTCGGGCTTGTGATCTAATTCACGAGCGGCATAGTGTTGAACTCGACATACACTCGATCCCGCTGGATGATGCAGAAACCTATAAATTATTAGGGCGTGGTGAGGTGTTGGGCGTCTTCCAGGTAGAAGGTGCCGGGATACGTCGCTATTTGATGGATATGAAACCGCGTGAGTTGGCTAATGTGGTAGCCATGGTAGCTCTCTATCGACCTGGACCGTTGGAATTTATACCAACCTACATTAACCGCATGCATGACAGGGAGCAGGTTGAATATCGTCACCCGGCCCTTGAACAAATCTTCAAGGAAACCTTTGGCATCCCGGTCTATCAAGAACAAATCATGTCTGCCGCGATGGATCTCGCTGGCTACACCCCCTCAGAAGCTGACGACCTCCGGAAAGCGATCGCAAAAAAGAAGGCCAAAGCACTGAAGAAACACCGCGCAAATTTCATCCAGGGCGCAACAGAACGTGATATCGGACATCAGATCGCTGGCAGCATCTTTGATGATTGGGAGAATTTCGCCCGCTACGGCTTTAACAAAGCCCATGCCGCGGACTACGGCGTGATTGCGGTGCAAACTGCTTACCTCAAAGCCCATTATCCCATCGAGTTCATGACAGCGACGCTCTCGGTATTCAAGCACGACACAGATAAGGTTGCTCTCTACATCGCTGATTGTCGGCGAATGGGCTTCGATGTGCTCCCACCGGAAATTAATGCCAGTGGCCTTGACTTCATGATTGAGGATCGGGATGGTCTCCCGCCGGCGATTCGTTTTGGTTTGAGCGCGGTAAAGAACGTCGGGGATAGCGCGGTCGAGGTAATTTTAGCTGCAAGGCGTGAAGGCGGGCCCTTCGAAAGCTTGGCGAACTTCGCACGTAGGGTGGATTTGAGACAAGTGGGTAAGCGAGCGCTCGAGAGTTTAGTTCGGGTAGGTGCGCTCGATTGTCTAGCGTCACGCATCGCTGTGTTGGATTCGCTCGAGCGTGTACTCAGCCTCTCCTCAGCGCATTTCCGGGCAATTGAGATCGGTCAAATGTCATTCTTCGGCGGCAAGACTGGTCTCACAGATAGCCTGATTCTATCTACTGGACCTTCTGAGGTTCCGCGACGTCGGCAACTCAGTTGGGAAAAAGAATTGCTTGGGGTCTATGTCTCGGACCACCCTCTTACGCCTCACATGGAAAATCTGGCAAGTGTTGTTACTCATTTCAGTGCTGAACTGAGGGATGCAGAACATGGCCAACAAGCTTGCGTGGCGGGGGAGGTTTGTAATGTTCGACCTTATCAGACGCGTACAGGAAAGGCCATGGGCTTTGTGACCATCGAGGACTTGCAAGGGATGGTTGACTTGGTGGTCTTCAACAGGGTTTGGAGAGATGTCTCAAAGTGGCTGCAGTCAGGCATGATTGTGCTGGTAAAGGGTAAGGTCGATAGTGAACGTGGTGATCCTAAGATCTTGGTAGACATGATCAGCGCCGATTTGGTTAACATTAAACCGCTCCAAGAAGCTCATGATATGGGATCGCCGCCACTTGAAGATATTCCCGATGAACTGGTGCAAGAGCCACAACCGATTTCACTCGATGTTGATTTTTATGATCCACAACAAGTCCCCGAGATGGATGTATGGGATGACATACCAGTTGAAGCAACGATGGCTCAGACGATGGATGAACCACCTCCTCCCATGGATATCCGATCTGAGTCGGAACCTGAAGAGTCGCAGTCCGTTCCACAATCACCTGCCGGGGGTGAAACTTGGGTCACAGAATCGAAGGTCGTTCCTCAAGTCACAGAGCCGGACGCACGTCTCCAAACAGCCGCCTCGACCGAATCTATTTCGTACACATCATTTGTGTCACTGGAAGCGGATCGTACAGAGCGAGGTGATCCGCAAATGGTGACGATCATCTTGAAGTCAACCGGTGACCGAAGGCGTGACGCGTTGCGTATGCGTCGTGTGCACGGTCTATTGACTTCCTATCCGGGTAATGACCGTTTTGTGTTCCATGTGTATGAAACCTCGCGCCGCTATCATTTGGAGTTCCCCAGCTCGACAACCGGGTATTGCCCCGATTTGTATACCCAGCTCCGTGCGTTATTGGGTGAGGGATCGATCAGCGTAGAACCTCTGAGGCTTCAATGAAATATCGTACGATCGGCGTGCTAACCTCGGGTGGCGATGCACCCGGCATTAACCCTTGTATTCGAGCGGTCGTACGTATGGCCATTTCGCAAGGGATGGAAGTCATAGGCATTCAGGAGGGTTTTGACGGCCTGATCCGTGGAGAGATGGAATCCTTGAGGGCGAGAGATGTAGGCGGGATCTTACAGCGCGGTGGAACATTTCTACGAACGGCGCGCTGTCCGGAATTCCTCGAGCGTAAGGGTCAACGACAGGCGTTGCGGGAACTGAACGAGGCGGGAATTGAGGGGCTGATCGTGATCGGGGGGGACGGTTCGATGAAGGGCGCCCATGCGCTAGCCGGGTGGGGGGTTCCGGTCGTTGGTGTACCCGCTTCGATCGACAACGATATTTGGGGGACGGACATGTCTCTCGGCGTGGACACGGCGCTGAATACGATCATGGAGGCGGTTGATAAACTACGTGACACGGCTTCCTCACACCAACGCGCATTCCTGGTAGAGACCATGGGGAGGCGATGTGGTTACCTGGCGTTGCTGGTGGGCGTCGTTTGTGGTGCTGAGGTGATACTGATTCCAGAAGTTGAGATGCCATTGGAGCAGGTGGGTGATGCGGTCGAGGATGCGTACGCTCGAGGGAAGACGCATGCCATCATCATCGTTGGCGAGGGAGCTAAGTTCAGTGTAAAAGAGGTAGAAGACCACCTCAATACTCGTGAAGTGGGTTTTGAGACAAGGGGGACCATCCTGGGACATGTTCCACGTGGAGGGAGTCCATCCGCTTTTGATCGTATGTTGGCGACACGGATGGGAGTTGAAGCTGTAGAGGCGCTTCTCAAAGGCACGAGCGATGTGATGGTCGGTCTTCAAGGTCGAGAGATCGTGACGATTCCACTGGAGCAGGTAGTGGCGCAGTCACGAGAACCTAACCTTGAATTCTATGAGATGGCGAAGATCCTTGCACGCTGAGTCATCATCTTGATCAGTAGTTTCAATCGGCGAAGCGATCATCTAAGTAGATTGATTGTGTCTGGTCACCAAGGAGAATAATCGTTTCATACTTTTTTCCTGTCATTGTAGCGAAGCAAGGGATCCCTGTGTGGAGGCTCACGAACCAGCTGAAACACAGGGGTTTTTCGTGTGTGAGGATGTTCAAGGATGATCATTTCTTTTGCGTTAATTGAGGGACCCTTTGGTTTCCCTCAGGCCGCGTCCTGCCTGTCCTGAGTTCGTCGAAGGTGGCTTGCCGAAGAGTTCTCAATGGGGCCTTCAGAAGGACACCTTATACCATTGTAGGGGTGATCGTTCGACTTAGCTCACGACACAGCTGGCCAGTCGTCCCTACTTCTGCGGGGAATCTTTATCTCATTCTGAGCGAAACCCTTCGACGGAGCCGTAGGTCACGAGCGAAGCCGAGGGGCTCAGGCCAGGCTCCGTGAAGCGAAGGATCTCGTTTTTCGTCTTGAGCTACTTACTTCTCCTAACAACGAGATTCTTCGCGCCTAACGGCGCTCAGAAGGACATTAAGAGAGTATGGTGTTTCTTATGTCATCCTGAGCCCTTCGGCTGCGCTCAGGACAGGCTCCGCGAAGGATCCCTATAATGAAGCCTTTGAAGCCATTGAATCACAGGGATTCTTTGCGCTTAACGGCGCTCAGAATAACATGGGTTTACAGCCCTCAGCGAATTCTACGCTTGGCAGAAGTATAAATCTGTTTCCGCGTCCCTTGTGCTCATTTCCTCAATCCACCAAGCTATCGATTGAAGCGTGGGGAGGTCAAGACCCACATCAACCATCTATTGTTGGATTAACGATGTGGACAAAAATTCCTAAGGAAGCTGAATATCAGTTTGTCAATGAAGAAGGAAAGGGGCCTACCATGCCAGAAAGAACGCCTTGCGACGCTCATCTAGACGGTTCAATCCGGCATCCTGAGCCATCTTGAGAGCCTCCGAGTACTCATCGGATGTTAGCCTGCGGTTAAGTGGAGGGTACTCATGAGCTTTGAAGCAAGGGCGATATTGATCCATTAAATTCAAGTAAGTGTTGGTGGAAATTTCTTCAGCTAGGAAACGGACGATCTCATCAGTACCTGCCAATCCTTCTGGAAGGATCAAATGACGCACCAAGAGACCTCGTTGAGCTACGCCTCGCGAGTCCAGCTTTAGATCTCCCACTTGGCGGTGCATCTCACGGATCGCGGTTTGGTTGGCCTCTGGATAGTTGCCGATTTTCGAGAGCCTTCTGGCGACCAAGCGGTCGCTGTATTTCATGTCCGGCATGTAGATGTCGACCACGCCGTCAAGCAATGTGAGAGCCTCTGGTGAGTCATAACCTCCAGTGTTGTACACCAGAGGTAAGCGTAAACCATGATCAACAGCGATGACGAGAGCTTCAAGGATCTCCGCTACGACATGGGAAGGAGAAACGAGGTTGATATTGTGGCAACCAGATTCTTGAAGAGTGAGCATGATGGCTGCCAATTCCTCGGATTCAACCTCGCGTCCCGCGCGTCCTTGACTGATATCATGATTTTGGCAGTATTGGCAACGAAGATTACACCATGTGAAAAAGATCGTTCCAGATCCACGCCAGCCACGCAGAGGTTCTTCTTCGCCGTGATGGGGGCCGTAAGAAGCAACCCATGCTTTCGTTCCAATGCGGCAAGCTCCGTGACGCTCAGATCGATCGACGCGGCAATAGCGGGCACAAAGATCACAGGTCTTCTCGTGTTGACGAGCAAGCTCTGCCCTGTGGGCTAATTCACCTGTTCGATGTAAAGCCAAGTAACATGGCTCGAAGGTGCTCACCGTGATTACCCGTCCCGAGATCAGTCCAGTTCGCTGGTCATGAGAAAGAGTGGCTTCATCGCGAAGCTCTTGTATTGTGGGCGCAATCGCTCTCTATTGTAATGTTTCTCTATATTTACAATTTTGGCTGAACTGATGACGACATCAATAGGGACATTGTCATATCGTCCGTTCTTGAGCACGACGAGCCGGCCGTGGATCCCTGCGAGGACCAAGTCTAGGGCGAGATTCCCGTAAGCCATTGGCACAATCGAATCAATGGCATCGGGATCGCCTCCCCGTACCAGATACCCAAGTTTTTGGGTGATGGTGTTAACCGGTATGCCGTTGTTATATTTCGGCGAAAGTTCTTTGATTTTCACTGAAACTAAGTCACCGATGCCCCCAAGCTTCATATGCCCATAGGCATCTTTAAGGGTGTCCTGGAAGATCATCTCTCCACCTTTGAACATCGCGCCTTCCGAGACGAGCACCACGGAATATTTGCTTGGGTTTAGACAGCGGTCGTTGACCAGAAGCCTGGTAAGATCATCGATGTCGAATTCATATTCCGGGATGACGCATCGATTCGCTGCGCCTGCCATTGTGGGGAGCATCGCGGTGAAGCCAGCATACCGACCAAACACCTCAACGACCATGATTCTTTCATGAGAGCCTGCTGTGGTTCGCAAACGGTTCGTCATCTCGATCGTCCTGGTCACGCAGGTGCTGAATCCGATGCAATAATCTGTTCCGGGCACATCGTTGTCCATCGTCTTAGGGATGGCGACCACTTTTATGCCTTCCTGATACAAACGCACCGCATAACTCAGCGTGTCGTCTCCTCCAATCGGGATGAGATAGTCCACCCCCAAATGGTCCAATGTTTTGATGACCTCCGGTGTTAGATCGTTCACTTCTTCGTTATATTGTTCTCTCAGATGCTCAGGAACGTCAGCCTTGGCTATTCGTGTAGGGTTTGTGCGTGAGGTGTGCAAAAAAGTTCCGCCAGTTCTGCCTGCTTTATTGACGATCTCTTCGGTCAGCACTTGGAAGCATTTACTATTATCGGCATTTTTCTCGTGGATAAAGCCGACGGGACCCGCCCAACCGCGGCGAAAGCCGATAACCTGATAGCCTTCATGAAGGGCTCGTATGGTCACTGCCCGGATCGCAGGATTGAGCCCAGGGACATCCCCACCACCAGTGAGGATTGCGATCACGCCTTTTGTCTTTTTAGTACCCACCATGGCTTCGCCTCCTGGAAATATACCTGATCTATTTTACTATTCCATTCGCTCGCATTCTCCTCAATCTTAACCGAAATAAGACGGCTTCATCAAGGATTTTGTACGTTCTATCTGAAGGACTGCAAGCTTGCCTCCTTGTGCTTATGGCCTGAAGCTTGCATCCCTTTCATCGTACCGTTAGTGTAAGTGGATCGCTGCTGGATAGGAGGGATTAAATATGATGGGAAGCTGTAAGAGGGAAGCTACGGAGATGGTGGATTGGATCGGCTCATTAGAGGAACCGTATCGTCAAAATGCCATCGATTGGTTGAGAATTTATATCCGTCGCCCGATGGATGACCTACAAGTGGATATTGAATCCTTTCTGAAAGAGTTGGACCCCGTCGTCCGGAATTATTTCCTCATCCACACTCGGATGTTGCTCAAGACCGCGGTGCATTACTTTGGAGCGAAAGATTGGGGGGAATTATCGCCGGTGGGGGAGAATCCTGAGGCAACCTTCGAAATGCCTCCTGTGTCAGTTTAAGATCCATGCTCTGCTTAGGTCCGTTTGGGTAAACGTATCATATAGATCTCAGGTAAGCGCTCTTTGTTCCATCATCTTGACGAGGTGAATGATCTTATCCTTTGTATCTCTTTCTTCAGTCATGAGATCACACCTGAAGATGTCATTCTCAACGGCGCTAGGGGAGAAGAATCTGGTTGGTGGGAGAAAGAGGTTCTTCAAGTCGGAAAACGAGATCCTTCACTTCACGGAGCCTGGTCTGAGCCCCTCGGCTTCGCTCGGGACGTACGGATCCGTTGAAGGGTTTCACTCAGGATGACATTTTCTGAGAATGTCATCCTGAGTGCACCTTCGGTAAATTTCGGACAAGATCTAGGCAAGAACCCCAATGATGTACCAAACTCAAGAGCATCTTCATAGGGGTTTTTACATGAAAACAACGAAATGGATGTTCACATCCAACTTGGTTCTTCGTAGGTGCCGAAGACCTCCCTCATCACATCAATGATTTCTCCTAATGTGGCATAAGCGTGAACGGCTTCGAGGATGAACGGCATCGTATTTTCTGTGCCTTGGCAAGCGATGCGTAACCGATCGAGCTTTTGGCCGACTGCACCGTTATCACGAGTGCGACGAAGCTCCTCCAAGCGCTCAACTTGACGCTTATAACCCTCCGGATCCAACTCCAAGAGTGGGATCTTTAAGGGTGCATCGTCGAGGTAAGCATTCACAGCGACGATATTACGCTGCCCCTGGTCGATCTCGCGCTGGTAACGATAGGCTGCCTCGTGGATCTCCCGCTGGAAAAAACCGACCTCGAGCGCAGGAAGTACACCACCTAACTCGTCGATCCGACGGAAGTACTCTCTCGCTTGAATTTCCATTCGGTCGGTCATCGCTTCAATAAAAAACGATCCTCCAAGTGGATCGATGGTATTTGCTACACCTGATTCCTCAAGTAGGAATTGTTGAGTGCGAAGGGCGATCGTAGCGGCGTATTCGGAGGGAAGAGCCAACGCTTCGTCCATCGAGTTGGTGTGAAGCGATTGGGTGCCCCCCAAAACTGCTGCCAGTGCCTGAATGGCAACACGCACGATATTGATCTCTGGTTGTTGAGCGGTCAGACTAACACCGGCGGTTTGGGTGTGAAAGCGCATCAGCCAAGAGCGTTGGTTTTTAGCAGCGAAGGTGTTCCGCATCTCTTGAGCCCAGATTCTACGAGCGGCACGATACTTGGCGATCTCTTCGAAGAAGTCATTATGGGCGTTGAAGAAAAAAGATAAACGAGGAGCGAAGTTGTCAATCTCCAAGCCGCGATCCACCGCCCATTGCACATATTCCATCCCATCCGCCAGTGTAAAAGCCAGTTCCTGGGCTGCGGTTGAACCCGCCTCTCGAATGTGATACCCCGAGATCGAAATCGTGTTCCACAATGGTAAGTGATTGCTGCCGTATTCGAAGGTATCGATCACCAAGCGCATCGAGGGTTTAGGCGGGAAGATGTATTCCTTTTGAGCGATGTACTCTTTGAGAATGTCATTTTGGATCGTGCCTCGGAGTTGTTCCTGACGAACGCCCTGTTTTTCGGCCGCTGCAATGTACATTGCCCAGATCACGGCCGCTGGGGAATTAATCGTCATGCTGGTAGAGACTTGATCGAGTGGAATGTCATGGAATAGGATTTCCATATCTTTCAGTGAGGAGATCGCTACACCACATTTACCGAACTCTCCGAGCGCCTCCGGCGCGTCGGTGTCGTAACCCATCAATGTCGGTAGATCGAATGCAGTGGATAAACCGGTTTGACCTTGGTCGAGCAAGTAACGGAAACGTTGATTGGTCTCCTCGGCGGTACCGAACCCAGCGAACATTCGCATCGTCCATGGTTTTCCGCGGTAAAGTGTTGGGTGAACACCTCGTGTGAAGGGATATTCTCCTGGTAGGCCCAGATCCCGCAAGAAATCCATGCCTGTGATGTCTAAAGGAGTGTAAAGGCGATTGATCGGCTCAGAGGAGGTAGTGATAAATTGCTCCCGACGCTCTGGCACGCGATCTAGGATTTCGTTGAGCGTATCCCTTTCCCACTCCTCTAACGCAAGTCGTAGTGTTTCAAGCTTCTCCCGATCGAACATCTGGGCCTCCAAGTTGATTTTCACGTTTGAGGGCGATTATAGCATGGGCATAGTAACTTACATGCGGTGGCCTCAAGCTCCCAGCTACCGGCTTACAGTGAACTTGCAAATCGTCCTCTGGGGGTTGGATTCGTGGCACAATGCAAGAAATCGCTGACCTGCAAGTGAATGACGTAAGCAACAGCGCTTGCCGGGAGGGTATGATGAACGTTCGCAAATTGTTTATCTTGCTCATTGGGCTTACCTGGCCGTTCCTAGGGCTTGGTCTGATGGCACTCCATTTTGGATACTTGCCTTCTGGTGCGACATTGGTAGCCGAGGTGATCGGTCTATTCTTGGCAGGCATTCTAAGTGGGTGTCTATTTATAGCTGCCTATTCAGGGCTAAATTCACCGCTTGGTAGAGGCATGATTCATGTGGGCTATCTGTTGTTTGCGCCTTTGGGCTTGATGGCAGCCCTCGTGGCACCCAGCCCGCTTGAAGCCGCTACTGGGATCTCGATGTTTACGATTATCATCGCCACGCCAATGGCGATCATCTTATATGGCAACTTGGTTGTCGCTGCCGGCCTTGGGATTACAGGTGGGTTGGCTCTATCGGCCAAGGTGTTAGCTTCTAGATTCTAACGTCACATGGGATTGAGTTTCTTCTAGCATCCCCTCGGGTACCTGATTTCCTGACAAATTAACCCCGTCGATGTGAGACGACGGGGTTTTATCTAATTTTATATTGGACAAATGAAGCGCATTCTTCCACAACCTACGGTCAGATGAAAACACGTAAGCTTGCGAGGTCACCCTCCCGCCATCATCATCATAAATATAAGGTCATCACCGTCTTGCAGGGTTGTATCAAGCTGGTCGCGGGTCACCCACACCTCTCCGTTGAGCAACACCTGGATCAATGGATCGAACTGACCCTGCTCATCGTAAAGTGCTTCCTTGGCTTTCCGACCATACCGCTCGACCAAGGATGCAATCAGATCATTGACCGTTGATCCCGCAAACTCGACCTCCAATTCGTTATCACCTATCGCCTCGGGCAATGTGGGGAGGAAGATTTTTAGATGTACCTTCACCGGCTGTCTCCCGTCTCCACCTCGAGAGAGCCTACCTTTCGCTTTCCCGGAATCTGCGCTTTTAGCTTTTCCCCGAAATCGTAACGTCGACACCTGGGGCAGAGCGTCAGGAGCTCCTCGGCGGTTTCCCCCAACTCTTGTTTTAGGTACCCTAGGATGTGTTCGGGATAGAGGTAGGTGCCACACCCGTCACAAAATGAACTGTACTCCGTGATACCATTCTTAATGGCTACTTGGCGAGCCACTTCAACGAAATCACGAAAGCGCACACCCGCAGGGCATAAATTGGTACATAAATCACAGGTCAGGCAGAACCACAAACAATCATCCTCTGGGATTTCAGGATCCAGCAGTATCCTTTCGATGATCCCGCGGGGTGAGATCTCGTATGAAACGTGGGTATAAATCTCTCCCATGGGGCAGATCGCGACGCATTTGCCACATTCCACGCAAAGATAGAGCCCGTATTTGCTCGCGAGACTCTCAATCACATCTGACATCCGGCTGCGGACCTCTGCTGACCGAAACAGCGCAAACCTTAAACTCCGGGATCTTGGCCACGGGGTCCAGCGCCCGGTGAGTGAGCACATTCGCTGCACTTTCAGCAAAATGAAATGGAATAAACACCAATCCTCTGGATACGGTGGATGTCACTTTGACTTTGATCTCGATCACCCCTCTCCGGGAGGCAACCGTCACCTTTTCGCCATCCTGCACGCCCAACTGTAGTGCATCATAAGGGCTAAGCTCGATAAAGCCCTGCTCCACTTCCCGGGCGAGGCTGGGTGAGCGCCGTGTCATGGTGCCCGTGTGGTAATGGAAGATTTGCCTACCAGTGGTAAGCATGAACGGGTACTGTTCATCTGGCAATTCTACCGGTTCTCTGTATTCCACCGCTGTGAAGAGTCCCCGTCCTTTAGCGAATTGATCATGGTGCAAGAATTCAGTTCCAAGATCCTCGGGCGAGCTACACGGCCAACGCAACCACTCATTCTCCAGTCGCGAATAATTGATGCCACCGTAGATGGGGGTTAAATGTGCCATCTCGGCGAACACTTCCTCCGGAGAATCGTACTCGAAACCATTGCCCCCACATCGCTTCGCTACCTGACAGATGATCTCCCAATCGGGCAGAGCACCGCCTGGCGGCTCGACAGCTTTCCGCATACGCTGTACGCTACGATCGGTGGAGGTCACCGTTCCATCGCGCTCAGCGAAACTGCTGCCTGGGAGGACCACATCGGCCAACTCGGCAGTCTCTGTGAGAAAGATATCCTGCACGACCAGGAATTTTAAATTTTGTAACGCCTCGCGTACATGATTGACATCGGGATCGGAGAGCACGGGGTTCTCAGCCAGGATGAACATGCTCTTTAATGTACCCTCGGCGCAGGCGTTCATCATTTCGACCAACGTTAAACCTGGCTCCTGCGGGAGACCTTTGAATTCCGGTTTGATCTCCCAGGCCTGCTCGAATTTCTCCCGCACCTTAGGATCCGTCACCTGTTGGTAGCCGGGGAAGACGTTCGGCAGTCCTCCTACGTCGCATGCGCCCTGAACGTTATTCTGTCCCCGCAGCGGATTGACCCCTGTGCCCCGTTTACCCACATTTCCTGTCAGCATCGCTAAGTTGGCCAACGAGAGCACGTTGTCTGTGCCGGTAGTATGCTGGGTGATGCCCATCGCGTAGACGATCGATGCCCGTTCTGCTCCAGCATACAGACGGGCAATCTCCCTCAGTTGTCCCTGCTTAATGCCAGTGATCGCTTCAACTCTCTCGGGTGAGTACTCGGCTACTTTCTCCTTCAATCGCTCAAAGCCATCGGTGCGTGCGGCGATGAATTCGCGATCCTCCCAGCCTTCCGTGAGGATGATGTGCATCAGCCCGTTTACCCAAGCAACGTCAGTGCCTGGTCGGGATCGAGCATAGATATCGGCGAACTGAGCCAGATGTATGTGCCTGGGGTCCACCACGACCAGCTTGGCCCCTTTCCGCTGAGCCCGGAGAATTCGGGCGCCGATGAGAGGATGGTTCTCACTTGTATTAGATCCGGTGACCAGGATGCAGTCGGCCTCCTCGATCTCTGGAACCGAGTTGGTCATTGCCCCGCTGCCAAACGCTGTGACCAGACCGGCCACGGTGGGGGAGTGTCAAAGGCGAGCGCAGTGATCGACGTTATTTGTACCGACCGTTGTCCGGGCGAACTTCTGGAGCAGGTAGTTCTCTTCGTTGGTGCATTTGGCTGAACAAAGAAAGGCCAGGCTGTCAGGACCGTGACGATCACGGAGGGTCATCAACCGAGAAGCGACAAGGTCGAGGGCTTCGTCCCAGGTCGCTTGCTTCAGATCATCTCCAGTTCTCACCAGGGGTTGGGTCAAGCGATCCGGGCTGACAACATGTTCGCTAGCAGCCCAGCCTTTTATGCATAGCCGACCCTCGCTGAGGGGATGAGTCTTATCAGGGATGGGTTGCCCCAGTTGGCCATCGAGAACTGGCAGATACATACCGCACCCGCAGCCGCAATAAGGACAGACGGTCAGGACCGTTTTATAGTTCACGGAGCGGCGTCTCCTCCAGGGTCGTCGTTATAGGTGACTTCTGCTTTGTGTCCAGCCCAGGCTCGTAGTCGAAGAGTTCCCTGAGCTTCTCTTGCACCAATGTGTAAAACGTTGTCATGGGGATCTCCATCGGACAGGCAGCCACGCATGCGCCGCAGCCGACGCATTTGTCAGCGATGTGGTAAGCTCGGATAAGATGGAACTGTAATTCGGGAGGGATCTGGCCTCGTTCCACCCAACATTCTTCCTTCAAGACACACTCTGTGCAGATACAAACAGGGCAGATGTTTCGGCAACCGTAGCACTTGATGCAGCGGGCAAACTCCTGTTGCCAAAATGCCAGTCGCTCCTCTACATTCTGCTCCAGCAATCTCCGAACTTGCGTATCTTCCAGGGGCGAGACCCCTTCCACGATCTCACCGACGTCGATGTGGCTGGGGTAAGGTCGTCTACATCGACATTGACGCGCCAATTCTTCCGAACAAGACAATCCGATGAGCACGAGCCGCTCCATCTCGATATTGGTCAACTTGGCCATCTCGATCAACGCTCGTTCGTCGCAACCTCTTACGATCACGCCTAATTTACCCTGTGAGAGGCTGGAGAGAATCGCCTGACAGATGGTAGCCAGAGGGTAGCGGGGTTCTAAGGTCAATTCTTTAAGATCATCTGCCGATGTGAAGAGGTGCGGACCGGTGTGATTGTGTTCGGTGCGCAAGCCTATCACACCTACGACTTGATTGTCGCGAAGCAACCGGCTTACGATCTGGCGCGTTTCTTCAGTCAGGACTTCTTGTGGTAGGTTCACGTTTATTGGTCGCTAACCTGTTTTTTTGAACCCGTACGATCCTAGTAGCTCACCCAACCCCCAGTATTCGTTGGCGGTGAAGAGGATTGGTTTATTTTTTCTGTCATCCACTCGACCCTTTTCATCCAGCACCTCTGAGCTGATCTGCACCGCCACCACCTCTCCGATAAACAGGTCATGGCTTCCCAATGGAAGATGATGACTCACCCGGCACTCAATGTTGATCGGGCACTCGGCGATGATCGGCGTCTTTATCGCCGAACCAGGTATCGGGGTTAATCCTCGGATAGCAAATTTATCCACCTCGCGACCTGAGATAAAGCCGCAGTACTCCACCTCATC
>DUEW01000175.1 GCA_011174845.1 Anaerolineae bacterium | reverse complement strand
CCAGAGATCGGAGTAGGGGAAAACTGGGGGGAAATCTCGGTCGGTTCAGCACCCGGTACCTCCGTCGGTCTCGCTGGTGCCGCGATCCCTAACTCAAGCTCCATTCCTTCCGTAATGTAATCCCCGGGCTGAATGCCGTTACGTGACATCAATTCTTCGACCGTGATCCCGGCGATGGCCGCGATTCGCCATAGACTGTCGCCTTTCTGGACAATATAGACGATTCTGCCATCCGGACCTGGAGTGGGGGTCAAGAAAGCGGTAGGTTGTGCTAATGGCTTCGCCTGTGGGCTCGCACCAGCCGGCTTGACAATAGCCAAACCCAGCCCGATAAGGCCAAGGAGCAGGAGCATCACGATCGTTCTGCCCATCTTTTGAAACACAGCCATCCAACCTCGGTCATTCGCATTATAAGCCCTTCACGGCCAGGGGTGTAGGGTAAGGGGCAGGGTAACCCTGCCCCTACATTCTGAGAAAACATTAAAAAATGCATTTAATCAATTGAGGGCAAATTTTCTTCGTTGTTGAGGCGCACGGTCGAAGATGCTGGGTGATCTTCCCTGCCCGTGCACTCCTATGTCAATTCGCAGCTAATACAACATCCTGAGCTGTAGGGGCAATTCATGCCGTCTCGCACCACGTTCGGGCCGCGAGCCACGTCTACGCGGGGCGAACAGCCCAGGTCCGCCGGTGCGAGACGGCCGGCGTGCCGCCGGCTGTAAGTGCCGAGTGTTCTTCTCGGCGGTTCGCGGCCCGAACGGTGAATTGCCCCTACGTCATTTGGTAGAGATTGAATAATGGAAAATTCATCGGAAGCTGCATGAATCAAACGATCGGGCGATCACCTTTGAAAACGCTATTGGAATCATGCATCATGGAGATTCTCACCCTTCAGATAGGATGTGGTCGCGCTTCACATTTGTTGGCTTTTAGAGTAAGAACGTATCTATCATCCTGCGACAGATTCTGGATGACAGGTGCTTGATAGATTCTGGGCGCCATAACTAAATCTCGGATAAAACGCAACCAAAGGAGCGCTCAGGATGACATATCCTTATAGCTCTAACAAGACCTGCACCCTAATCCCTAATCCCCAATCCCTGATCCCCCTTACCTAATCCCCAATCCCTTTTGAGCCTTGAAGCAAGTACAATCTGCCCTTTCACCCTATTGCCTAGGTGCCAAGATGCCCAAGCGCCCAATCCCCTCCCCCATGATATACTCCGCACGGAGGTGTCCTATGCCTCTCGACGTGATCATCGGTGCCCAATGGGGCGACGAAGGCAAAGGCCGCATCACCGATCTGCTCGCCGCCGAGGCAGATATCGTCGCCCGCTACAGCGGCGGCGACAACGCCGGTCACACAGTCACCGTGGGCGAACAGATCTTCAAGCTCCACTTGATCCCCTCGGGTATCGTCCATCCCCATACAACCTGTTTGTTAGGATCAGGTATGGTCGTCAACCCAGCCATCCTGCTAGGGGAAATCGATGATCTGGCATCAATGGGAGTCAATGTCTCTCCTAATCGTCTGAAACTATCCAGCGCAGCTCATGTCCTCACCCCTGCTCATATCGCGCTCGATGGGGCCGAGGAAACACGCCGAAAAGGAGAGATGCTCGGCACCACACGGCGCGGGATCGGTCCTGCTTACAAAGATAAAGCCGCTCGAAGCGGTCTGCGCCTGGGAGCTATGCGGGAGCCTGAGGAATTCGCCATCCAGATGGAGGAGCATATCCGAGCAGTGGGTGAGGTGCTGGAGAGAATCTACAACCTCGAATCTCCCGATCCCGTTGAGGTCGCGGGAACCTATTGCGAGTATGCCAAACGCCTTCGTCCTTACCTCACGGACGTGGGCGGGTTTGTCGATCAAGCCTTGCGGGAGGGGAAAACGGTGCTGGCTGAGGGGGCACAAGGGACGTTGCTCGACCTCGATCACGGCACTTACCCCTTTGTCACGAGTTCCTATCCAACCACTCCAGGCGCTCTGATAGGCCTTGGTGTCGGACCGAAGCATCTGCGTCGCATCATCGGGGTGACCAAAGCTTTCCAGACACGAGTCGGGAGCGGTCCATTCCCCACTGAGGTCTTCGAAGAAACCGCTGATAAGCTGCGCGGCACGGGCGAGAACCCCTGGGACGAGTATGGCACCACCACTGGCCGACCCCGACGTGTTGGCTGGTTGGATGGTATATTGCTGCGCTACGCTGTCAGGGTGAATGGCTTCACAGAACTCGCACTGACCAAGTTGGACATCCTTACCGGTCTCGATCCGCTTAAGCTCTGCTTGTCCTACCGCCGTAATGAAGACACATACCACGACCTGCCTGATGGCCCGGCCGATCTCTCGCCCTTCACCCCCGAATACGGAGAGCTTCCTGGTTGGCGATCCGATCTCTGGGAAATACACCACAGGGACGATCTTCCGCATGAGGCGCAAAGCTATATCCGTCGTGTGGAGGAGCTCGCCGAACTCAAGGTCAGTCTGATCTCCGTCGGTCCCGAACGAGAGCAAGTCATCCATTGGAATATCACAGCTTGAGGCCTTAGGTCGAAAATCCCCCCACTCGGGTATAATCGCCGCATGTTACGCTCTCGATCCCTGCGCCTTGTGGTCATTCTCATTGCGATTCTGGCCTTCGTTTTAATCGCCTCGTTTGTTTACAACCTGCCCTATGTGCAGGAGAGGTTCGGCTGGCGTATTTCCGTGCTTCGAGCCGAGATTAAATACGCCCTCAATCCACCCGAAGAGGTCGTTTTCACCCCCAACCCGACCATCGACGCCATGGTCGAGGCCACCCTCAAAGCCTACACACCAACTGTTACCAGGACACCCAGCCTAACATCTACACCAGGGTACACCGCTACGCCAACGATTACCCCCTCGCCTACCCACACGCCAACCCCCATTCCAGCCAAGGTAGAGCTGGATAACATCCGCCATGAGTACCAGAAGTACAACAATTGCGGACCGGCCAACCTGTCGATGGCCCTCTCTTTTTGGGGTTGGGAAGGCGATCAACGCGACACGGCAGCTTTCCTCAAACCGATCCAAGATGATAAGAACGTCATGCCCTACGAGATGGCCGCCTACGTGGAGGAAGAGACATCTTATGACGTCGTCGTACGCGTAGGAGGGGACATCGATCTGATCAAGCGTTTCCTGGCTGCGGGTTTCCCCGTTCTGGTCGAAAAGGGGTTTGATGTGCCAGGAAAAGACTGGATGGGTCATTATCAATTGATCACCGGTTACGATGACGAACGTGAACGCTTTACCGCCCAAGACTCCTATCAGGGTGGCCCTAACTTACCCCTCCCCTACAATCAACTCGAGGAGTATTGGAGGCATTTCAATTACCTCTACCTTGTGATCTATCCACCCGAACGTGAATCAGAGGTGTTCTCATTGCTCGGCCCACATACGGATGAAACCTACAATTATGAATATGCTGCGCAATTGGCTTCCGATGAAATCTTCACATTGACCGGTCGCGCTCAATTCTTCGCCTGGTTCAATCGTGGCAGCAATCTGGTATCGCTCAAGGATTTCGCCGGGGCAGCTACCGCGTACGGCGAGGCCTTTAACCTCTACCCAACGCTTGATTTAGAAATACGGCCATACCGACTTATGTGGTATCAAACCGGTCCCTATTGGGCTTATTACTACACGGGTCGTTACCAGGACGTCATCAATCTCGCCAACAACACGTTGTTTTACACCGTCGACAAACCGATT
>DUEW01000174.1 GCA_011174845.1 Anaerolineae bacterium | reverse complement strand
CTGAAGCGAGTCTGTGTATCCGATACGTACGAGATCAGCGCCTAGATCATCACCGAGCCTGTCACGATGAACATCATGTTCACCGTCAGTAGCGGGAGAAGATTGGGAAGAATATGGACGCGAATGATCCGCCAGTTCCCTCCGCCAGCTACTCGACCAGCATGGATGTATTGCTTCGACTTGATGGACAACGTGTGCGACTTCACCATGAGGGCAAGCGAGCCCAGACCAGCAAAGACGCCGTAAATCAATCCCACTTGAAACCAACTCATGTCGATGATTAACCCCACAGTAAGCAAAACCACCGGGGGCGGAAGCAAGAGGAACGCGTCAGCAAGTGTCATCAGGACGGTATTGATCCTGCCTTCGTAATACGCAGAAACGACACCTACTACAGTCGCGACGATCGTTCCTATCAGGGCGGCCAATACACCTACACCAAAGGAGGTGCGAGTGGCGAAGGCTAGCCGGCTTAGAACATCACGCCCCATGTAATCGGTCCCGAGCAGGTGGGTTCTGGAGGGGAGCGACGGATGTGTCTCAATAGCAGCGTCAAATCCTAAGAAAGGATCATAGGTGGGCTTATCCCATACCGTTGACAGCAACAGCGGTTGTACCAGTGCTAACAAAGCGAAGAAGGCGATGATGGCGAGACCGATGACCCCAAGTGGCTTTTCCAGGATGAGTCGCGATTGCCTGCCCCATCTTCTCAGCATTCGCTGGATGCGATGCAGGTGGATGAGGAAGAAACCTCGCCAGCCCAGTTCGTAGCGGAAACGAGGATCGATCAACCGCTCTTGCATCGTTATATCTCGCCCCGAATGACCACTTCTGCTCCCTCGACTTTACGCTGTCGCGGATCGAGCCACAGGTTCAGAAGGTCGAAGATGATATGGGCCAGAAGGATGCCCACGCCGACCACCGAAAGCACCCCAATCAACACGGGAAGGTCATTATCTATCGCCGCTTGTATAAGAATTTGACCCATCCCGTCCCAATAAAAAACACGCTCGAGGATAAAACTTCCGATGATCACCAAGGGGAGATGCAGGACGAAACGAGCCAACACAGGGAGGATGGCTATACGCGCTACATGCCGGTCGCGTACCTGGGAATCACGCACTCCTTTCGCTCGCGCAGCAGGCACATGGTCTGCCTCCATCGCTTCAACCATCGTGGCTCTCATGACCAACATGGTCTCGCCGAAGGAGAGCAAGGTAAGCGTAATCAAAGGGAGGGCGAGGTGGTAGAGGATATCTACAGCCAACGGTCCATAGTCGGAAGTCATCCAGGGGATAACCGCCAGGATGATAATCAACACCCCGCCTACTGCCCTCAGGCGAGCGCGCAACCGTGTTTGACCGCGAGTCAACCAATTGATCACCAGATAGGCCAATCCTGCCGCTCCCGCCGTTAGGAACAGTTTCACGATCACTTCATTTAAGGTGACATCAAGTCTGAACCACTTCATGGGATCGATGATTTTCTCAGGAGGAAACCAACCTAAGGACAAACCGAAAGCGTTGACCATGACGAAAGCCAGCCATGGCGGGAATGAGGTATAGAAAGCAGTTCCACCGAGTGTGGCGACGAATTCCAACCAGCCTCGGCGCTGCCAGGCGATGCGTTTGCCCAACCAGATACCAAGCAGAAAGCCAGCTACCGTTCCCGGTAGCAATAGCAGGAGTGTCCTAGGGAGTCTTTCCTTTAAGATGTCCACCACAGGCATCCCTAAGCTTGTGGACTTCCCAAGCTCCCCTTGGTAAAAACCCTTTACCCAGGTAATGAACTGCTGCCACGCCGATTCCGTCGAATCCAACATCTGGAATTCTTCCAGACCTTCTCCGTGTGCCCCAACAACGGCTCTTAATTCGACGATGTCCGAAGGAAGAGCCTGGATCAAGCTGAAGAGGATGATCTGGAACAGGATCAGGCTGATCAGTGCCCGGATCAGCCGGCCGCTGATGATACGAAGGATGCCTCGAGGAAGTCGGGATGAGAGGTCATGCATTTTAAATAAATAAGGCGGAGTGATTGGGTAGATCAATCACCTGGGCTCGAGCCCAGGAAGGTGTCTCCTCCTCACGAACGATATTAGCACATCAGGGTATCGGATACAAGAAGTCATCAGGAGGGGGTCAATGCAAACAAACATGGGCCCGGCAGGATTCGAACCTGCGACCAACCGGTTATGCATCCCACTACGGCTTTTACCGTCCCTTTCGGGTTTGTGGGCTGGACTGTCCCTTCACCCAGACATTCGCCCGAGGGTGCCTGCCATCCAGTCTCTACACCTTCCCGCATCTTGCGAGCTTGGCTCGGGATTACCATGCCACAATGCTGGGTTAGGCTTCCCCGAGTTTGACAGGTATCACCTACCGGTTTCCCGATAGGCAGCCCCTTGACAAAGAGGCATATCAAGATATTATGCGGTTATGAACTCAGTCTCTAACTGTATCGCTTGTGGCAATCGTTTGATTGGCAAGCAGGTAAAGTATTGCTCTGTTGCCTGCAAGAATAAAGCTCTTCAGAGCTACCCTGCTCAGAAGCGCCGTGGCCTCACCAGAAAGCTAGAACTTGTAAGAACCTTTGGTGGTTCTTGTTCTATATGTGGCTATAACAACAACCTTGCTGCCTTGACTTTTCATC
Organism: Anaerolineae bacterium; assembly: GCA_011174845.1. GTDB lineage: Bacteria > Chloroflexota > Anaerolineae > Anaerolineales > E44-bin32 > DUEZ01. Next base: position 2,910 of record DUEW01000174.1, on the reverse strand, counting down.
ACATCAGTGAAGACAAGAATTTCAAACTTGATATGCGGTCTCTATCAAACCGCACCATGCAAGCAGTCCTCGCAGAATGTGAAAAGTGCATTCTGGTTTGCCATAATTGCCACGCTGAGTTACATAACCCTCACCTCGACTTAGCCCCTTTGCTCAATGAAGCCGGCCGCTCTGACCGCTGAGCTACGGGCCCTTGCTTAATACCATTTTAACAGACGACAAGTCAGACGCAAAGTATTCAGCACATAAACGAGTGCAGAAATCCCGATATGTTGGAACTTACTTTCACGATTTCATAACCTTCAAGAACGACAGCATGTCATCAAAGTCTTTTCAAGGGCGACTATTTTCACGGTCTATTAAACAGAAAAGCCCAGCTGAAAGAATCAGCTGGGCTTTCAGTCTCAACTTATCTGATGAGACGATCTACTTCTTACCAGTCTTCTTCTTTGTAGTGGGCTTCTTCTTCGTAGTAGGCTTCTTCTTCGTTGTAGGCTTCTTCTTCGCTTTGGTAGTTGCTTTCTTAGCCATCATTGCCTCCACGGCATCGAATGCGCGCAGTTTATAATTTTTCCCCAGAATGTCAATACCCCCTTTTTTCTCATGTAAAAAACCGCCTCTTCGGCGGTTTAGAGCGGGCGACGGAATTCATGTTCTATTAGGAGAGTCTTTTCCGCTCGGCGTTCACTGGGCAGGAAATTGGTAGAGGAAGATCAAGTACGTGCTCACCAACTGCGTCCCCACGATGATTATATGGTTCATACGATGGCTAAAAGGAAGGAGCTTGATCTGGTTGGAAATGAAGAGGGAGAACACAGGGAGAGTGAAAAGCCACAACCGCGCCACTTCGGCCCTTGTGTTTCCAAATACATTCAAGGGGATCAGGGTTAAGATGAATGATAACACAATGAGATCAAGGGATCCTATTTCCCTTTTGCGGAGGGAGCGGAAGGTCCCAAGAAACTGTGGCAACACCAGAATCAGCATCGGGAATCCGATCCAGATAGCAAATTCGCTGTTGTTCACCAAAGACGCAGGAGCGATACCCGGCAAGTTTGACACAAAACCTTTCGCGCGCTCATGTGCTTCCATCGCGTTTGGGAAGCGTTGCAAAAGATCTATGTTGTAGAAAGTCCTCATGATGACGTGGGCGATCATGAAACCAGCCAACCACAAACCACCCATTCTCACCATCTCGGACCACTTCATCCTCCATCTCTGATCTGAGAACAGAGTGGAAAGAAAGAGATACGCACCCAGGAAAAATAACAGGGGTAAAAGCGAGAAAGAGACGAAAACAACAAGGTAAAGAAAAATACCCATAGCTAGAGACAAAAGCCAGGATCGATTCTCAGAGACTCGAATGCCGAGAAGTATGCCAGCAGTAAACAAAAATGGGAAAAACACTTGGTCAAGTTGAAGGGTGAAGAGGATCACACCCGGAAAGCAAACGTAGAGAATTAATGGAGAGATTGTGACCTCTTCTGCTAAAACGAGCCGAGCAAGTCGTAGCAGCAAGGGTAAAACCAGCATTGCAATCAAGGGATAGAGGACAGCCATAAATCGCGTGAGATTCTCAAATCGATCCTCACCACTACTGTCCGGCTGCAGGAGATCAAATACCCCGCGTGTAGTGGCATAGAAGACAAGATATCCATGGGGCTTCGTGCTCAAGAAATGATAAATATTCCCGTAATTGCTCTCATAGTCCCGGATCGAGCGGATGTCGAAGGTGTCCTTGGACACAATCTCGCTGTATCGTGACCTCCCCCTCTCTACGTACCTTGTGCGCAAGGACTCCCACCCTTCTCCCTCTATAAAACCAAACCCAATTTGCAGACCATACCCTAAACAAATCAGCAGCAAGAGATTACGCCACCAACGACTGGGATACTTCAATGTAATCCACACGACGAGGGATGTAATGAGCATTAGGCTAAGGAAAAGTACCGGGCGTGATTCCTGGTGTTTCAAGAAACCAAAATACCAACCATACATCCGATGGAACCAATCGATGTTAAAAAATAAAATCGACCAGTGTAGGAATGCAAAGAACATGAAGGCTATATATACACCCTCCCGCAACAGGATGGATGGGTCTATACGTATTTTCTGGCGATAAATCTCTGCATAAAAAATAAGCAGGAGGGGAATGGACTGCGCTGAGACGGCAAGCATCCAAAAGAGAAGCGACGCGGAGCGTTGGTAGATCGCAATCAGTTGATCGTTCCCCTCTCCGAGGGGTGAGTTGATAATTAGAAGAAAAAATAATCCGAACCCGAGTATTACGGACAAAAAAGCTAGGAGGTGAAAGGCAATATTGTCCTTATCGAGAATCTCCTCAAGCTTCATGATCAAACGTTCTGTATAGGTCTTTTGCAGCAGCGCACGCAAGGAGATCACTGTCAGAAAGAGAACGGGGAGCAGGGTAACAACGCCGGTGAGAAACCGAACTCGTGAGAATCCAAACAACCAGGCGCTCGTCTCTTCTGAGGGAATACGGAACAGCAACAGGAACGCAGCGATGCCCTCCACGGTCGTGGCTATGAGAAAAACGCGAGTGAATGTCACTCTCACGCAACGCTGCCTATTCTGTATCATGGCCATAGAGATCAATAATCCATAATGTCGTTACGTCCTTATAAACCGTGATCATCCTGGGAGATAGGACGATTTTAAAAGAGCCATACTAGCACCCAGCGAATGTTCGCTGCGGGATACCTATATGAACGGGGAGACCCTACCTATAGATGAGGGATTATGCACTCACAGATCAGCATGATACAGTTTTTTCGCATGTCCGAAGAACGTGTTCTACCCCCCCGATCATATTACCGTTATAGCGTCTGCACTGAAATAGATCGGCCCCACCCACAAGAAAAAGTACACCGCCTCCTCGGCGGTTTAGAG
>DUEW01000173.1 GCA_011174845.1 Anaerolineae bacterium | reverse complement strand
TCAGTTAAAGGGAGGATCGCATCGATACCCGCCCAAGCACCAGTGGGATCCCAATTGGTGTCCAGCGAGGTGGTCAGACCGAGAGATCGCGCCCGACGAAATAGATCGGCTAAACCAGGTTGAAGATCCGTTTGCAAGAAGTAGCTGGCGACATGGAGATGGCGAGCTTTCTTCAGGAGGTCGTCGATGACCATCTCGCTTTGCAATACGCTGATGGCACCCGAGTGGGTTAGGATCGCCCGATCGGTTCCTCGGGAGAGAATGACACTTAAACCTGTTTTTTGTGTTGGACTAATGATCACGGAGGACATGTCGACTCCTCGTTGCTCGAGAGCATTAAGCATGAAACGACCGAACATGTCCTCTCCGACAACGCCGATGAAGATAACTTTCAGGCCAAGTCGCGCTGCGCCGCATGCAAAGATGGCTGAAGAAGAGCCGATTGTGAGTTCAGCGGTTTCGACCATGACCTCCACCTGCCCAAATTGTGGCTCCAAGTTGGGGTCGGATAGGATCAGGTCTGGATTGAGTTCTCCAGCAACAAGCACATCGTAGGTGGCCATCCTGCACAACTCCTCAAAGAAAATAAGAGCTTACAATTGTGTTCTACTATGATCAGAACCATTCAAAGTAAAGACCATAGAAATTCACGAGCGACAGAAATCCCATGCAGATTGAAAGCAGGATCAAAAACACGCTGATCCTGGTTAATTTTCCCCCCATTCCTATGACAATGGGCACCACGAGGAAAGGCATGAAGTCGAGCACATAACGATAACCTGCCTGCAGGTAGCCGGTGTTGTAGTAGAGGAGGGAGGGCGCCGCCACGAGGCATGCCGCCAGTGCACAGGTCTGACCGATCCTCTCGCGCCAGGTACCAAGGAAGATGTAGACCAAAGCCGGTGTTGAGATGAAGAGGCTCAATCCCCATCCATCCATGAGAACGTATGGCCAGCGAGGGGAGAGTTTCGGAAGATCGAGAAAGGCGTAGTAAAGATTGCGACCCAGATAAGCCAGGCTGAAAGTTCCATGCTCTTCCAGGGTCTTTTCGAGCAGCTTCTCCAATTGCATATAGCGATACCCTAATTCAAACGGATCTCCAAAGCGGACAAGATTGTAAGCGACCATGAAAAATCCCGCCAAGCCGAGGGGTATTAAACCGAGGAGCATCCGTCGGAGGGTGTTTGTTGGGCATAATAGCCAAATGAAGATAGGCAACGAGAGCAGAATTGTTGGCCTCGCCATGGCAGACAGAACGAGCCATGTACTCACTAAAATAGGACGACCTTGCTCAAAGGTTTCTCTAAGCGCCAATAGGAGAAATGTTACGGCGACGATTTGAGCGGTAAACCATACTTGCCCCACAGAAGTGACCCACCAATGAACCGTTCCAAAACCGAAGAGAGCGGCGATCCCGAGTCGGGCAGGGGTAGAGGATTGGAAAGGATGCTTTAGCCGCTGACCAACTTTTGGAACGAGATCATACACGATGGCTACGTTAAGAGCGCCGAAAAGGGCGGTGAAGATAACGTCGTTGAAATTGCGTCCAAACACAGCCACGAAGGGAGTCATGAGCAAAGCCGGAGTTGGAGGAAACGAGATCATCCACTTCCCGTTATAGTAGGTCCAGTCATTCTCCTCTGCGTTGGGAGGTTCGGCTTCGAGGTAATATTTTCCATGAGCGAAAGCATCCGCCAGATACACATAGTGCGGTGCGGGAGATTGTTCGGCCAAAAATAAGCCGCCACCGATAGCATAAATCATGGTCGAGAGGGCGAAGACAGACGTAATCCCGAGGAGCCGTGGTCGAAGCAAGGCAACCAGGGTGGACAGCAAGAAAAGCCCAATCGAGATTAAACCCAAGTTCAGTAGCGAGCGATGGAGGATATCAAACAGGTCGAGGGTTTTAAAACCTAAGAAATAGCTACGCGGGAAATTCCCGCTGGTGGCAAATCTCAATCCCGCCAATCGCGGATCCATGGCAAGCCAGGCGATCGTGATGCCTACTGCTACCAGGAAGGTGATAAGTGGCAAAAGCCAACGATGGTATCGTTTATCAAAAATGTTGTCACCCTTGCAGAAACTCTGGCAAATACTCCCGTTGCACCTCTGCCATCTCATCGAACATCTGCCGAATTTCTGCCAGAGAACAGACCGCAGCCGTCAAAGGATCAAGAGCTAATGCGTGAAAGGCAGCTTCACGATCTTGTTCTAATACGGCACGTGCAACAAGATCATGAACGGCCATGTGTTGTTGACATAATGCAGCAAGCTGGGTTGGCAATGAGCCAAAATAGGTCGGCTGGATACCTCGCTTATCCACAAGGCACGCTACTTCCACGATTCCATCTTGTGGTAAGTTGTCGATCAAACCTGTATTCAGCACATTGCCATAGATCACAGTCGGTTCGTTGGTCTCGATAGCTTCTATGATATAAGAGGCGAACTCAGGACCTCGCACGAGTTCAGCTTTTTCTTCACCAACAAGGACGCGTCTGAGGAATTGGTCATTCTCCTCGCGCCAGCGGGGCCAATTATTCGCGTAGAAACCGGTCTCGCCCAAATACCCATCTCGGCAGTAAAGCCCAACAAGATCGTTGCGTTTCCGAAAATATGAGACGTATTCAGAGCTGTGACCACTCGATTCGGTGACGAATGCACCTAGATGAAACATCATCTCGAACCGAACTGGGTCTTGCTCATAGATTTTGGGATTCTTGGCAAGATCACGTAGCAAGGGGTATAGATCCTCCCCGTTTCTGGTTAATTCGGTGATCCAGGCCAAGTGGTTGACACCGGCGGCGCGGAAAGTAATCTCTTTAAAGGGGATTTCGAGGTAACTAGCTAGTTCTTGGGCGGTGTGCTGGATGGAGTGGCAAAGGCCAACGATCGGCAGATTTGACCCGCGCAAGCCGGTTAGCACCGTGATCGACATCGGATTGGTGTAATTCATGACCAGCGCACTTGGGGCAAATCGTTCTACATCAGCTAGGATCTCCAACCACGCTGGTAAGGTACGCAGAGCTTTAAAAATACCTCCTGGACCGATGGTGTCACCGATGCATTGGTTAACACCGTATTTGAGAGGGATCTCGAAATCGTGACGCACATTCGCCAAACCAGCGACCTCGATGGTGTTGATCACAAAATCGCAATTTGGCAGGAGAGCCGTGCGATCCTTGGAGGATTCAACGCGCCACTCAGACCCCGCACGCTCGATCAAGTGCTCCGCCATACGATGAGCTAACTCGAGTCGTTCGATATCGATGTCAACGAGGGCGAATGTGCCTGGTGGGATACCGGGAGAAAGCAATATATCGGTGACAAGTTCGGTGGTGAAGACCGTGCTTCCTGCACCGATGATGGCAACCTTTGTCATGGTGTCTCCTCTTCAATCAGGTTCAAAACTAGGGTTGATTCTTAAGCGACCCAATGAACGATCTGCGACATAAGGCACAAAGCCACGAGCGCGTGCACGCAAGTATGCGTCGGCGATTTGCTCTGGTTGAGAAGTATAGTCAACGGTGAGCACCAGCTTTCCGGCTGTGACCCATTGATCAAGGATGGCTTCCCGCTCGGAGGTCCACAGGGGTGGGCTGGGCTCATGGTCCCGGGGGTAGCCATAATAGAGATCTTCGACGCCAATACCAGTAACTGTTTCAAGATAGTCCGGGAATAGAATGCCAAGCTCTTCTGCATTTTGCGGGAAGACACCGAAACCTGGATATCGTTCCCGACTGTATTGAGCAAGTGCAATTACAAAGTCTGCCATCTCCCTTGCAGCGGTCTTACGCCCTTGATCTAGGTAATACTGATACGCATCGACCCGATCGAGATAGATCCCATCAAAACCCAAGGCCAGGATTTGATCTAAATAGCTATCGGGGGAACCGTAGATGATGGCCTGCCATTCAGGATCCCAGTAGCGAACCCAGTAATCACCGGTCCAAACTGGGTCTTTCTCATCCAGCCAAGAAGGTGGAGTGTTCTTCCACTCCGGATCCCAGTAGAAGCGGTAATCTTCCGCTTGTCCAATGCTCATGTAGCACAGGACGATCTTCTCTCCACCTGGGCTATGCTTTAATAGCGGAATGGTATCAGGGGAGCTGCCGGCTATAGAGATGCTGACAACGACTAAATCAAACGCCGTCTCTCCAATGCGTTTGGCGTTTGCACGCTGCAATTGGTAGAGAAAATCATTAACTCCAAGCCAATTCGGGGGTGGTTGAGGGGATGATTTAATCGAGGTCTTCATTCCACATCCGCTTATGCAAAGGATTGACACGACCAAAATGAGGTATGAGAGCCAACGGAAGGAGTATGAAAAATAATGTTTTACACCAGATTTCAGCATTCAAATTCTCCCCTCTCACACATAGCCCATAGGAGCCTTCGAGTAGGGACATCGGCAAGATCAGGGATCCTACTGGGAAACATACAAGGTTGACATGACGCTGATTGAGGAATAGAAGAGGGTTTGTAATTTGCATGGTACATCATGACGAAACACCAGAGGGGAATATATTGATGGTGGCTGCTCGGCGTGGTTCAATGACCCGAAGCCAAAGTATGCCTAAGCCAAGGATGGCAAATCCTAATGAAACCACAAACATGATTGGGTAACCCGTATACGTTATGATGGCTCCGCCTGCTAGAGGTGCAATGAAGGCAGCTGGGCCAGTTATGGTGCGGGTAAGACCGATGTATGTCGGGCGCTCCGCATCTGGACCAAACTCCATGGCAATGCTCAGGTCTCCCAACACACCGCCAGCGCTGCCGAACCCCATCAAGGCAAATACACAATAGAAAATGGCCGCAGACTGCGCCAGCAGTGCAACGAGCAAAGCAACGAGCCAAAGACCTCCGGATAGCTCGAGCACCCGCTTGTGACCGAGGCGATCACCGACGGAACCCCATAGGGGATAGCCAAGTACCCCGCTTCCAAATAAGATAGCGGTGAAGACTGCCGCTTGTGCGTCGGATAGATTGAATCGTTGTACACCATATACCGCCATAAAACCGTAAGCCATGCCTCCGAAGTAGGCCAATACACGACTGACCAAGAAGGTTCGGAAATTGGCATTCTCGCGCAGAATGCTTCCCAGCCGTTTAAGATAGGACTGGATATCATTTCGTGGGGCCGTTGCCTGAACCGTTTTTGGTTCGATGGTCAACATGAGAAACATGTAGGATAGGCTCATGCTTAAAAAAGCAATGAAGAAACACAAGGCATAGTTACGTGGATACGGTAAATGTACCAAGATTACTATCGCCGCGGATGCTCCCGCAACGCCCAATAATTGACCCGCCAAGTGTGAGATCCCGAAGAACCGACCACGGTGAGACACTGGGATGACGGTAGCAATCAGCTCCTGCCAGGGCATGGCAACCAGACCACTTGCTAGAGACTTCCAGAGAATTAATACGAGGAATGCTACTATCGCCAAAGGCTGGGTCAAGGTGGGGAGCCACAGTGCTGCCAGGGCCAGCGCCAGATAGGGTAGTCTCTCCAGTGCGCCAAACCAACCCACCGCCGTAAGTTTTCGCGCCATCCTTTCAACAAACGGTGCCATGAACAACTGTGGCAGAAACCAGCCAGCATCGGTCAGTGCAGGGATCAAACCGATGACGATGGGGGAGTCCGTTAACTTTGTCGCATACACCGGCAAGATGGCATTCACCGACACAAAGCTGGCGCCGAAAAGCCACAGCATTCCGTCGGCGGAATTGACCAAGAAATTACGCCGGAAGTGCTGAGCGACCCCCGGGATGGAATCGGATTCGGGTGGCAGCGCGAAGAACTGGTCCAAACGCCACAGGGCGCGCACTCGCATCTTGGCATCTCCCCTTAACTCCGGTTTATCATTTTAAACCAGTTAGGGTAATCCCGTGTACGATCCATCGTTGGGTGAAGAGGAAGACAAGTAAGACAGGTAAAACGACCAGAACGGATGCTGCCATGGTTAGGTGCATCTGATCGGCGTGCATGTTGGAGTACCAAGTGAGGATAATCGGAAGCGTGCGAACCTTTTGTTCTGTTAATACGATCAAAGGCCACAAATATGCGTTCCAATTGAACATGAAGGTTAACATTCCAAAGGTGGCCAGAGCTGGGCGTAGTTGATGCAGGACGATCGAGCGGAAAATGCGAAATTCAGAAGCTCCATCGACTCTTGCCGCATCAAGCAACTCATTGGGTATGGAGAGCGAGAATTGTCGGAAGAGAAAGATCCCGAAGGCATCGATCGCTGCAGGGACGATCAACCCCCATAGCTTGTTGATTAATTTCAGACGCGCTAGGATCAGGTAGCCAGGGATCATCATGACTTGGGAGGGAATGATCATTGTCGCCATGATGAACCAGAATAGAAGCGCCTTACCGCGGAACTCAAACTTAGCGAATATGTATCCAAAAAGTGAGCTGGTGAATAAAACCTGGACCACGTTAGCGATGGCGATGATGGCTGAGTTGCGATAGAAGAGGTCGAGGGGAAGATCTTCTTCTTGGAATATAGTCTGGTAATTTTCTAATGTGTACTCTTCTGGAAAGAAGGTGGGAGGGATTTTTCGGATCTCTCGACCCGATTTAAAGGATCCCAAGATCATCCAAAGGAATGGAAGTGCTGCCACAATGCTGGCTGGAATCAGGATGAAGTAGGCAAGATTGATGCGGTATCTCATGCGATGCATTAGGGAGGGTTTTGTGAGTGTTGCGCTGGTCATGTCTAATACTCCCATTCCGTACGCAGCAAACGAGCCTGAACGATTGAGATGGCCATAACAACCACGAAAAGGACGAAAGATACAGCCGCTGCCCAACCCATACGTTGGAACCGAAATGCGTTGTTGTAGATGTCGAGGACTAACACTCGGGTTTGTTCGTTCGGCCCCCCCTCGGTCATGACTTGAATGATGTCAAAAACTTTAAAAGAGTCGATCATTGTTAACACGGAAGCCAGCATAATCGTTGGTTTAAGAAGTGGAAGGTTCACGCGAGTGAACATCTGCCACCAGTTGGCACCGTCAATTCGAGCTGCGTCTTTGATGCTTTCTGGAATACCTTGTAATGCGGCGATAAAAATGACCAAGTTGTACCCCATGTCCTGCCAAAGGTAGGCTACGATAACAGCGAGAAGAGCGACCGGAATCCCCAGAAAGGTCAGACTTTGGTCGCCGGTCCAGTTGGTAGCCACGAGTTTGCCACCGATGGCTGTTCGGATAGCGTTAAGCAACCCGCGTTGGGGGTGGTAAATCCAGCCCCACATCAGGGCAACCCCTACCGAGGGAGCAAGCACCGGTAAGAAAAAGAAGGTCCTGAAAATTCCTTTGAGCCGCTTGTGGACAGATTCGATAAGCACGGCAAGCGGGAGGGTGATGGCAAGATTGAGTGGGACGATCAGAAAAGCAAATATTGTGGTGGTCTTGATGCTAATGTGAAATTGGCGGATCTCGAGAGGGGCATCTGGCGCGAAATTGAGCATATTGCGGAAGTGTTGCAAGCCTACGAAAGGGTTGTCGCCGCCCAGACCGAGAATGGGACCACCAGATCGTCGGGCACTATACTCAAAAAAGGCTAAAGCCAATCCCCAGATCATCGGGAAAAGGGTGAAAAATGTCATGTAAAGTACCATCGGCGAAACAGAACCGAATACAAACTGTCTCTGGGCAGAGTCACGACCGTGGCGCAGCCGATGAAGAAACCTGGCAAGACCCCGATGGGGTTTTGCGATCGTTGTGACTGCCATGTAGCCTCTCCTCAATTTCAAGGATGTGTGAGGATGCTCGGATGAGGGGGTGAGGGCATTTAAAACCCTCACCCGTCTCGTCCTGATGCGTTAATAGGACTCGTTCACCTCACGTTCTAAGGTCTCAAGTGTCTCTTCAACCGACATGTTCCCCTGCAGTGCGTTCAATATACGTGAATAGGTGATCTCATACCAAACGAGATCGCGATCTGGGAAATGGCCCTCATGCTGACCATATTCGAGGATTGCCAAGAAGGGTTCGAAATATGGAAATTCAGCCATGAGTTTCTCCGCGCCAGCCCCAGCGGCATTAGCTTTCAGAGCCGGCAGGGTTCCAGAAGCGATATTCCACTGGGTAGCATTTTCAGGGTTGAGTACCGCGTAGGAGATGAAATCCCAAGCGGTTTCCTTGACTTGGCTGCGGGCGGAGACTGTCAAACCCCAACCGGATGAAGCCACAAAAACCGGCTCATCGCTGAAGCTTGGTAGCTGGATATAGCGCGTGACGTCGACAATATCAGGGTAGTCGGCTGCATATTCGGGAATCACCCATGGTCCCACCAACCCGATCGCGGTAAGCTCCTCGAAGTATGCGTCACCGACCCAATTCTCCTCATCGTTGAAAAGGACTGGGTCAACCACCCCGGCATCAACGAGAGATATCATGAACTCAAGCGCTTGCTTACCCTCCGGCGTGTTGACGCGGAATCCTTCATCGGTCAGATATTGCCCGCCATATTGAAGGATGAGCGAGTAAAAGGTGGCCGGGATCGCGTCCGAGGCGGTAAAGTGGTAGCCAGCGCGGATCATGACATCGTCTTGTTTTTCGACAAGCTTTTGAGCATCCGCGATGAACTCGTCCCAATTGGCCCATCCCTCTTCGATGTCCTCGATGCCGACCTCTTGAGCCAGTCTTGTGTTGACCAAGACGGCACCGTACTCAATGTTGAACTCCTGAGGGATGCCATAGAGCGTATCATCGCAGATATAGCCTGCAAGCTGAGCTGAGAAGACGGTGTCCCGTGCCTTGTCCATGCTGAGAACATCAGATGGCACAGCAGCCAAATTATCACCCTCAACATAGCTGCAAACCCAGGAGCCGAACATCTGCAAGATATCCGCTTCGGTTCCAGCTGGCAAGGCCGTTTGCAGGGTCTGGATATAGGTATCGTAGTCGAAGGTCTCAAAGGTAATCGTTACGTTGGGGTGCTCGGCCATGTAGGCCTCTGCCAGATTTGCATAACCCTCATTGAAGGCATCGTTCTGGTGAGTCCATACGCGAAGAGTCACCTCTTCAGTAACCGGTTCGGCCGGCTTCCCTTCCTCTGGCGGTGCTGGAGTCGGTTCTGCGGCTTTACAGGCGCCAAGCACAACGGAAGCAATGATCAGCAAGCTGATCAATAAGATTGGAAATCGCTTACTCATTGGTTCTTTCTCCTCCGATCGAATATGCTCCAATACCTGGTTCAAGTAGATTATTCGAGAGGCATTGGATCAAAGGTTGCGTCTTGGTCGTACGATCTTTCGCTTAATTTCCTCCTTTCGTTCTTTTGCATAGCGAGGATTTTCGAGAAGGTTGCTCCTAGGTTCTAGCTGCGATTAGATCCTCATCGTTCGAATGCTTCCAGCCGTACAACGGCATCGAGGTTGGTTGGCTTATCGGGGTTTAAGCCTCGCGCCATTGCCCGGTGATAGGCCATGAGTTGCAGGGTGGGAAGGTATAAGACGGTGCGTACCCATTCGGGCAAGCCAGACTTTAGATAGATGCCATTGAGAGAGTCAACCGGTAATGGGAGGTCATCCCTTTCACTTATGGCTAGGATACGGGCGCCTAAGTTTTGCATTTGTTCCAGCACAGCGGTCTCATGCTGTAGGCCTTCATCGGAGAGTAGCCCCACGACCAAAGTTTGCTCATTGACCATCGACATGGGACCGTGTCGAAATTCCAACGGGTGGTAGGCTTCACTGTAAGCAAGCGACATCTCCTTCATTTTGAGCATCGCCTCACAAGCTATTCCGTACAGTTGGCCTGATCCGAGAAAGAAGTAGCGTTCAAGCGTTTTGTCCTCACCGATCTCTTGAGCTATGGATTGATGCATTCTTAGCAATCGTTCACCCCAAGTGGGTAATTGATCGAGCACTTGCTGGTCGTCGTGACCGGCTAGATGACCAGCAAGCGCTTCACTCAGCACAGTCATGCTGGTGAAGGAGCGGGTCTGCGCAATGCTTTTTTCATGAGCCGCTGCAGCAACCAGCGCGACATCAGCTTCTGATGCTAATTTACTGTCGCCGTAGCAAGTGATGGCGATGACAGGACCGTTGGTTCGGGTTCGGAAGACTTGGACCGCCTCGACTGTTTCCGTGGTTTCACCAGAGCGAGAGATAGCAACCAGCATGGATTGACTCTTAGGAGCAAAAACAAGGCCAGGAAAAATGATCAACTCAGATGCTGGACGGGCTTGGGATGGAACGCCTGTGAGCGATTGAAACAGCGCCGCTGCCGTCATGGAAAGGTAGTGGGTTGACCCACATCCTGTAAAGATGACCTGGTCGATTGTTTGACGTTGCCATAACGCTTCAATGGATGATTTCCGTAAGCGATAAGCCTCTAACGCATCCTTCCAGGTCAGAGGTTGGCTCAGGATTTCGTTAATGGTATGTTCGCCCCGTTCAGCCATTGTGTCCTAATTTCCTATATGAAAGATTTGATAAGCGTTCTCATAGTAGACCTTCTGAAGGACCTCGTCCGGTAAATCCAATCCATAAATGCGCCACCGTCCTTGGGTCGGTGGATCTTCGAGATCGTAGTTGAAGTACTCATCATCGCTCTCGAGGAAACGATAGTGCAAATGATAGCGCTCTACATTTGCCGGCATATCGGTACCGAACAAGATGCGGTCTGGATATTGGAGAAAGAATTTACGACTTGCGTAAGGTTGCCTTCCTAACTCAGCAATCCGAGCGCCGATATCAACGTAGAAATTTGGTGCCCTCTCGAGTAAGTCGCTGACCCAACCAAGATTCTCGGCGTAACATCCAACGTGTGCTCCAATGAAGGTGGTTTCGGCATGCCGTAACACCAGTCTGGCTAAGGATTCAATGATCGAGATGAAGTTAGGGAATGGTGGCGAGGGACTATGCCACTCAGGGTGAGCGTTCAGTTCTTCCCATCGTTCGTTCGTGTGATTAAGAGACTCAAAAAATGCGACCGGATCGGCGACATGGATCACCACCGGAACACCGAGGTCAGCTGCGGTTTCCCATATTGGATCAAGACGAGGGTCATCTACGGCAACAAGCATATCGGCATCATCTCTGATGCTAAGGCCAAACCCTTTCCAGATCTTCAGCCCCCCAGCTCCACGGTGAACTTGGTCGCGAAATCTAGCCGCAGCCCATTCACTGAATTGGTTACCCATGTTGGGCCAAGGATCCCAATCCACGCCGCCAAAATGAATAAATCGATCAGGCGCTCTAGCTTTGAAGTGATCGAGGTGCCTCTCAAGGATGTCTTCCCCCCATCCCCCATCCAGATCCACTAAAATTTCTACCTCGGCTTGATCCATGACCTCGATCAATTCTTCGACAGGTCGATTGATCCATCCACCACCGAAATTCCCACCAAGATGGTTGTGGGCATCCACGACAGGGAATCGCGGCCTCTCAATTTCTACCTTCGCGGTGACCAGCTGAGATCTGGGATGGTAGTCGCGTAACAACATGTCCTAATATGTTATGGTCATGATGACCTTCAGCGAGAACTCAAACGACGCGTATTTCCAGACCGAGTTCTTCCAATTCGGAAGCAATCTCTTGAGGTGTCTCTTTATCGGTAATAATTACGTGGGCAGCCGTTACTGGGGCGACCAGTACGGAGCTTAATCGACCAAATTTGGTGTGATCTGCCACGATAATAATTTGGGGAGCGATGTTCAAAATGGCGCGGTCGGTCATGGTTTCGGGTAAGAAATCATTGGTGAAGCCGTGGCTGGCATCGATGGCTCGCATCCCCATGAAAACGCGGTCAGCGCGAAATTCACGGACCGCTTGTTCGGCAATATGACCCACCATGGAAAGTTCACTTTGGCGGAGCATGCCTCCGATGACAATAAGTTCAACCTTATCACGATCAGCCAGTTCGTTGATAATCGGCAGGGAATTGGTGATCACGGTCAATTGGATATCTTCTGGCAAGTACCGAACGACCTCGAGCACTGTGGTTCCACTTCCTAGGAAGATCGTCTCACTATCTTGGATCATCTTGGCGGCTTCATGCCCGATACGTGCTTTCGCATCCTGCTCTTCTGAGATGCGATGGATCATGGGAGGTTCTTTGGCAGCTCGTTCAAGGCGGATCGCGCCACCGTGTGTGCGTCGTATCCAACCGCGCCCATCCAACTCCTCAAGATCGCGTCGAATGGTCGCTTCGCTAACAATGAACATCTTGCTTAGCTCAGGGACGGTGGCCCGTCCTTTCTCTTCCACCAACTTGCGAATTCGCATCTGCCGTTCGACTTTGAGGAGTGTTGCGTTTCTGCCTGATTCCGACTGATTGTTGATCATTTGATCATTCCCAATGTATAATTTAGCATAAATGAACATAAAAAGTCAATATGTAGCACAATATAGACTCAAAATCGATCATTAATAAGCATCCTCGCTGATCGGTTTATTTAATAATTCCGAGCAAGAATGCTTCTGGAATGCGCGGTTAGAATGGGTGATTCTCTCAAGTGCGGATGGCTTAATGGACCTCATGTAACAAGGAGACAGTGGGAAATGAAGAGTATACGAGAACTTGTGGATACGATCATCTATTACCGTCAGAATGGTCTGTCGGAGATTACGTTGCTTGCAGTTTGTCCCAATTCATCGGCTGTGCTTGAAGCGGCTGTCAAGGCGGCTGCGCAGAACCGAGTTCCAATGCTTTTTGCTGCCACGCTCAATCAGGTTGACCGAGACGGAGGCTATACAGGATGGACCCCAGCGCAATTTGTGGCCCAAATGCAAGCCTGCGCGACCAAGTATGATTGGGACGGACCTCTTTACCCATGCCTGGATCATGGAGGTCCCTGGTTGAAGGATCTCCACACGATTAAGAAACTCACCTATAACGAAACCATGACTGAAATTCAAAGCAGCATTACGGCTTGCCTCGAAGCTGGCTATCGTCTGCTTCACATTGACCCAACTGTGGATCGCACTCTACCCACCGATCAACCTCTCCCTGTTGAAACGATCGTTGACCGGACGGTTGATTTAATCAGCTACGCCGAATCCGAACGAGAGAGACTTGGACTACCGCCGGTTGACTATGAGGTTGGCACCGAGGAGGTTCATGGCGGCTTGGTTAACGTCGATCACTTTAGAACTTTTTTGGGTCGATTACGCACAAGTATGAAGTTGAAAGGTCTTGAGGATGCTTGGCCTTGCTTTGTGGTCGCTCAAGTGGGGACCGATTTGCACACGACCTCCTTTGATCTTGAAGCCTCACAACGGCTCTACGAAATTGTGGCCCCCCTCGGTTCACTGATCAAAGGACACTATACCGATTGGGTTGAGAACCCAGCCGACTACCCCCTTTCTGGGATGGGTGGCGCGAACGTTGGTCCAGAATTAACCGCAGAAGAATTTCTTGCCCTACGCGATTTGAGCGCTGAAGAGCAAGAACTCCTCCATACAAGATCGAATTTGTACCCCTCGAACTTCACGATTACATTGGAGCGGGCGGTGGTTGAGTCAGAACGCTGGATGAAATGGCTCCAACCTGGGGAAGAGGGGTTAAATTTTGGTGAGCTCTCAACAGAGCGACGTGAATGGCTGGTACAGACTGGTGCGCGCTATATGTGGTCATCTCATGAGGTACTGGAGGCACGTCAGCGGCTTTATGACAATCTATCTCTTGTGATATCAGATCCGCACGACTTTGTGGTGGATCGGATCGTGCGTGTTATTGATAAGTACATCAACGCATTTCATCTATCTGACTCGCTGGCACGTTTTGAGGATTAGGATCAATCTATTGAACAGAGAGAAAACGAGTGGACTTTTAGACGAGACATCATTGCCCTTGATGAGGTCCGTTATTTGAGGAGATGCAATCATCTGGTTGAAATCAACATAAATTATTGGAAAGTTGAAATTACTTCTGGAAAACCTAGCTATCTTCGACGACGGGGAGATATGTGTGACACCATCGTGTTACTGATAGGGGTAGGGTGAATTGATGGAGAAAAAATATGGTGTGTTGTGGGATATGGATGGGGTAATAGTGGACACCAAGGAGCTCCACTATAAAACCTGGGCGGAAATTCTCCCTGACTACGGTATCCCATTCTCGCGGGGATTATTTTTAAAAACATTCGGCATGAATAACGCCGACACTTTGGCATTTCTCCTCGGTAGACCATCCACACCCGAGGAAACCAATGAAATCGCCGGTCATAAAGAAGCATTATTCCGTCAGAGTGTCCCAGGACGTATAAAGCCGCTACCTGGCGTTATAAAGTGGATAAGACGATTGAAATCATGGGATTTTCGACAAGCGATAGCGTCTTCAGCACCTATGGCGAATATTGATATTCTGATGAAAGAACTTAGTTTGCATGACGATTTTGATGCTATCGTTTCCGGCTCTGGCCTTCCCAGTAAACCAGATCCATCCGTGTTCCTCGAAGCAGCACGTAGAATCGATGTGTCTCCAGAGAAGTGCGTTGTCATTGAGGATTCACTTGCAGGGGTGGAGGCAGCGAAGATGGGTGGTTTTAAATGTATCGCGGTATCAACAACGAATCCAGCCTCGAAGCTTTCAAATGCAGATCTCGTTCTTGCTAGTCTCGATCTTCTTACCGAGGACGCACTTATGCGATTACTTTGGAAGGATATGCATCGTTGATTCAACTACCAAGTTGTGGGAATGAATTTGGAGATCATTTAAGATTACATGAAACGTATTGGGACTTTTTACTATTTCTCTATGCTTATAGAATATGAGAAATTCGAGTTTCGCCGGGCTACAAGCAATCGCAGATCATAAGGCCACCCTTGGAAGCCCAGCCCGATGGTCCGAGCCCCCTATTTTGGGGAACTGTCTCATGACCTGAAGGTCCTCAGCCGCCGTTCGCACCGGAAGGTATTACCGGTGTTCGTCCTCGCGCAGCACACCCGGAGGGTGCGGAGCGCAGCGAGACCGTTCGTCCAGCTTGACCGTTCGTCCAGCTTGACTGGACTGGACGGGACCGCTCGTCCCGCGAGTGTAGCGAAACGAGATTCCCTGGAAGAACACCGGGACAGGCCCTTCGGCTTCGCTCAGGATAAACTCCTCTGAGCCCCACTACCTAAGCACCAACTTGGATCGTCAGGCCCCCTGAAAAGTCATACCCTGACGATCTTCGATTCTTGGAACCTGGCAAAAAAGGAGGTTCTCCAAAAGACAGCTAGGACCATTCCAGGGCTTCATTCGAAGCTGAGTTTTGCATCTGCAACATCTTTGGCTGATAAGACCTTGCTGGGCCCATTTCTCCTCGATTAATATCTTCCCATCGATACGATCCCACCTTAGACATCTGTGTGCGAGAAAAGTAAAGGTATATGGGGTGAGGGAGCTTAAAGTGAGATTTTTTAGGCATGCTCATAATACCAGGGAGGGACTATGTTATGTGCACCCTCTTGGGTGAAGGTGTGTTTATATTTACAGGGACGAAGCCAGCATTGGGTTCACCGTCGGGGAAAATCCACAGCCGACACATGCCCATTTTCAATAGAAGGATGTTGACGAACTCCCAATCCAAAAACCCGGGAGGATCTATCTTATGGATCAGACGACATTCAAGGTTTATCCTTACCGATGGGTAGTGTTGATCGCTTTTATGCTGGTAGTGGCCATCAACCAGATGCTCTGGATTACCTTCGCAGCGATCACCGGCGATGCGGCAACCTATTTCGGGGTATCGCACATGAGCATCGGTCTCTTATCAATGAGTTTTATGATTGTATATATCATTGTATCGATTCCTGCCTCATGGGTCATTGACACCTATGGTATGCACATTGGGGTAGGGATCGGCGCTGCATTCACGGGCATCTTCGGTTTAATGCGTGGTCTGGCTGGGGAGGATTACACGCTGGTGCTGATCGCGCAGATCGGAATTGCGGTGGGACAGCCTTTCATCCTCAACGCCATCACCACCGTGGCCGCGCATTGGTTTCCCGTTAGTGACCGGGCAACCGCCTCGGGGTTTGGCTCGCTGGCGATGTATTTGGGGATCGTCCTCGGCCTTGCCCTGACGCCTTTCCTCATGCTTCACTTGGGAATCCCCAGCATGCTGTTGGCCTACGGTATCATATCGGTGGGTGTGGCGTTGGCTTTTATTGGGTTGGCGAAGGAGCGACCGCCAACACCGCCCAATGCTCCGGGCCAGGAGGAGCGCTCCTTGGTGTTTGAGGGACTGAAGCAGACACTGCGCAAACGTGAGTTCGTGCTGTTGTTGGTGGTCTTCTTCATCGGCCTGGGAGTATTCAATGCCGTGACTACCTGGATCGAAGATATTGTGGCTCCGAGAGGTTTCTCGATCACCCAGGCTGGCCTAACTGGAGGGTTGTTGGTAGTAGGCGGGATCGTTGGAGCACTCATTGTCCCCTCTCTCTCCGATCGTGCTCGCAAGCGCGTCCCGTATTTGATCCTGGCGGTGGCTGGTGCCATAATCGGGCTTGCAGGGATAACTTTTTCATCAAATTATGCCCTTCTGCTGATTTCTGCATTTGTAATGGGATTTTTCCTGCTGAGCGCAGGACCGTTGGGATTTCAGTATGGAGCCGAGATCGCCAACCCCGCACCCGAGGGTACTTCTAATGGTCTGCTGCTGCTCGTGGGGCAGATTTCGGGCATCGCCTTTATCTTTGCCATGGAAAGCTTCCGATCGCCCAGCGACGGCTCGATGACCGCCTCTCTCATTGTGCTGATTGTCCTCTTGACCCTGGGATTGATCTTAACCACGCGATTCAAGGAACCAGCCATGCTAGCGGCAGAGCCGGGATTGTGAAGTGCAAACCGGATTCAATGGACACTCCGGGCATAGTGTAAACGAAGAAAAGAAATCAAAAACTCACAAGGTTTCAAACGATCGAAGATCATAAGGTCACCCCTAGAAATTTGACTTGACGATCTAGGGCCTCCATTTTGGGATTGGAACTCACCCCGCGCCATCACGGGGTGGGGTGAAATCTGAAGGTCCTTAACCGCCGTTCGCACCGGAAGGTATTACCGGTGTTCGTCCTCGCGCAGCACACCCGGAGGGTGCAGAGCGCAGCGAGATCGTTCATCCAGCTTGACCGTTCGTCCAGCTTGACTGGACTGGACGGGGCCGTTCGTTCCGCGAGCGCAGCGAGACGGGATTCCCTTGCCTGTCGGCCAGGACAAACTCATCTGAGCCCCGCTACCTGAGAGAATGCGCCCGCGAGGGCGCTTTCATCCTTTAAAACGCAGGGTTTAGGTACACATTTTGGGATGCGGACTGGGGAGCCTGGGGATTGTGGTCCATAGTGTCAAATTCTTAAGGTTCTCCGGTATCTCGGAAAATGGGAATGGGTAGGATGCTCATTTCGGTTTTAGGCTCGTAAGATCTAGGGCCCCGGTTCGAATCCAATATCACCACCCTAAACCACGAAATACACCCTTCCAAGGTCCTTGATCGAAAATCTTCGATAACCCTTTGACATATTCCTAAGACACCTTTATAATTCAGCCCGCTTAACTATTTATAGAGGTGAAGCATGGAACCCGATACATTTGTCTCCACATTACAGGAATGGATAGAAGTCTCGATGCGCAGCTCGATGCGTCATTTCATCCGCCATGCAAGAGAAAGCGGGTTATCGATGTCGCATCTCGTTGCACTGTTCCATATCCTTCGTACAGGGAGCTGCGGTGTTACGGATCTGGGTGATCATCTGGGTGTGACCAGTGCCGCTTCCAGTCAAATGTTGGAGCGTCTGGTGCTACAGGGGTTAATCCTGCGCACGGAGGATCCAAACGACCGGCGTGTCAAGCAGATTACCTTGACCGATAAAGGTTGCCGGGTTCTTGAAGAGGGTATCCACGCCCGCCAGGGTTGGATGGATGATCTGGCACAGACTCTCTCTGATAGCGAAAAGGAAACCATCACGATGGGATTGAATATCCTGATCGATAAAATTAAGAATCTTAAACAACCCATCGAATCCGAAAGTTAAGTATCCTTTCAAGGAGCAACTCCAATATGCTACGTTTGATCAAATTCTTAAAACCTTATGCACTTATGATCATCTTATCTATCGCGCTGCTGTTCGTCCAGGCAAATGCTGACCTGGCCTTGCCCGATTATCTCTCAAAGATCATCAACAATGGCATCCAGCAAAGCGGTGTAGAAAATGCCGTCCCTGACGCGATCCGCCAGAGCGAGATGGAGAAGTTGTTCATTTTCATGAGCACTGAGGAAAAGGCTCGAGTGCTGGATGATTACATTTTCGTGGAACCAACCTCCCCCGATGCGGACCAATATCTTGAGGAATACCCTGCCCTTGTCGATGAACCGATTTACGTGCTCAAGGAAGACGATCAAGTCGAAATTAATACGCTAAAACCCATCATGGGCAAAGTTTTGGTGGTAGTTTCCGGTATCGAACAAATGATCGCGGATCCATCCAGAGTCCCACCCATGGGGGAAGGTTTTGACTTCGACCCATCCCAGATTCCCCCTGGCATGGATGTTTTTGAACTGTTGGGAATGATGCCTGCAGAGCAGCTTGCACAGATCAGCACCAGGATCAATGAGATGTTCGCTGCCCTGGGGGACAACATGATCAACCAGATGGCGGTCAGCGCAGTCAGAGCCGAGTACGAGGCACTCGGTGTGGATACCGGTAAGCTGCAAACCGATTACATTCTGCGCACCGGGGGGATGATGCTGCTGATCTCACTGCTGGGAGGAGCCTGTACGATCGCTGTTGGCTTCTTGGCTTCGAGAACCGCGGCTGGAGCGGCGCGCGATATCCGCAAGGAAGTGTTCAAAAAAGTAGAGAGCTTCTCGAACGCTGAATTCGATCAATTTTCGACGGCTTCCCTGATCACCCGCTCGACCAATGATGTCACCCAGGTTCAAATGGTGATTTTCATGATCATGCGTATGGTCTTCTTTGCTCCCATTATTGGTATCGGCGGTGTGATAAGGGCGATCGATAAGAGCGCGAACATGTGGTGGCTCATCGCTTTGGCTGTGGTTGTACTACTCGGTCTGATCCTGACTGTTTTTTCGATTTCCCTGCCTAAGTTCAAAATCATGCAGAGCCTGATTGACCGGCTAAACCTCGTAACGCGAGAAAACCTGTCCGGCATGATGGTTATTCGAGCCTTCAACAAGCAAGAAGATGAACTGGAACGCTTCGATAAAGCCAATCGGGATCTGACGGATACCAGTCTTTTTGTCGCCCGTGTCATGGTCACGATGATGCCAGTCATGATGTTATTGATGAATGGATTATCCGTCGGGATCATCTGGGTTGGGGCGCACCAGGTCGCTGAAGCAAACATCCAGGTGGGTGACATGATGGCTTTCCTGCAATATGCCATGCAGATCGTGTTTGCCTTCCTGATGATGTCGATGATGTTCATTTTCTTGCCAAGAGCGGCGGTATCCGGCGGGCGTATCGCGGATGTATTGGAAACCGAAACCACCATCAATGATCCACAAGATCCCAAACAATTCAAAGATCCTTTCGTTAACCAAATCGAGTTCCGCAATGTCTCGTTCCGCTATCCTGACGCTCTCGTCGATGTACTCCACAATATCAGCTTCACCGCCAGACCGGGTGAGACCACGGCCATTATTGGCTCGACAGGTTGCGGTAAATCCACCGTCATCAACCTGATCCCGCGTTTCTACGATGTGACCGAAGGTGCCATTTATCTGGATGGAAATGATATCCGTGAAGTGAAGCAGAGCGATCTGCGAGATAAGATCGGTTACGTTCCGCAAAAGGGCATGTTGTTCTCTGGCACGATCGAAAGCAACCTGCTCTACGCCGATGAAAATGCCAGCAGCGAAACGCTGAGAGAATCCGCTGACATCGCCCAAGCTAGTGAATTCATCTTCACCAAGCCGGAGGGTTTTGAAGCTGAAATTTCACAAGGCGGTTCGAACGTATCGGGTGGACAGAAGCAACGCCTGGCGATTGCGCGTGCTTTGGTCAAGAAACCACCCATTTTCATCTTCGACGACAGCTTTTCAGCCCTGGATTTCAAAACCGACTCGGCCTTGCGCAAGACACTCAAGGAAAAAACCGGAGACAGCACTGTTCTGATCGTGACCCAGCGTGTAGCCACAATCAAAAACGCCGATCAGATCATCGTTCTCGATGAAGGTCGGGTTACCGGCAAGGGAACACATCACGAACTTATGGAAAGTTGCGAGCCCTATCGGGAAATTGCCCTGTCGCAGTTGAGCAAGGAGGAGCTGGCATGATGATGCATCGAAGAACGACATCCTCTGATCGCAGACCTGCAGATGGCCCCATGGAAGGGCGTGGTCCCATGAGAGGGCGTGGTCCCATGAGAGGGCGTGGTCCTATGGGACATGGTGGACCAATGGCCATGATGAGGGGTGAGAAAGCCCACGATTTCAAGGGCACGATGGTCAAGCTGATCCAGTACCTTGGCTCCTACAAGATCGCCATTGTGATCGTGATGCTCTTCGCAGTGGGCTCTACCATTTTCACCATTGCTGGCCCGAAGATCTTGGGCCAGGCAACCACTAAACTTTTCGAAGGCGTTATGGGGCAGATTACTGGCACCGGCTCTGGAATTGATTTCAATTACATTGGCAGAATCATCCTGATCACACTGGCGCTGTATCTCGTATCTGCCTTGTTCAGCTATGTCCAGGGTTGGATCATGTCGGGCATATCGATGGATATTACCTATCGATTCCGCAACGATATTGCTGAGAAAATCAACCGCATGCCGTTTAGATATTTCGACAGCACCAGTCAAGGCGAAGTACTCTCGCGCATAACCAACGATGTGGATACCGTCAGCCAAACACTCAATCAAAGTCTTTCGCAGATCATCACCTCGGTGGTATCAGTGATTGGTGTGCTGGTCATGATGATTTCTATCAGTTGGCAGATGACTTTAATCGCACTACTGGTCATCCCAATATCGATGGTGATCATTACCCTGATCGTCCGCCAGTCACAAAAATACTTCAAACAGCAGCAAGATTACCTGGGCCACGTCAATGGCCATGTTGAGGAAATGTTCGGCGGACACTTGGTGATGAAGGCTTTCAACGGGGAAGCTAAAAGTATTGAGCGTTTTGATGGGCTGAATGACATTCTCTACAACTCTGCTTGGAAATCACAGTTCTTGTCCGGTTTGATGATGCCGATCATGAATTTTGTCGGGAACTTGGGTTACGTAGGTATCGCCATCCTGGGCGGTTACCTGGCAACCCAGAATGCCATCACTGTAGGCGATATCCAGGCCTTCATCCAGTATGTGCGTTCCTTCACACAGCCTATCACCCAGATCGCCAATATTTCCAACATCCTTCAACAGACCGCAGCCGCTGCCGAGCGCGTTTTCGAATTTCTAGACGAGGAAGAGGAAATCCCCGAAGTGGATAAACCTGTCCAGGTGGAAATGGTTGAGGGGCATGTGGTCTTTCAGAATGTTCAATTTGGTTACAGCCCGGATAAAATCGTTATCAAGAATTTTTCCGCCGATATCAAGCCAGGGCAGAAGATCGCCCTTGTCGGTCCGACCGGTGCTGGCAAGACCACCATGGTTAAATTGCTGATGCGCTTCTACGATGTCAACAGCGGAGCGATCTTGGTGGATGGACACAATGTCAAAGATTTCAAGCGTGAGGATCTGCGCTGCATGTTCGGCATGGTGCTACAGGACACCTGGCTTTATAACGACTCCATCATGGAGAATATCCGTTATGGTTGGCCTGGTGCCAGCGACGAAGACGTCATCGCTGCGGCCCAAGCCGCCCATGTTGACCATTTCGTTCGAACACTTCCAGAGGGCTATAACCTGGTCCTGAACGAGGAAGCCACGAACATATCACAGGGTCAGAAACAGCTTATGACCATAGCCCGCGCCATTGTGACCAATCCCAGCATGCTGATTCTGGATGAGGCCACCAGCTCCGTCGATACCCGCACCGAGATCTTGATCCAGCAAGCCATGGACAAACTGATGGAAAATCGAACCAGTTTCATAATCGCCCACCGCCTCTCCACCATCCGCAACGCGGACTGGATCTTGGTCATGGACGAAGGCGATATTGTCGAGCAAGGCAAACATGAGGAACTGCTGGAACGAAATGGTTTTTACGCTGAGCTTTACAACAGCCAATTTGAGTATGCACAAGTGAACGAATAGCAGGTTTGTGGGATAGGAAGAGAAGTTCATCCTTTGACACGAAGCGAAATTTCTTCATGCACCCTCTTCCGAACATTTCGGAACCTGCTCAACAACTCATGTTGGCGATTCCCGAGCATCGAGTGGCGGGGCTCGAACTCCACAGGCCCTCTGGACAATTCTCCACATGTGAATATTCTGGC
Organism: Anaerolineae bacterium; assembly: GCA_011174845.1. Lineage (GTDB taxonomy): Bacteria > Chloroflexota > Anaerolineae > Anaerolineales > E44-bin32 > DUEZ01. Next base: position 8,112 of record DUEW01000173.1, on the reverse strand, counting down.
ACTCCTCGAGCGTCAACGAGCGGGTCAGACGGGCGCCGGCCAAGTAAACCAGGTCTTGGATCGGTATCACGTAGATGTACACGCTCTAAAGCTAAAACTGCATACCTAAATAGGTGTCCTTTATCCTTCAGACCCTTTTCCACAAGGTTGGAACTTCCGATCCATAGATTCATGAGGAGCTTTCCCAAACGAAAATTGGTCTCAAGCTCAGCTAGATATCCCATACAACCTAGGTTCCATTTCCATGAGCCCACAGAGATGATATCGTAGTTGTTGGGTCGATGCGTGAAGGGCCTACGCAAGGTAGAAAAGAGGCAAACAGTTTATATTAGGCTTTAGAGTTGTTAAAATCCCATTCTAAAGAGATGTAATCTGGCATTCGAGTTGCAACCAATTTCGATCATGAATAATAGAATGGCTACTGAAAGAATAAGCAGAAGACAGTTTCTCAAAGAGATCTCTTTATTATTTCCAACAATGCTCCTTTTCAAAACAAAGGGGAGAGAATCACGAGATCAAAATGTGTTGGGGTTACACATCCCTTTTCAAAAGATACCGGAAGAACAGATCATCGAGCCGTTTAAAGATCTGATTATCCATTGTGGTGCAAATACTGTCGTTGTGGATATCAAAAATGAATTTGGATTAACACATATTCCATTCAATCACGAATATAAACCTCGTTATTCATCCGATTTGGAGAGCCCAGAGCTCTTATCAAAATTTTTGAATTGGGCTGATGTTCATGGAATACGTGTCATAGGTAGATTGTGCTTGATGCCGGATCAGAAATTATTGTATTCACATCCAAAATTCGCATTTAGGAAAAAAGATGGAACCATATGGCTAGGAGCACAAGGACCTTGGGTGAATCCATTTAGACTCGAGGCAGCGTATTACAACGCAGCTATTGCCGAAGCGGCTGTAGACTTTGGAATCAAAGAAATAAACATCGACTATATTCGGTTTCCAAGTGGTGAAGATGCAATTGAAGAGATTGTGTATACGATTCCAAGTAATTTTGTTACTCGAACAAGTGCCTTAAGAAATTATTTGGAAATCATCTATGCGGCAGTTAAAAATAGGGGCGGCGATGTATCCGTAGATTTTTTTGGAGGAACTGCGTGGCTTGAAAGAGGAGATATGGGAATTGGACAACATATTGAAACTCAAGCACCTTTTCTCGACGGTTTATACCCTATGGCTTATCCGGGTTTAAGTGCTACCAAATGGCCAGGTATACCAGAATCATGTGAAGTAGGAACAGACTGCCCCTATGAATACGTATACTTGATTACGAAACTTACGCGAGAGAGGTTGAAGGGGGTAAATCCTTCTGCCTCTGTTAAGACGTGGTTTCAAGCGTACCCCGACTATCGATTTGGGAGAGCAATGACGTTAAGAGAGTTTGAGGATCAACAGCTTGCAGCATTTAATGCTGGCGCCTCTGGGGTATTGGCTTGGGACACATCTCTTGTTTATCACGAAGATTTATACAGAAAGATCAATATTATTCAAAGATTTACACGGTTTAACTCAGATTAAAACAAGATTTCCTTTTTGGTAACTAAGACCCCACTTATCACCTTCCCTTTTTTGGCTTGGATAAGTAAAAAACGAGCTTGTAGGGTCTTAGGCCATCGAATCTCGTGAGTCTTTCAGTAGAAGCGCAACCTAACAATCCAAGATCCCTTTTTAGAATTTCCTGGCCTAGCCCACCAGCCTGCCCTGGCAGTCCAGGGGGCAGGCGGACTCATACCCTGATGGCCCTCAGCCGCCGTTCGCACCTGAAGATCTTACAAGTGTTCATTCCGCGAGCGAAGCCGAGGGGCTCAGGATAAACTCCTCTTAGCCCCGCTACCTGAGAGAAAGCGCCCGCGAGGGCGCTTTCTCCTACTAAAGTTACCTTGATATATGGCATGAGTTGTCTATGGCAATCACTTACTCCGCGGACCAGACCACAATCTTTAGAAAAACAATACGAACTGAGTGGTCACCAAGGAAATCGCTCGCGCAGCTCCCGTGCGCGCGCTCGGCTGAGATCGACCTCGATGCCGGTGCTCAAGCGTAGCTTATAACTTCCTTTGAACCAAGGAATGATCTCTTGAATTCGATCTAGGTTTACGATTACAGAGCGATGAGCGCGGAAGAAGTACGCCGGATCGAGGCGAGCCTCCAAATGATCCAACGTGCTCCTAGTGGCATACGACGCCTCTCCTACGTGCGTCATCAATACACCTTGCTCGATGCTGATCCAATCGATCTCGTTGACATCGAGCAGCCGGATCTTCTCACGATCCTGCACCGCCAAACGGGTGAGATAGCGCCCTTGCTCGACCAGGCTCTCGAAGAGGGATCCCGATCTTTGGGCAAGGGCTTTCTTCGAACGGGTCGCTGCTCTCTCTCGACGAACGGCTGCCTCTAACCGGTCTTGACTGTAAGGTTTCAGCAGGTAATCCAATGCGCTCACCTCAAAGGCACGCAAAGCGTACTTATCATACGCAGTGACGAAAATGATGGGCGGCGGTTCCTGCAACGCATCTAGGACTCCAAAACCATCCAGACCTGGCATCTGAATGTCGAGGAACACAAGATCCGGCCGGAGGCGATCGATCTGCTCAATGGCCTGCAAACCGTCCATGGCTTCGCCGATCACCTCGATGCCTTCTATTTTCGACAACATACGCCGAAGTCGCTCCCTGGCGGGAGCCTCGTCATCGACGATTATGACCTTGGTCGAGTTCATTACCAGTGCACCTCTGCTCTTCACACGAAGGGTAGGATGACTCTGCTGCAATGTATCTAGCTTGCCACCTCAATATCTTCTTCGGAACCCTCTCCCACTATCCAAGGGATGTGAACCGTGAAGACTGTCCCGCGAGGGACGTTGTCCTCAATCTGCAATCCATAACCTTCACCGTAGATTTTCTTTAACCGCGCATCTACGTTGCGCAATCCCACTCCTTTAGAATCCTCTAGGTTGAATTCAGCCGGCATGCCTGGTCCATGGTCGGCAATCTGGATCAAGATGTCGTCATCTTCTCGATGCGACCGTAACATCAGGTCGATGCGACCACTTTCGTCCTGCCCATGTCGGATCGCATTCTCGACGAGCGGTTGAAGGATGAGGCTGGGGACGAGGAGGTCCAAACCATGTAACCCAATCTGGCGCGTGATCTGAAGTCGCTCTCCGAAGCGAGCCTGCTCAATCTCCAAGTAATCGTCGACAAATGCCAGTTCGCCCGTTAGAGGCACCTGTCCGCGCTCGCTCGCAACAAGCACATAGCGAAACATCTCGGCCAATCGTTCGATGGTCATCTCTGCATGAGACGGGTTGCTGTGAGTAAGCTCGGCGATCGTGTTCAAGGTGTTGAAAAGAAAATGGGGGTTGATCTGTGCCTTGAGTGCCTTAAGCTCTGCTTGAGCTTTCAGTGTCCTGAGCTGTTCCTCTACCATCTCTTTGACTTTTAGGTCCCGGTAGAACTCTGAAGCATAGCGGATGGAGCGAATGATCAGGATCAAGCCGAACAAGATGGCAATCGATGGCCAGAGCGACTTGCCAGTCACTGGAAACCCGAACAAACGACCACAAAGCCAAAAAGCGAAAAGCCCTCCAATGAGCGTCTCAGCAACTGCGAAGGTGATCTCCAAGATGAGTCGGTGGTCACGATTGAGACGTAGCAATCGAGGACGTAGAAGTCTGTAATCCAGGGTGAAGATGATCATGAGAGTAACGCTGATGGTCGCACTAATGCCGAAGGAGACGAGATAGTTGCCCATCTGTTTGCCAAAGAATAGGCCAAAGGGGAGGGTCGTCGCCAATAGGATGAACAGGATATAGCGGAGAGCTCCTTTCCAGCCCCATCCCTGTTGAACTTCGGTCATTATTCGCCCTCTCGCCCATCCCTATCATAGTAGTTTTTGCTTCACACTCAAAGCGTTAGGCAGCTCATCCAGCCGATGATCCACGCGCTTGGTTTCTACATGTCAAGTCCATCGAAAGGTTCGAAGCGCGACAACCCAACTGCCCACCATCCACAGAAGGAGTAGGCTAAGGTTGGTGGCGTTAGCTACTAGACTTAATCCCTCGACCATCACACTCCGGAAAGGGCTGACGAAATGAGTCAATGGCAGACAACGGGCGATGACGCGCAGCGCATTTGGAAGCACTTCGATGGGGACAAAAGCACCACTGAGAAGCAACATCGGGATGTAGATCGCGTGGACCGCCACGATCGCGGCATCGTGTGATTTTGTGAGGTTACCCAGGCAATATCCAAGTCCGGCGACCGTCAGCGTACCGACGAGAAGCAGGAAACCGAGATCCAACCAATTCCCCTTCAGACTAAATTCGGAAGAGATAAGTCCTACCGCGAAGATCAGTGCCACCTCGATTACAACAAGTACGAACGCGTTGAGCGCTTTTGCCAGGAGGTAGACCCAGGCTCTCATGGGCGTGCCTCCGAGCTGTTTGGTCAGACCGCTGGAACGCTCCCGGACTACTTTTGGCACCAATCCTTCGAACCCTGCTGCGATGATGCAGTAAACGATCATCCCCAGCATCATGAAGGTGATTGGAGAGTACCGCACGAGGAAGTCTGTATCGCCTCCAAGCCCACGGAATAAAAGGCCGTAGATGTTACCCAACATGCCCTCTCGACTCAGGTAGACGAAGAGGGCCATCCCCAGCATAGGAACGAAGAAGGTGAGCAAAACGGCTTCCCCACTGCGCAGAAATAACCGCGCTTCGGTGATGACTTGCTGCTGGATGCAACGAACTGTGTGAATCGGCTTATTCATGACTTACTCCCAACGAAAGGTCTTTATGGCGATCATCCCGGCGCCCAATAAGCACCCAAGAAGGACGATCCACTCCTTGGTGTAGGACCAGGGAGAATCACCAAATAGCATGACGCCCCGTAACAAATTTACAAGATAGGTCAACGGTAGCGCACTCGCCAAACCTCGCAGGACCGGTGGCATGGCGGCGAGGGGAAAGAGGGTTCCACATAAGAATTGCATGGGGAATGAAATTGCGCGCGCCGCTGCGCTTGCCACGTTGGTGTTTCTGCTGATGCCGGTTAGGGCGATACCCATGGTCGCAAATACAAGCGCCCCAACCAGCAGGATGATAAAACCCCAGAGCAGGTTTCCCGAGATCTGCGCACGGAAAAGAAGCATATTAAGGGCGATCATGATGCCTGCTTGCACGAAAATTATCAATGTGGCCATTGCAATCTTGGCGCCTAAGAGGGTGGCTATTCTGAGCGGGGTAGCCCCGATGCGCTTCAGGATCCCCTCCTCGCGCTGTCGCGACAACGCGACCCCAAGGTTTTCGAAAGCTGCGCTCGAGATCACCATTCCAATCCCCCCTGCGATAAGAAAACTGCTATACGAAATCCCCTCTACTTGCCCCCCCTGGTTTAGGTAGCCGAAGAAGAGCACCGTGAGGACGGGGAATACGATGACAAAAGTGACCACGGATCGATCTCGTATGAACAGGGTGAGTTCAGTGCCAACCTGATGGCGAAATGCCTTCATGCCCGAATCCTCCTACCGGTTAGTTGAATAAACACATCTTCAAGCGAGGCTCCCTCTACGTGCAACCCTCGGATGCGAAAGCCGTTTTCCTCCGAGAGCGCGATCAGGGACTTTAAGGCGGGCTCTGCCTCCTGAGCGAATAGTGTATAAGCGCCGCGACCATGTTCCACCACGTTCGTTATAAGCGGCATCGATTGCAACTTATCCGTGTTGAGACTGCCTTCCGTGGTGAATTCGATACGGTTCTCCACGTTAGCGCTTGCCATCAAACTTTTAGGCGTGTCCAGAGCAATAATGTGCCCGTGATCGATGATCGCCACACGATCACAAAGCCTCTCCGCCTCTTCGATATAATGGGTTGTCAGGAAGACTGTTTTTCCCTCCTGTCGACCGCGGTCGATCCAATTCCAGATGGCTCGTCTGGATTGCGGATCGAGGCCAGCTGTTGGTTCGTCAAGGAAGAGCAGATCTGGGTCGTTAATGAGCGTCAAGATGAAGACCACCCGCTGGCGCTGACCGCCGGATAATTCACGTATAAACGCTCTCTCCTTCGCTTCGAGGCCAATCATCTCCAACAAGGTCTTGGGATCAACTGCACCTCGATAATAGCTAGCGAAAAGCCTGAGCAACTCACCTACGCGCAGATCCTGATAGAGCTCCGTTTCTTGCAGCATGATTCCGATCCTCTCTTGGAGCTCATAGCGGTCTGCTTGCGGATCCAGACCCAGTACGCTCACCTCACCTCGATCCTGACGGTGAAAGCCCTCAAGGATCTCGATGGTGGTTGTCTTCCCAGCACCGTTGGGTCCTAAGAAGCCAAAGACTTCCCCCTGATGCACTTGAAAACTGATCCCATCCACGGCCTTTACTTCGCCATAGTGCTTCTGTAGGTCTTGCACATGGATCACAGTCATGGTTCTCCGTCCTTTCTATCTATGACTCCACTAAAAAAAGATCGACTGCGAGAGGAGGACCGGTATCTGTGGGGGTGTGGGCGGGGCTTACACTCCCACATATACCCCTCCCTGCTCCTCGCGGGCTGTTTTTTCAGTGCGCCCATCTATGCATTTCGACGCGGAACGGACAAAGATCACGAGGCTCGGTGCTTCGCATGTGATTTTCCATGCCGGGTTTGTATATAGACGCTGCACTAACTCGTGACTGCTGCTAGGGTTCAGAACGAACGCGTCGACATGTTCCACATTGAAAGACTCGCACCTTCCAATATCAGAATGCCATCCCTGTTTCACCTTGTTTTGGGCCATCTTTTGTAACCTCATCTCAAGTACGATGGTAGCAAATTCATGAGCCGTCGTCTCGTGTTTTGTCCCGAATGGTCGAAATTGGTGGTTTAACTGTCAAATATATGGGTTGAATAGCGGGTCTTGAAGATCCCGGGGGGGCTCCGAATGCCTCGAGCGGACATTTATTAAGAGGTTGTACGTTTCAACTCAAGAGACGTTTTTGAGCGGAGATGCCCCTGACGATTTGGAAACGTACAGGGCACTGGCCGACGCCTTAGTGCACAAGAATGCGCCGGGCTCCTGGTCTTTGTGACCAGCAACAGGAAAGGAAAAGTTGGCCAGTTAAATTTAAAGTAAATCTTATCCCTGGAGGGCTATCTTGTTTTGGCCTGACTGTATACCCCGACCACGCTGATGATGATGACTCCGTTCAGCATGATCTGCCATTCCACGCCAAGGCCTGCCATGATCAGTATGCTGTACAGGATCGACAGGATGAGCACCCCGAGGAAAGTCCTCTCCACGCCCCCACGTCCACCGGAGAACAGGGTCCCACCGATGACTACAGCAGCGACGGACTTCAACGTTAGGTCCGCACCAACCCCCGCTCCGCTTTGAAAGGTGGGGTAGGGTGTCCGTGCCCATCCGAGGTATAAGAGACCAGCCAGCGCGGCCAGCAACCCGCTGAGCATATATACGGCAATCTGAATACGTTGAACCTGTATGCCCGAGCAACGGGATGCAACCGGGTTGCTCCCCAGTGCCCGAATTCGCCAGCCGAAGGGAGTGATCTTCAGGATGAAATAAAAAAGGACTGAAAGAAGAATCCAAACCATGCTGATGATGGGAAACTCGAAGATCCGACCGGTGCTGAACGAAATTAGCTGCTCGGTAGCTCGCCCGTGGCCTCCTCCACCCGTGGTGACATAGAGAACGCCTGTCAGGATAATCATCATGGCCAGGGTCATGACGACGTGAGGAACCTTTAATTTGGCGATCGCCGTTCCGTTAATGATCCCGATGACCGCACCTATCAGCAAGCAGGCTAGGGCAGGAAACAATGTGTCTCCCTTGACCATGAGCAAAGCTCCGATCATGGTGCTGATCCAGTAGATCGACCCGACGGATAGGTCAAGACCGCCGGAGAGGATCACCAGAGTCTGAGCCAGGGAAAGAATGCCAAACATGGTGTTAACGTACAGGACCATGGTGATGTGTTTATAGGTCAGGAAGCCTGGAGTGGCGATGCTGGCTACCGCCATGATCAAGACCAGCGCCAAGATTAGAATAACAATCTCTGCGGAGGATGACTGCAGCCTTAATTTGG
>DUEW01000172.1 GCA_011174845.1 Anaerolineae bacterium | reverse complement strand
TCAATATCATCATCGCTTCCGGACAATCCGAGGGCAGTGTGGCAGCCATCACCTATGCTTTGCAGTTGATGATCATGCCCCAGGCAGTGATCGCCCAAGCGATCGCCATCGCAGCCCTGCCCACATTTTCTGCTCAAGTGGCGAGAGGGAAACTAGATGAGATGCGGGCTTCCCTAGCCACCACGTTGCGTGGCGTGATCTTTCTCTCCCTCCCAGCCAGCTTGGGTCTCATCATGTTGCGTCGTCCTGTCATATCGCTACTTTTACAACGCGGTGAATTTACAACCGTCTCAACCGATCTAGTGGCCTGGGCTTTGCTTTGGTACGCCGCCGGCTTGGTCGGCCACGCTGTCCTCGAGATCATTGTGCGCGCCTTCTACGCCATGAAGGACACTCGAACTCCGGTCATCGTGGGGGCCGTGGCCATGAGTCTTAACATCGTCTTTAGTCTGACCTTTTCAGCATGGTTCGCACGGATCGGTTGGGCACCACACGGGGGTCTGGCGCTGGCCAATTCGCTCGCCACGGCCTTGGAGTGCTTGACGCTACTGTGGTTGATGAGCCGCAGAATGGGAGGCCTTGACCTTGGGCGTCTGCGAAGGGGTTTAGTGGCCAGTGTGAGCGCCACGATCACCATGGGGGTAGCATTGTGGCTCTGGACGGAGTTCACAGAGGGAAGGTCAATCTGGCTGATCGGCGGCGTTGGGGTTATCGCAGGAGCGGGGATTTACTGGTTGATTGCGCTTGCGCTCGGGGCTCCTGAGACGCGCCAGCTACCGGGGATGCTCCTGCGTCGTGACCAGTAGGGATCATCTGCCGTTCTATCGATGGCTTGGGGGGCATTAATTTCACTCAATTGGACTTGAACCAACGGTCCGAAAAGCGTAGGGGCGGTTCGCGAACCGCCCCTACACATACAACTTCCTTCCAACTCCTACCTAGTTGTAACCCATGGGATTTGACAGACCCATTTGATGAAGCAGCTTCCCGCGAGCCTCGAGCTCGCGGGAAGCTTTAATAAACCTGTGGCATGGGGCGTATTTACCGTCGTAGATTCAAGAGACAACTCAAGACTTTACGGACACGTGTTGGTGCCACATTGAAAGAATCCACTCTATCAGTCCGCTCTCACTCCTCAACCTCGAAGTCGGTTTCCACGTAGCCCCCCGAGTCATCCGGAACGAGCTGTCGTAGCTTAAGTTCGGCTTGCTCAAGTAATTCGCTGCAACGAGCCGCCAAGGCTTGCCCACGCTCAAACAACGCCAGCGATTCCTCTAAAGCCAGGTCGCCGGATTCGAGGCGTTCGACCAAGGCCTCTAATTCCTCGAAGGCATCCTCATAGTTTAATTTCTCAGCCGGTTTGACTTTACTCATCTTCCCTCCCGGTTATAGAAGGCCAATCATCAGGTGGAATAAGAACTTTCAGTTTTGCTCAGTTGGTTTGTCGCCCTTTTCGGATGAGGTTACTTGGGCAGCGAAAGAACCATCGCTCACACGGACGTTGATTCCCTCACCGGACTCGACCTGCGCGATCGAGCGAACGACGGTCCCATCCTTATCGCGCGTTACAACAGAATATCCCCTTGCCATCACAGCCGAAGGTCCCACTGCGCGCAATGTCTGGCCTAACCTCGCAACGGCCGCCTGGCGGAGAGCTAGATTGTGTCGCAGTGCGGCTGTCGTTCGATGTATCGCTTCATCCACCCGCTGACGAGCGTTGGCAACCTGCGCTCGTGGGGAAGCCGATCGCAGCCTGACCAACCGATCGCGATACGTATGGCGCAATTCCCGCAGACGGTTTTGGTATGCACGTTCCAGGGCGTTACGCACCTCCGCAAGCTCGTCTGCCAAGACATCCCGATCCGGGGTCGCGACCTCGGCGGCCGCGGACGGTGTGGGCGCGCGAACATCAGCAACGTAATCGGAGATGATGACGTCCGTCTCGTGCCCAACTCCGGAGACTACTGGAGATTCTGAGGCCACGATCGCCCGTGCTACAGCCTCGTCATTAAATGCCCACAGATCCTCGATCGAGCCCCCGCCCCGAACAAGCAAGATCAGATCGGGTTGGCTGTAGCTGTTGAGCGCAGACAGCGCGGACACGATCCCACCCGGTGCCTCATCCCCCTGCACCGGCGTTGGCGCCAAGATGACTTCCACCAGTGGGTAGCGCCGGCGCAGGACATTCAGCACGTCGCGCAACGCAGCCCCCGTGGGCGAGGTCACCACCCCAATTCGCTTTGGCCATGCCGGCAACGGTCGCTTGCGCTCTGGATCGAAGAGCCCTTCCTTCTCAAGACGATCCCGCAGGCGTATGAACTCCTCGAAAAGCGCTCCGATTCCGGCTGGACGGATGTCATCGGCGTAAAGCTGGTACTGGCCACCAGCCTCATAAACGCTGATGTGACCGTGCACCTCGATCGCCTCACCATCGCGTGGCAAGGCTTTTAGATCGGCGACTTCTGAGCGCCACATCACGCAACGCAACGAGGCCTCTGAATCCTTGAGCGTGAAATAAAGATGGCCCGAGGAGGGCCGTGAAACGTTAAAGGCCTCACCCATCACCCAAAGGTCCTGCAGACGATAATCACTTTCGAGCGCCTGACGAACGTAGCGGTTCAAATCAGCGACAGACCATATCTTGGGCTCTATTCCTAAAATTTGAAAGAAGCTCATTAAACGAAGCATACCTAACCGTCAGACGACTGTCAACAGGAGAGTATAATGGAGCGCATCCCATAAAATGTTGGACTGCCGCGCTACTTGGATGGATTGGGGGGGTGGGTGAACGGCGATCAGACAGCCTTCCAATGAGGGCGCGAACCATACCATTGGGAGACAAGACCCAGGAGGCAACGAGAGATGGATGAAGCAATCGAGATGGTCGTCGGCCTAACTCTGAGAGAGAGGGGATGGACCCTGGCTATAGCTGAATCCTGCACCGGGGGCTTGCTCGGCCATCGGATCACCAACGTTCCCGGATCATCGGATTACTTCCTGGGTGGTGTGGTGGCATATGCCTACGAGGCGAAGGAACGACTTCTAGATGTAGAACACAACACCCTCTACGAACACGGTGCCGTCAGCCGGGAGACGGCGCTCGAGATGGCGCGCGGCACTCGCAGCGCGTTTGGTGCCGATGTCGGTCTGTCCGTAACGGGCATCGCCGGTCCTGGTGGTGGACTGCCAGACAAACCCGTGGGGTCAACGTGGATTGCGGTGAGCATGCGGGAGGGAGAGTGGGCGGAATGCCATCTCTTCGAGGGCGATCGCAATTCCAACAAAGAGCAATCCGTTGAGATGGCTATGAGGCTACTACAGAAGATCCTCGAGCAGAGGACATGAACGAGGTCATTGCGGTCGAGGCTCGTTTCGAGATTGACGGTGCCATCCACCCACTGGCCTTTTCCTGGCGCGGCAAGCGGTACCGGGTCGCCTCGCTCGGTCGGCAGTGGGAGCAGGGGGAGGCGCGACACTTCTTGGTGATGACGCCCGATGAGCAGATTTACGAGCTTGCGTATTTGCCTGAGGAGAGTTGCTGGAAACTACGACGGACACCCAAGGATTTTAGGCCACCACGGCGTATGGTGTAAATCATTTTTAACACCCCTCTCCATACTGCGGAGAGGGATTCTTTCTCGCTCTCCCTCCACCTAAAGGGGCTGCCCTTTTAGGACAGCCCCTATCTGAATCGTCTAAAGCTGCTTCCCCGATACGTTGTTCCTCTTGCAAGCAGCGCTTGCGCGATCAAGATTTGTTTTGCTTTCCTCCCCAACCGTTCGTGCGCTTTCAACCTTCCGTACGATAACTTCTCTGTCAATGCACGAAAGATCCTTACCTACCCCAAATAATCTCGAAGCTGGCGCGCCCGGCGTGGGTGGCGAAGGCGACGCAATGCCTTCCCTTCAATCTGTCGGATGCGTTCTCGCCTTAAACCAAACTTCTGGCCCACTTCCTCCAGCGTGTATGGGCGTCCGTTGTGCAACCCGAAGCGAAGCCGTAGGATGCGAGCCTCGCGTGGACTCAGGCTAGATAGCACCTCTTCGATCTTATCACGCAGCAGATTCTGATAGGCGCTTTGGGTCGGCGTGGGCGTGGATTCGTCCTCGACGAAGGATCCCAACTCGGTGTCTTCTTCCTCACCAACCGGGCTCTCCAAAGACAATGGCCGCCAGGAGACGCGCATCATCCACTGAATCTTACGCGATTCAACTCCCATCGTGGTCCCGATTTCCTCAGGAGTCGGCTTGCGACCCAAATCCTGCTCGAGCTGGCGAGCGATCTTGTACAGGCGACGAATGCGATCGGACATATGGACCGGAACCCGAATGGTGCGACCCTGATCAGCGATGGAGCGCGTGATCGTTTGGCGAATCCACCAGGTAGCGTACGTGCTAAAGCGGTAACCACGATGGTAATCGAATTTCTCGACCGCCTTCATCAAGCCCAGGTTGCCTTCCTGGATCAGGTCGAGAAAGGGTACTCCGCGGCCCATGTATCGTTTCGCGATGCTGACCACTAAACGGGTGTTGGCTTTGATCAGATGATCGCGAGCCGCGCGCGCGTCCTGCACATGGCTATGCATTTCGGCTCGTTCTTTAGCTGGGCAATTTCCGTCTAGTCTGAAGAGCCGCTCTTCGGCCTCCTTGCCGCGTTCAATCCGCTTGGCAAGGTCGACTTCCTCGTCGATGTTGAGGAGCGGGACGCGGGCCATCTCCTTCAGATACAGACCAACGGTGTCGTCACTCGAGATGGCACTGAGGTCAAAAGTGTGAGGGTCATCCGGTCCGGTCTCGATCCTCAGATGAAGCGGTACTTGCGAAATGTCCTCAAAGACCTCGATACCCGCGCCGCGGAAGAAGGCCAGCAGACGTTCCATCCGGTCCTCAGCATCTTCGGCCTCGGGGAAGACGGTGATGATGTCCTCCGTAGTTATGTAGCCCTGGTAATCACCTTTCTCGATTAACGCAGCGAAGGCTTCTCGTTTCTCCCACCTTTTTGCCGATACACTCATCCATACCCTCCTCAAAGCAACTCAACCAAGGATTTCATCACGGGGGGGATTTTGCGAATCGTCCTACTCACTTTTCAGATTTCGATAGAAGCTCCTTCAACGCCTCAAAGCGTGGATCAATCTCATCCGGACCGTGGTCACAGACGGTCTCGTTTAAGTTACCTCCACACACGTCACAAAGACCCTTACAATCCTGTTTGCAAAGCGGCTGAATGGGGATGTCTAATAAGAGGTATTCACGGACAAGTGGATTGAAATCGAGGATTCCATCTTCAGGGATACTCATAGATAAATCATCGGCTCTGCTCGGTGGGTAGTGAAACATGTCCCCGAGATCGACGGTCAAAAGTTGGTCAAAGGCCGTGAGACATCGCACGCAATCGAGATTGATCCGTGCCTGCAGGCGTCCTTGTGCATACAAGCCCTGGGCTGTTCGCGTCAGGTGAATAAAACCGCGCAGATCTGTGACCTCAACATCTTCGCCGACGCGGAGGGACGCGTGGTCAAAATCAAAATTGCGGCCATAGCCGACGTTCTTGTTAAGCAAGAAACCGACATTGAGCCGCAATGGATGACGGCTATTATTCAGGTTCGCACCGCCTGGCAATCGAGTTTCCAGAAAATCGCCCGCATTATAACATAGTTAGAATCGAAGGTCAAGAAAAGCCATTAGTACTAAACATAATTTACATGAATCCAGCTTAATGACCCAATATATGGGATACTACATACAGGT
>DUEW01000171.1 GCA_011174845.1 Anaerolineae bacterium | reverse complement strand
TCGGTTGATAACCGATCGACCCGCCGTACTGTCCTCCACCGGTGAAGGGGACGTACCAGGCCATTTCCTCATCGTATTCGTCAGCGGACCAATAGTAGATGGGCTGCTCATCCGGCGCCCATAGCGGGGTGTCTTTGTTAGGCTGTCGAACGCAGTCCGCTTCCCAGGACTTGCCGTCCCATATGCACCCGGCGTTCTCACCGCCATGTACAAGGGAGCGGACGATTTCGTCGGCGGTCGGCATATGCCAGATATCTCGAGGCTCGGTCATCAAGGTCGAACCGTCTTCGCTCAGGTATCTGCAAAGCCCCGTCGACTTCATGTTCTCCAAGGTTGCGCTTCGGTCCTCATATCCTGGCTTATCATCGAATCCCACCGGAGGCACACCATAGAGAGCCAAGTGGTCCCAAGATGGGTATCCCCCCCATGGCTGTAGCCAGTTCCATCCCGGTCCTTGAGGAGCCCAGACGAGCGTCACGCCATTGCCTTCGATCAAAGCTGTGCCTCGGTTACCATCATCAACACGGCTTAGGGTGTAAGGGGCAAAGAAAAGAGAGACCCCAATAGCCACCAGCAGCGGGAATCCGATCGCCAGGATGTAGCGGATATTACGGTGATGCCAACGCTCAGGAGGCGTCCACCCTTCAGTAAGGCGCTGCTGTCGGTAGCGGTTTTCGAGCAGGAATAGCACGCCCACGACGACAAGCATGCCGCTGAGAGGGAAGGTGCTCAGGATCCACTGCAAGCTTAGCCAACCTCGGCCGGCGGCTAGGCTCCCCCACCAGAGCGTGAATGCCCCACCGATGACGATCAACAGCCAGCCACCGGCTGAAGGCCACGTCAAGGCGATCAGGGTGATGGCCAAGCAAACCCCGCCGAACATCAGATAGCGAAGGAGCTCGGGAAAGGGCAGCCCCCAGCCCTCGAGATACATCTCTCCCGTACCCCAGAGAGTCCAATAGCTGGTTGTCAGGATCGCCAATCCTGTGGCGATGTATCCTGGGAGCCGGTTTTTAAAAGATGAATGAGCCACGGTGGATCTCCAACATCAAAAGGTTTAGGCAGTCATGCTGCGGACGATCTTGCCTTTCTAATCTCGCTGAGCTCGAACCGCGCCCTGCCTACACTGATGGTTCGACGAGCCTACCTCGGCAAGCCATGTGGTGAACTCTTCCAAGGGCCGATCCTTCCCGCCCTGAACACTTCGGTCTTGCTGAAGGATCTTCACATGCTCGGTATCACAAGCAGGCATGGCCCCGGCCAGACTTCATCCTGGCAATTTGTTGTCGAGCCTCAATTATGGTCCATTGCGTGGAGAAATGGATCTAGATGACAACGCTCACCGTTTGACCCAAACGGCATCGTTGCACGATAGTCCTTTCCCCAGAAGAACGGGACCGAAGTCTGGGCCGGTCGCCATATACAGCCCACTCGTGCTGAAAAAAAGTAGATTCCGGCCCTGCGTTCCCCAAGTTCCACAATAGGTTGGCTCAATAAAAACCTGACGTGGCGGGTTTTCGATCGAACTGGTCAGAGATCCGATCCACAATTCTGAGCCGGTCCATGCCAATTCCCGTGTCCCCGGCGCGACAATAGGGAATCCGGTGGATGATGCGGGTCGGTCCAGATCGATGTAGTTGCCGGTGGAAGACACCGCTAATATTCCAAACTCAGTTTCAGCGAAGAACAGGCCGGCCTCGATCGACCAAAGGATTTCGTATGGCTCGTCTTCGATCATACGCCACGGGGGTGGTCCGCCCGCTTGGATGATGTATAAACCTTGTTTTCCATCGGGGTTTCGCTCGGCGGTGGACCGCTGTAGGCCGAGCAGTAGGACCCCTGTTTCCTGATCAAGGTCGGCAGTGTTGAAGTAATCTTCCCAAAGGAGATCTACCGGCCCGGTTTCAACGTCGACGATACGTAGGTTCACAGGTGTCCAAGCACTCGAGTAGGTCACAAAATGTCTGTCATCTACCCATCCTATGACCACTTCAGTGCCTTCTCCGGAGGCATCATAGAGCTTTCTGACTTCAGAGCCATCGGCTCGCGCGAACCAGACGCTGGCCACACCGGGTCCCTCGCCGGTGACGAGACCCGGAACGCCAAAGAAGAGGATGTATTCCCCGTCCGGCGACCAAATCGGCCAGAGAATTGGCACTGTCCCGTCCGTCAATCGCGTCAGGCTGCCGTCGTGCATGGCATAGACGTATAGATCTGGGGAAGGACCGTCCATAAAGCCCACGAAGGCAAGGCGCTGTCCATCCGGAGACCACGCAACGCTATCCATTGAGGCGATTAGCGTCCTTGCTTCAAACAGTGGATCACCTTGGAGAATAGGCCCAACGGCTGCGCTCAAGGAGGCCACTTCCGTGACCGCTCCATCTGGCAGTTTTAGGATGTACAGAGTCTCTTCTTCCGATACGGGATTCCATGTCACATATGCAAGCATGCCTCCGCTTGGGGCTTCACGAAAAGCGTTCATCGGAGGGATGGTCTGATCGATGATCTGAGTCAACTCCGAGCCGTCACGATTGACTGCCCAGATACCATCCTCAGTTGAAATGACCCACCATGGACCGTCTGGTGAAAGCCATGATCCTGACGCCGGTATCGAAGTCGTGGTTTCAGTGGGTATTGCGCGAGGTTTAGGTGTAACGCTGGGAGGAGTCGAGGGAGTGATATCTGTGGGTGTGACGCCGGCAGTCGGACTACAAGCGTGTGTTGTGATCACGAGCGCAACGGCTCCAAGGAAAATCCGGCATTCATTTTTAAGCAAGTCGGTCATGATGAAATATCCTTAGGTTGGCATGATTACGGTTTACTAGCCTCACTGAAGTTGATGCAGATTGTATAAACCGGCTAGAGGTATGCAACCCAGCACCTTGATGTTAAAGCAGAAGATACGGTTTCATGTGCAGGAAAAAACCAAACCGCATCCTGGTCGTAGAATTCAACTCCAATGTGAACCCACTCAACGGGTGACTAGGTCGCATGATTACCTAGGGCAAAGGTTACAGCAGCCCCTCGCTTCGCAAACGGTTTACGATCGCGACCGAAGATTCGCTCCGATCCATGGTGTATAGGTGCAACCCCGGCACGCCTGCTTCGATCAATTCGCCGCATTGCTGGACCGCGAACTCGATTCCAAAGGATAAGAGGGCTTCTTTGTCCCCTTCGGGCAAAGCATCGATCCCTTGGCGTATTTCATCGGTGATCGTAGCGCCGCATAAACTCGCCAGGGTTTCCATCATCTTGACGCTGTAAATGGGCATCACACCTGGGAGGACGGGGACATCGATGCCAGCGGCCTGGCAGCGTTCGAGGAAGTCGAAGAAGAATTGGTTGTCGTAGCAGTAATTGGTGATGATGTACTCGGCCCCTAGATCCACCTTGAGCTTAAGGTACTCGATGTCCTTTTCTTTGCTGGGCGCGTCGATGTGACCCTCTGGATAGCCGGCCACACCAAGACAAAAGTCGTACCTCGGGCGGACGAACGCCATGAGGTCGGAGGCGTAGGGTAAGCTTTCTGGGTGAGGGGTGAACCCTCCTTCATGAGGCGGGTCCCCGCGCACAACGAGGATGTTCTCCACACCTATTGCTTGATAGCTGTCGAGAACGGCGAGGATATCCTCCGGTCCTAACCCATAACCGGCAAAATACCCGATGACTTCAAGACCCTCTCCGTCCTTCAGCTTCTCGATGAGTTGGCGTGACCCTTCTCGTGTTGACCCACCAGCCCCGAAGGTTACCGAGACGAAATCCGGCTTCAGGGCGACCAATTCATCGATGGTCTTCTCAAGTTTCTCGGCCGCTTTTTCAGACCTGGCGGGGAACAACTCAAAGGAGACGGTCGGTACTTGGCTGGTCTTCCAGATGTCAGTCAGTTTCATCCTGTATTCTCCTTTGAAACGTACGAGACGCACGGCGATTAATTGGTTAACTTATTAGCTGCAAGGTAGCGGTGAAACTCCCTTCGTGACATTCTCGCACATAAACCTAATCTACTCTAGCACGTCGTTTAATCGCTTTTCCATTAAGGGATTTGCCCCTGCGATCATACCTCAGCCAAGAATTCTTGTTTGATGACACGATAGGCAGGATGGTAAGCTTCTTCGTAGCGGGTGGAATGATGTACCGCAGGGAATCCATCTTCCTCCACCTTCTTGAAAAACGCTCGCATTTGCGATGGTTCAAATGGTAGCTCGCCGTCCTCCGTCATCTGTACGGCGAAGAACCAGTGATCCAGCAACCTTTCTTCCGTTCCCCAATATTCGTTTGCGGTCCGCACAAAGGCATCCAGGAGCGAAGACGGATCCCCCCCGCTTTGTATGAATGGTCGCAAGTTGACACGAACGATGATCCCGTCAGATGAGATTACATCAGAAATCGGCTCTTCGGGGCCTTCGGGAAGTCCCGCCAATTCGCGCCTCAACCAAGAGCGAGCGGCGTCGACGCTGCTGATCGCGTGTTCACTCCCCATGGTCGCCTGAAGAATGAGCTTGTAGAGATCCTGGACCTCCATCTGTGGGTAGCGTGCAATCTGATCGGCCAGGATCGTACGAAATCTCACCTCATCGGCCTCAGGCAATTTGGATATGTTTGTCTCTCTCATGAAGATACATCCCTTTCCACACCGCATCTTGGTCTCTACTTCTTTCTTACAACCTCACCAGATACCGGGAAGCAATCGGAATGCTACGTTTTGAGCATACTCACGATATCCGCCCAGTTCTTTCATGAGGACCCTGTCCTCAAAAAAGGTGCGGATCACGAAGCCACAAGCCCCTACAAAGGCCGGGATAAGAGCCCAAAGGGAACCCAACGAGATCGGGAGCGCGATCGATGCCAAGATCGTGCCTGCGTAGCCGGGGTGCCGCACACATCGATAGGGACCATCCGTGATGACCTCATGCTCGCGGTCTTTCTGGATCCGGAGGAAAGTGGAGAAGTATTTGTTTCGCACCATCGCCCAACTGCCGATAGCGTTTCCTAGTGTAAATACAGCAAGCGCGATCACCTGCGCAGCGAGCGGAATGGGTGGTGACCATCCGTAACGTCCAACATCGAACCCCGCAACGAGTAACGTCAGTGGAAAGAAGAAGACGAAGGAGATGCTTGCCAAGACGAAGTCCCGCGGGTTGATACCCTCTCTCACCTGGGCGCGTTCTGAAACTAACGCAGGGTCTACGAGAACGAAGTTGATCACGCTGATGGCGATGTAGATTCCCAGGGAAGCCCATCCCATCGGCCAGTCTAGGCGCCCAGCCGAGACGAAGAGGATCGATACAAGCGAAGCGAGGTAGATCAAGACGATGACGATCCCTCGTATCATAGGATTCGCCTCTTGTGTATGCTCGGATCCAGAATCATTGAACGGGTTGTTGAGACCTATCGTTCTGTTTACCCCAGGGCAACGTCCAGCGTCATCATCACCGCGAAGCCGAGCATCGCCCCCAATGTCGCGATATCTGTATGGCCTTTGAGTTGCGACTCCGGTATCAATTCTTCCACCACGACAAAGATCATCGCGCCCGCAGCGAACGCCAGAGCATAAGGCAGAATAGGTCGCATAATAAGCACAGCCGCAGCGCCAAGCACGCCGGCTATAGGCTCAACGATTGCCGATAGTTGTCCATACCAGAAGCTCTTTAATCGTGACATCCCCTCTCGGCGTAAAGGTACGGATACGGCCGTTCCCTCAGGAAAGTTTTGGATCCCAATGCCCAGGGCTAACGCTACCGCACCTGCCAAGGTAGCAGATGGTAAATTTGACGCCACCGCACCAAAAGCCACGCCGACAGCTAGTCCTTCCGGCACATTATGTAATGTGATCGCCGATACTAAAAGGACAATCCTGCGCCAATTTGTTGGAACGCCTTCTGCCTTTTCGATCGGGAATCCCATGTGAAGGTGTGGGAGCAAACTATCCACAAGCCTAAGAAACGCCCCACCAAGAAGGAACCCAACTACCGCAGGGATCCAAGCGGGTAGGCTGAACTCCGCGGCCATCTCGATCGCGGGCGCCAGAAGCGACCAGAAACTTGCGGCGATCATGACACCAGATGCAAACCCGAGCATGCCGTCCAGAACCTTCCTGCTGACGGTCTTGAAAATAAAAACCGCTGCAGCGCCTAGTGCGGTTAGAAACCAGGTAAAGCAGGTCGCTAATAAGGCCTGTAGTATCGGGTGGAGATCGACGAACCATTCAAACACCTGAAAACTCCCTAGATACTGTAATGTGGTATTACGTATGGTTGATCCATGATCGCGATTCGTGGAAGTCAGGCTTCTTCAACCCGCCCATTAAACCCTTCGGCTTTATTCTGATCAGGATTATAGCCATGTTCTGGGTTTTAGAAGGATACATGCAGTGATAAATACGGCGAAAAGGGTTTGAGAGGAGCGGCCAGAGAAGGGGTTCCACTTATCCTTTTACCTCAACTTCCTATACGGACGAACATACAAATGAACAAGCGCTGCCCGATCTGAAGCGGAAAGGAGTAATGGACGGTGCAGACTGTGGCAAAACAGGGGCCAGGTTGTGTTGAGAATGTAGAGCTTCACCTCTATGGTCGATGTCGGAAAAACTTGGCGGTTTAGGCTTCATCGGTATCTGGCGGTTCAACGTGGATGACGACATGACTCAATTGGGGGATGCGTGAACGGAGATCGCTCTCAACGTTTTCGGTGAGCGTGTGCGCATCCACGATCGCCGTGTTCGGGTCGACAGTACAGTGAAGTGTCACGAAGAGTTCACTTGCGGTGCGGTGCACCTCCACTTGGTGGAACTGACATTCATGACCCAAGCGATTCTGTAACCCCTGAAGAGCTTCGAGGATCATGCTTTCATCATCGGGTGAGCCTCTCTGCCTTTCTTCAAGCTCTCCAATGGGTTCGATGTGAGAAACAACTTGATGAATACGGGGGAGAGCGCTACGAATCTCGCTCTCGAAGGCCGAGACTTTAGCGTGCGCCTCGTCAACGCTGAGGGTATCCTCGACT
The DNA here is from genome assembly GCA_011174845.1 of Anaerolineae bacterium. GTDB lineage: Bacteria > Chloroflexota > Anaerolineae > Anaerolineales > E44-bin32 > DUEZ01. The sequence goes on along the minus strand of DUEW01000171.1, from coordinate 10,688 downwards.
TCGATGTGTAGCTCTAGCAATCGGTTATCAGCAACGTCATAGATACGAACTCCGTGAGCGCTCATCCCAAGTTTAGCTGCCAAACGGCGAACCGTGCTCACGACACTGTCCTCCTCGCGGACAAGGGGCTCGATGTGGACCACCACATCGGCTCCGGGCATGATTTGGCACACCACCGCTTCAGCTTGGTCAGCGATCTCGTGTGCCTGTTCGAGGGTGGTATCGTGACTAACGACGAGCGTCAAATCGGCAAAAGTTTCAGGACCCGCGATGCGGATACGAGCTCGTTTCACTTCCAGCACACCAGGTACAAGGGCGGCATAAGCGATTTCATCTCGCAGGCCGGCAGGGGCGGCGTCAAGTAAGGCAGAAATGGTCCTCATACCCAGCCTCACGCTGACGTACATGACGATACCAGCAACGCCCAATGCTGCGACGGCGTCAGCTTTTACCAACCACTCAGCACCGAGCAAATCGGATAAGCGTACCAAGACGAGGCCACCGATCACAACGGAAGAAGACCAGATGTCTGTGGAGAAATGTAGCGCGTCTGCTTCGAGTGCTTGACTCTTGTGCTTCCTGGCAACGCGGTAGAGAGCGCGTGAGCGGGAGAAATCGATGGCGATCGAAATGAGCATAACGAGGAAAGCCCAGATATTGGCCTCAATCTCGACTTCCTTGAAGAACAACCGTTGAATGGCCTCGTAGATGATCCACACGCAGGTCAGTAGCAGGAGAAACGTTTCGAAAAGCGCAGACAAGTTCTCGATCTTACCGTGGCCGTAGGTGTGTTCACGGTCGGGTGGACGAGACGAGACGCTGACGGCGAACCATGTCACTCCGGCAGCAACCAAGTCGAGGCCGGAATGAGCCGCCTCGGACAAGATACCCAGGCTGCCGGTTAGGATTCCAACAACCAGTTTAATAAGAGTCAGGAAAACAGCCGCGACAACGGAGCTAAGCGCAACAAATTTCTTCTCACGATCTCTATTATGGGAAGGGATTTTGGCTTCTTGCGTATCCATGGGACCTATCTTCAGATAATTTATTGTTTATGTCAATGTGGGAAATTGCGGTGTTAGCTTCAGATCGCGAGTCTTGGAACATGTGTTGTTTGAGAGTGCCTGGTCTAACACGAGTCTAGACATAGATACAAAGTGGAGGTCTCATTCTCTCTCGCATATTGTGGCCACACAAGCGAAGCTTGAAGAAGCCCACACACAAGCTCTGTTTCAGTGATCAACCAGGGATCATTGAACTTGAATGGTGATGTCGACACCCATTCGCTCCATATCTTTCATTAATCGGTTGGTCTCTACGATGTTCGCCTGCGTCCAGAGGCCGGGCTTCTTAATCGATCCATCCAGGTACTGAAGCAGGCAAGCGACCACCGGGATCGCGGTAAACATATAGCCATCTTCATGATAGAGTGTCACATCTTCGGTTATAGGCTTGCCATCTTTGATACCAGCGGATTCCACTTTCAACAGAGTACCATAGGGTGGCTTTGAGAATGTTTTCAATCCCCAACTCATGAGCTTTGTCGTGGGTTTGGCCGCTCTTTTCGGGAACAACTTCAATAATATTGCGGCAAGGGGGAAAATCAGCCAATCCACAAACCAGTTAAATCCACCCACATAGAACCCGGTCTCGGAGAGCGAAGGGTACGTCTCAGGAATACAGCGCATCTCCTCCATAAACATCGGAACGGCGTATTGCCGATCGAATCCTCTACCGAAATCCATGGTGATGTAATCCAACATTCCCTGCAAACGAGCCTTCTCCCACTTGCCCTTCTTGAAGACCAGAGACTCAAAGTCGGTTAGCTCGGCCATGAACTCATACGCCGTGCTCTCCGCTAATGACAATCTAGCCCAGTTAACTTTAATGACACTTCCCACATTGGCTTTTTCAAGCTTGTCGTAATGTTGGGCCACGTAGTGAACCAAAGCCGCAGGAAGCCCAGGGTGAAACCCACCATCGGTGATGAAGCAGCGACCGGCTTTCTCAATCTCTGAGGTCATGGATTTCAAAAGAGAAGTTTTCTCTGTTGAATACTGGATATCCATATAATCAATACCCACCTCAAGCGCGGTCACGGCTACATACTTAGCGTATTCGGCAGTGCTTGAAGCGACGATTACCATATCCACGCCGTGAAATGCTTGCTTAAGGTTTTCTACGTCTGAGGCGTCCGCGCAAATTCCTGTCACTCTATCCCCCTCGAAACGATCGTTAAGCAGCGTCGCGAGATTATCGGCTTTCTTGATTGATCGTCCGGCCAGGATCAGTTCGGCATTTGTTTCCTGCAGGAGCAAACGAGCGATGAGTTGGCCTGTATTTCCATAACCACCTAGTATGAGCAGTTTCTTGTTGTCCATATAACTCACTTTCAATGAGGATCAAATTGCAGTCCCCAAATACGAAGTTCCACTCGTTGAGTGGGGCACCGCTTTCGAGTTAGCGTATTCTTCTTGTCGATCGTCAAGCTTGTGACAGGTCGAATCCGCCCCGATATCTTGCATGACTACGGATTGCGATCAATGAAACATCGCGTTGCTTAAGAAACCAGGATTGAACGTTGTCCCGAGCTTGACGGAGGAAAATCAAAGGGATGATCTCCGTTGAGCTTCCTTATAGTTGGCTGCCCACTGTACAAATTGTCTAGTGGATCTTTCTGCTCCAGTTCACAATCCCAATCCTTCCTCGGGCATCCATTCGGGCCAATCCGAGACCCATTCAGGGACTCGAAACTCCTCCACACGATCGCACACAGGGAAGTACGCCTTCAGATCGACCACACCGGTACCATCAAAGGCATCAATGTCGGTAATCCGTACGATCCCATTTTCCTCGTCAACACCTTCCAATGTACATGTCGTCATGGCGATGGGATTGGGGCGATACTCTGCCCTGGTGGCAAACACACCACAAATTTGGCCAGCGGCGTAGGGCGGCTCTGTTTGCATCAAGCTGCGACTATTTTCGTTATCGTGCTTATCTGCCCACCAAAACACCATGACATGGCTGAACTGGTCAAGCTGTTTCAAAGCCGGACGGAAGGCTTCTGAAATCTCGAGATGAATATCCTGATCCGTACGACGAACATACCCGATCGGATACATGTGATAGGTTTCTTGATTCATTTGATCATCTCCTGGGGTGGCTTTTCCCTTTGATCATCTGCCACATTTATCGAGGAAGTCTTTTGTTGCTTTTCTCGTCTTGGGGCCACTGCACGCTTATTTGTCTTGAATGTATTAAAAAATCGCTCTCAATCACGAATATCTTCAAAGAGCTCCTGAAACGATTGAATGATGTCAGTCTTGAGATGATTTCCCCTCACTCAACTTTAATAGCACCCAAGCCTGCAAATGGTTCAGTACGTTTAGATCCAGTCAATCCTCAGGATAAAAAGCTATTCCAATGGCACCAGGGCCAACGTGGGTTCCGACAACAGGGCTTACTGCAGCGCGATGAAGCATAGCTGGACCAAATCGCTCCAGGGTCAATTTAGCTACGACATCCCCGTCCTCAAGATTATCGATATCAACGATCGCTGCCTCGGCCATTCTCTTGCCACTTAGCCGTTCCTGTGTAATCTGCAACAGCAACTCAAACGCCTTACTCTTTGTCCTTGCTTGGGAGAGGGATTGGATCAGACCGTCCTTAAACTGCAAAAGTGGTTTGATCTTTAAGGCTGTTCCTAGCAAGCGCTTCGTACCTGTGATACGCCCACCACGGTGAAGGTATTCCAGAGTGTCCACGACAAAGAGCAGTTGCACTTTATCACGCATTTTCTCAGCCGCAGCTATAACGCCATCGAGATCCTCGCCAGCAGCCGCCGCCCGTGCGGCGGCCAATACGACGAAGCCCAATCCCATAGAGCATGACAGCGTATCCACAATTCGGATGGGGAATTCAGGGAATTCTGACAGGGCGGTTTGTGCACAAGCAACGGTGCCGCTTATCTTCGAAGAGACAAGGACACTGGCGATCGCGTCGCACTCTTTTGCTACTTGACGGAAGAAAATCTCAAATTCCTTCGCTGAGGGCTGAGATGAGGTTGGAAGAGTGCTGGATTTCTTCAATCGATCGTAAAAGGTTTGAGGATCAATGTCCACTCCATCCCGAAAGCGGTCATCATCCCATATGAGCCATAGGGGAATGACCGAGATGTTTAACCCTTCCTGAGCAACCTCGGGGATATAGGCACTGCTATCCGTTACGACGGTGATCTTTTGATTGGTCATGGTTCTCTCCTCTGGCGTTTTAATAAGTGTCGAAATGCTTCGAAGCTGCCCAAAGGCCGTGAGTTGCTTCAGTCAGAGTGTAGTCGCAGGAATGGCTCGGGACAAGCTTACACGGCACCGCTTTGACGGAAATACCTCGCCCGGCTTGAGCCCCACGGCTGGGCTTGGGCTGCTGCCCAGGCCTTGTCCTGAGCCACGCATCGACCTTAATGAGGAGGGTCCAAACCAGCGATTTCTCGTGTTGCTCAGCCGTAGTCCTTCATCGGCAAGAGCTCGGAGATGCTTACTTTGTGAGGGGCCTCTAAGCTTCCCACGATCACCATCGCATCTCGATTGAAATCGCTGATCAACTCTCTGCATCTGCCACAAGGTGCTAGAAGCCAATGATTGCCTCGTCCATCTCCATAGACTGCAACGATGGTATCCAATTCTCTTTGGCCACCGCTGACCATGTTACATAGAGCAGCAACTTCCCCGCAAACATCGGCGAAGCCTACCCTAGCCTCGATATGAATTCCCCCGAAAATATCACCAGAGTTGGTCCTTAAGGCCGCAGCGACCTCGTGAAGATCATCGACGTGCAGGTCGTCTGCTATTTGTTTGGCATGTTCAATTAATTCGTAGTCTCGTCGCGAGAGTTCCATGGGTAGCTCCTAATCCAAGGATACATTTCTCCAATCATAATTGTGTGTTCTGATTTCTGTCCAATAACTCGTGCTGAGGAAGCTTTCAGGAAAGAAAGTAACCATCAACCCGCCGCATCTTGGGGGATATTTCGTGAGGACGAACCCCTGCTTGCGAAAGAACTTGCGAATGGACAGTAGGAGGCCAGAGCTTAAACAAGACGATAGGTAGCGCTCTTTGGAAGATGGATCGCATAAAAACGTACTGCCTAGGTTTGGCAACTGGGACAAAAATAACACGCACCGCCGAGATAGTGAATTTTTTCAAACGGCGTCCCGCACTCGGAACAGGGTTGTCCTACAGTTTTGCTGCTTAAAATACCCTTGTAATTCCCAGGGCGATTGAACAAATCCCGCTCGCTTTCCCTCCCACCTAGATCCACAGCTTGCTTCAGGGTTTCCTTGATCGACCCGAATAGTGCTCGTCTTTCGTCCTCCGTAATATCAATTACCTTCCTCTTGGGATGAATCTTGGCTCTGAAGAGGATATCCTGTAGGTAGCCGTTGCCCACGCCCCAGATGCCAGGCTTGCTAATGATGAAGAATTTAACGCTTCTTGTGTCTTCCTCGTCAAGCTTCTCGAACAGTTGCTGGAAGTACTCATAGGTGAAGGCCTCACTTAGGGGAGAGACTCTTTTTTCACCGACGTGAGGATGGTCGGTTGCCTCTGACTTGTGCATCAACAGGGCGTTTCCCCATCCTTGGACTGTCACCGTAAGATACGTGCCGTCCTGAAAGTGGAGCAAGAGATGATGCTTCTTGGGCAGCGTCTCATCGCTTTGATGAAGAACAATCCTCTCTCCACCTCCCCCAAGCACGAGCACATGGTCCGGCTCCAATGATGTCAGAATCGCTGAGCCATGGGCTACTGATTCACCCACGATCTTGTCTTTGAGAATGGCTTCATACTCTTCGGGTGACCGGCTGTAGAACGCGAATTTGTGAGGGGAATTACCGCGGAGTCCTGATTGAACTCGTTTTCCTCTGAGTTCTTGGCTCATATGGCGTGAGATGATAACCGCCTCCGGAAGTTCGATCATCTGTTTCTATTCCTCCTTCCACCCTGAGAAAGCTGTCAAGCGCCAATAAATAAGAGAGAGTCATGTTGCAGTCACAAGTAGATATTCGATCTATGCTTCCGCTGAATTATTCTCCTATCTCATCTCTTGTCCCGGCTGATAAAACCTGAATAATGCCCCGCTACTGGAATTGAACGTCCTCGGTCATCAATAGCTCTACACCGTTTCTTTGAAGAGCTTTATTCCATTTCTTGATGTATTTCGATGCGTTCTTGTTGAAATTGCTGTGGCCATCCTCTACCAGCACTACTTGGTAACCTAACCTCAATGCATCCAAGCATGTTGCCCTCACACACCCATGCGTAACCAATCCTGTAACGACGATCGTGCCAACATCGTTCTCGGCCAACTCTTCTCTTAAAGGTGTATCCTGGAATGCGCTTCCATATCGCTTATGGATAATCACATCTACATCCTTAGGTTGCATCTGAGGATGTAGTTCCCACGCTTCTGAACCTTGAACGAGGGACGTTGCATTCGCATGTTGAATGTAGTAAACAGGGACTCCATTTTCATGGGAACGATGGACCAGTAGATTGATGTTCTCCAATAACTCTTCGGCCTTGTATATTGGGTGAGCTCGATGGAATAATCCCATTTGAACATCGATCACTATTAGAGCCACGTTTTCTCTGTTGCTGATCGAATCATTCTTCATCGCCTGATTTCCTTGAGAGAAGGTCATATTTAGTGGGCTTCTACTCACTCTGGATTGAATCCCACAATACGCTCATTCAACTTGATCGCATTAGCGATTAGCTGGGTGCGGTATTTGTGACCAGCCATGATCTTAGAGGCTCATGAATAATAATGTCATCTACAACTTGGGGGTTTAAAGGGCGATCTTCGTAAGCAATACACACAAGCTCGTTGAGCGCTAGAGCTCGCCGGTCCAGAGGTACCGACTGGTGAAGATTATAGGGGTAGTTATAGTCCGGCGGTAAAATTCGAATCCGTTTCGGATCCAGCGAGGAAGTCAATAGAGCGCTCAAAATGGCCTGGTGCAGAAAGATTTGGTGACGTTCATCCTTGCAGGAACTCGATTGGAACCCTTGATCGCAGACCAAGGCCTCGAAACAATCGAGCCATTGACTGAGCGCTCCTTTTGACGGATTAATAGCAAATGCATGCGAATTAAAATAGGATCGAATGCGCTGTACATCTACAAAAATTTCTACTGTGGTTTGAACATCTTTCACCCCCACGGCCTTGTAGATCTTCTTCCAGAAACCGTCCAGAGGCTCCGTTGGAGGAAGTCCAACATTTCTGATGTGCACAGGCCTCACAGCCGCGTCAAATGATTGGCCGAGGTCGAACAACAAAGGCGGTTTGATGACTAAACATGAAGGATCGATCCAGATCAGTGACTGAACTTTCATGGTTGCCAACGCTTCTGCTTGAGCACAGGCATATACCTTATCTGCAAAGAAATAGTGTTTCACAGTGTCTGGCACACTCAAGGGGAGAACTTGGACACCCATGTTCTCCATACTCTGGCAAGGTGCTATCTGGGGATTAGCTTCGAAGAGCCAGATCGGGCATTGGCTCATGGCTTCGCCGAACGAACGAATGCTATCAATGAGAATGCGAGCTCCCGTTCTTTCGCCGATTGTCCTGACCAAGGTCAAGAATATTGTTTGATTGATAGCCATGTTGCTCATTATGGTTTCGTCTCCAGGTTGTTTCGGTCGTAAGACAAAGAAAAATGTATTGTGTTTCGATGATTGTGCTTAACTTGTGGCTGTGAAGTCCATTTAGTACGGATGATTCTAGATCATAAACAAAGTCATGAGGATTATAACGATTTGAGTGAAATGTAACAGAAGTTCTTAAAGCCATGGGTGGCGTATTCTTCGTTCGGAGGAATAGGATTTATCTGTCAAAAACCCCTCTCAGAGATGCAATCGTTTCCGGTCTTTCCGCATCCTCTTCAACGTATTCAAAGCTGTGATGATGGAAAGTATCGAGCTGGCAGACAGAAACTACACGGAGGAGGATTGTTTATAGAAGCGTTTTTGGAGTTCATTGGCTCTACTGCTGGCCATCGGCAGAGCCGATGGAGCCCCAAATTAGTCTTGACGGCTGGGCTTCTATACCCAACTGTGTGGCGGATCCCGCGCCGCCACTGCTGAGGCATTCTGAAAATATAACAACAGGGCTGCCATGCCCAGCCGCCCTTAAATGCACTTACCCACAGAATGCATACTTTAGAGCAGTTTGTATGGGTCGAAGGTAAAGACTGTATATCAACACTTCATATCCATTCGAAGTGATAAAAAAAGGACGCCGAGGCGTCCTTTTTGTTCTGAGATCGTTGGAAGTTAGCCCTTGGTCGCTGCCTTGACCACGGCGGTGAACGCATTGGGATCGCGCACCGCCAGATCAGCAAGCATTTTACGATTGAGGCGAATACCGGCGTTTTTCAAGTTGTGGATCAGTCGGCTGTAGGTGGTGCCGTTTTGTCGAGCAGCGGCGTTGATGCGGGCGATCCATAACCTCCTCAGATCACGCTTGCGGGTGCGACGATCTCGATAAGCATACCAGAGGCTCTTCATCATGGCTTCGTTAGCACGGCGGAAAAGGCTGTGTCTTGTGCCGTACATGCCTCTGGTCAGATTGAGGACTTTCTTGTGTCGACTGCGGGTGATGGTTCCACCCTTTACTCTTGTCACGGTTCACACTCCTGCGATCCCGGGTACGTCATGCGTACCTGTTTGGTACACCCAGCGGTCGGGACAACATTAGGATTTCGAGGATTTACCGCTCCGGGCGTTGGGGTTCGCCCTGTACTTGCTGAGGTAGGGGGCCATTCGACGTACGCGTTTGGCTATCCCTGGGCCTTTAACCGGGATCATCTCGGTAAACAAGCGTTTGGTGCGCTTGGGTGTGTTGCGCCTCAGGTGACTTTTACCGGCTTTGGTGCGTACGAGCTTGCCGGAGCCGGTTAATCGGAAACGCTTAGCGGTCGCTTTATGTGTTTTGAGTTTGTACTTCTTCTTTCCTTTTTGAGCCACAAAAATACTCCTTCAAAATGATCACAACGCCTGCGTACCGTAGGTCTCTGCGGGACATAGTCCCCCGCGGACGTTCCCACTGTCCGCGGGGATGGGTTTCACCAACATATCCCTGCTAAACCAGGCTCTATTTCTTCTTCAGCGGCGTCAACATCATGAACATCGTACGCCCTTCCATCTTGGGCGCCTGCTCGATTTTGCTGACATCCGATAGTTCTTCAGCGATTTGCTTAAGGTCCTCCAGGGCGATCTCCGGGTAGGTGATCTCCCGTCCGCGAAAGCGGATACGCGCCAGAACCTTCTTGCCCTCTGATAACCAACGTCGTGCATTGCGTATTTTGAAAGATCGGTGGTGTTCGGAGGTCTTTGGTCGTAAACGGATCTCTTTGACCTCGATCTTGGTTTGCGCTTTGCGGGCTTCCCGGTCCTTTTTCGCCTTCTCGTAAAGGAACTTTCCGTAATCGAGCACTCGACAAACGGGCGGGTCGGCGGTGGGGGCCACTTCGACTAGGTCGAGGTCAGCTTCCTGGGCGACTTGGAGCGCCTCCTTGAGAGGGACCACCCCGATGTTCTTTCCGTCGGGGCCAATCAGGCGCACTTCTCGCGTACGGATCGCTTCATTTATACGATATTCTGTTGCGCTTATCTTTCTCTCCTCTATGTGTTACGCAAAGCCGCCCAGTGCACGTCCGAGCGGCCTGTAGACTCGCGGATGATACCATGAGATCGGTCGTCTCGTCAAACGCGTTTCCTCTCTATAGACCTCCTTTTTGGAGATTCGCTCACCCGTCCTGCATACCGGGGACGTGTGTGAGGTGAGCAGGGGTGTGAGAGTAAGGAGGGGAGGCAGTTTCTATATTTCACTCCTTACTCGTCAGCAGCGGCCCCAGGATCTCACCCATGGCTAACAATCCTAGGGCTGTGAAAGGTGTCACGCCCCATGCGAAACCCATCGCCAGGAACCAACGCTCAGTGGACGAGACCTCAGTGAAGATCACCACCGAGAACAACAGATGTAGCCAGAGCGTTAAGAGCGGGAAAGCGATCAGTCCATTGAGCAGGAAAGTCGCTGTATATCGAGCTCCCCGCTTGGGCCCTTGTCTGTGCCTGTGCACCCAACGGCGGGTCAGTGTCGACCACATCGCTAGGCAGTAAGCCAACAGCACGAAGGTCAGCACGGTCAGCAGCCCGCGGTCGGGGCGCCAGCCGAAGAACGGATCTTCTTCCGAGAGATAGCTCAGGATGGCCAGGACATTTGCTGCCAGACTCACCAAGCCCGTGATGAGCACGAAGACGTTGGACCGTTTCATGGGGGATACCTTCTCTCACAAGAACTCAACCGCTGGATAATGAACAGGGCTCAGGGATCAGGGGCTGATAGGGCACCAAGTCACTTGGGCACCGGGGCACCAAGGTGACAAGGTTATGATCCCGCTGACCCCCAGGTGCCGAGGTGCCAAAGTGCCCAGGTGCCTTACTCATCCCCAGTTCCTGATCCCCAATCCCCGAGTCGCCAGCCTGTTCCAACAAGGGTGTTCCAATATCCACACCCGGTGGGGGGAGCATCCCGGGCGGCCCCCAATATCCGACGTCGCCTAACAGCCAGGTCTCGAGCGTGCTCTGATCCACGCCGACCGGAACGAGCACGCTCTCGACGGC
>DUEW01000170.1 GCA_011174845.1 Anaerolineae bacterium | reverse complement strand
GATCACCGCTGGTCACGATATCGCTGATCCACTCTGGAAACTCGAGCACTTGAACCTCATGAGGTTCAAGTGCTCGAGTTTCCAGAGTGGATCAGCGATATCGTGACCAGCGGTGATCTTGCATACATCCTTTCAGACGGCAAAGTCTTCGTGATGGATGTTTCGGATCCGGAGAAACCGGTCGAAATCACGGCATTTGAATATACTGAAGAATTCTGGAGACCAGGCATCACGATAGAGGGGGATCATGTCTATATCTATAACCGCCATGTGCCGGGCGCCGTGTATTGGCCATACTCGCCTCCTGAACGCCAGTTGATTCAAATCTTCGATTTCTCTGAACCCACTGATCCGCGCTTGGTCGCATCCTATGACCAACATGGGACCTTGATCGCTCTGGATGTGGAAGGGAAATTTGTGTTCGTAACTGTGGATGATAGCCTCATGACAGTATTGGGATTGGATGAAGGGATATTTCCGCAGCAGGAACCGGCATCGTCTAGTGATGAATCGATGGTCCAGGAACTTGAAGGCGCCGTAAATTCACAGGCAGGTATCACCGCGGAAGTCTTGAGGGTGGAATATTTGGACGATAAAACACTTGTAGACTTCCGGGTTTCCGTTGACTCGAGGTGGAAATTAACGAACGGAGAATCAATGCCCCCTCAACAAGCGTTGGTTTACCCAATCCTATTCGACGATCGGGGAAATGCGATCGTAGGGCACAGCACTACAAATGATTTGGGGACATTTTACCCAAGCGGTCGCGTCAGTTATACTAACCGATCGATATTCGACCCGATACCACAGGATGTGAAAACACTTACACTTAGAATTGACACAACAACCCTGACGGAAATTCCTGGTGAAGAGATATTGGAACTCGATCTTACGGGACGGGAGCCGGGCGACACGTGGCGGATAGATGAAACCCTGTCGGTAAGGGGAATACCCTTTACCATCACAGAAGTGCATCTGGATCAAGCTGAGAGCGTCGACAAACAATATCGGTTGGAGTTCATCACAGATTCCCCGATCGTCATAGAATCGATCGAAGCGATCGAGGACCCTATCAGCATCCAATCCTTGTATATCTTCGAATCGAACTACTCCGCGATTGAGATGGCCGACACCGGTAGGTTTGATGCAAGCCAAGCCTCGGTGGATGGAAAGATCGTCGCGGTGTATGAGTTTGGTCCCGACACAAGGATTGTCAAAACACCAATTTCAGTCCCCGAGGGGGTCATCGAGTACAGGATCGTCGGCTACATCATCATAGCTGGTCCATGGGAGATCACTTGGGAAGTTGAATCCTTGGATTGACGGTCTCTTTCTGAGAAATTCATTGACATAATAAAACAGTTTGACAATTCGGACATTTTTTGTTAAGATATTAACCCACCCCGGATGGGGGGGGTATGGATGAGGGGATGCCATGGATAGGGAAGACACGCTACGCAGGCTCAAAAACGTCGAAGGCCACGTGCGCGGGATTCAGCGCATGGTCGAAAATGACGCGTACTGCATCGATCTCATTCGCCAGATCCAAGCCGTGCAAGCCGCATTAGGGAAGGTCAGTGCAAACATCCTCAATGATCATCTGCACTCCTGCCTCATCACAGCTGTGCGCGGCGAAGACCCCGAAGAACGGGAACGGGTGTTGAAAGAAATCGCCGAGGTCTACGCGATGGCCTCAAAAGTCTAACTACAACAGATCACGCAAAGGAGTTCCAAAAAATGATGACCGTAACCTACAACGTACCGAATATATCCTGCGGACACTGCGTACATACGATCCAAATGGAGCTAATGGAGCTGATCGGTGTCTCCAACGTGCAGGTGTCCGAAGAGACAAAGCAGGTGACCGTGGAGTTCGATCCTCCCGCGACCGAGGAACAGATCGTATCTCTGTTGACGGAGATCAATTATCCCCCGGTGATATAAAGCCATTTTCAACCCCTTACAAGGTTTAGAACGTGTCTGAAAAAACGAAGCACCTCACATTACCGATCACGGGCATGACGTGTGCCAACTGTGTTGCCACCATAGAGCGAAACCTAAAAAAGCTCGAGGGTGTCAACACGGCGAACGTCAATCTGGCTTCCGAGCGAGCTAGTGTCGAGTACGATCCGTCTTTGCTTGATGAAAAGAAGATCATTGAACGCATCCAACGAGCCGGATACGGCGTAGCCACGGGCGAGGCCGATCTGATGCTCAAACGACTTAGCGATGATAGCGATGCTCGGCGGTTGGAAAGAGCCCTATTCATACAAGACGGGATCGTCGAAGCCAACGCGAGCTTGGCCACGGAACGTGTTCGCGTACGCTACATCCCGACAGTTACAAGTCAAGCGGAGATTCGGCGTGCCATCAAAGACGCTGGATTTGAAGTGCACGAATCAGTTGATCGCATGGAGGACGTGGAAGGTGAAGCCAGAGAGCGTGAGATCCGACGCCAGAGGAATCTGCTGATCTTCGGATTATCCATTACCCTACCGCTCTTCCTCATGTCGATGCTTGGGGATCTGGGTATCGTCCCTGAAGCTATTGTACGCACAGACTGGTACAGGTGGTTGATGTTCGTGTTGGCGACACCGGTCCAGTTTTATGTAGGCTGGCAATACTATGATGGAGCATTTAAAGCTTTGAGAAACCGCAGCGCGAATATGGATGTTCTCATTGCCATGGGATCGTCAGCGGCCTACTTCTACTCTCTCCCGGTATTGTTCGGATGGATCGATGGCCATCTGTACTTCGAAACTGCGGCCGTCATCATTACCCTCATCGTTTTAGGGAAATTCCTCGAGGCGCGCGCAAAGGGCCGCACCAGCGAGGCGATCAAAAAGCTCCTCAGTCTGCAAGCGAGAACGGCTCGAGTGGTTCGGGACGGTTTTGAGCTCGATCTCCCGGTGGATGAGGTGCGCGCTGGCGACATGGTGATCGTCCGTCCTGGCGAAAAAATCCCCGTCGATGGGGTCGTTGTTGAAGGGAGAACGGCGGTTGACGAATCGATGCTCACCGGAGAGTCGTTGCCCGTTGAAAAGGATCCTGGAGACGAGGTCATTGGGGCGACGCTCAACAAAATGGGCAGGATTAAGTTCGAAGCCACAAAAGTGGGGAAGGAAACCGCTCTCGCCCAGATCGTCCACCTGGTCGAAGAAGCGCAAGGGAGTAAAGCCCCGATCCAGCGCTTGGCGGACAAGGTGTCATCGATCTTTGTCCCGGCTGTGATTGCCTTCGCAGTGTTAACCTTTCTCGGCTGGTATTTCCTGGCGTCACCGCCGCAAGGTGAGATATCGGTCTTCACCCGTGCACTGATCAACATGGTGGCAGTCTTGGTGATCGCCTGTCCCTGTGCGATGGGATTGGCGACCCCCACCGCGGTGATGGTGGGAACCGGCAAGGGCGCTCAATTTGGCATTCTCTATAAATCCAGTGAAGCTCTAGAGCGGACGGGCCAATTGACGACCGTGGTTTTGGATAAGACGGGCACGATCACGCGTGGTCAACCGGCCGTGACCGATATCATCATCGGGGATTGGAATGGCGGTGAAGAGCAGTTGCTGAGATTAGCTGCCAGCGTGGAGAGAGGATCAGAACATCCACTTGGCGAAGCGATCGTAGCTGCCGCGGGTGAGCGAGATGTAGCTTTAATCGAACCGGATGATTTCAAAGCTGTTGCGGGGCAAGGCGTCGAAGCACAGGTGGGCGTCAATCACATCCTCATCGGATCTCCCAAGTTCATGGTCGAGCGTGGCTTGTCTCTAGATGGGCTCGCGTCGAAGATGGAAGGACTTCAGAAAGAAGCGAAAACCGTCGTCGCTGTCGGGGTTGATCAACGCATCGCAGGCTTGCTAGGTATTGCAGATACCGTTAAAGATGGCTCTCGAGAGGCAATTGCCGAGCTTCAAAGGATGGGCTTAGAAGTGGCCATGGTTACCGGTGATAATCGACAAACCGCTGAGGCGATCGCTCGAAAGGTTGGCATCAGCCTTGCTGATAAGAAAGGCCGGATTCTCGTTCGGTCGGAAGTCTTGCCAGGCGAAAAAGTCGATACGATCAAAGAACTTCAAGATGAGGGTAAGGTGGTCGCGATGGTTGGAGACGGGATCAACGATGCTCCAGCTTTGGCCCAAGCTGATGTGGGTATCAGCATTGGAACGGGCACGGATGTGGCCATCGCCGCAGCACCGATCACATTGGTCGGTGGTGACTTGACGGGTGTTCCTCGCGCCATCGCTCTTTCAAGGGGCACGCTGAAGACGATCAAGCAGAACCTGTTCTGGGCTTTTATCTACAATATCCTGCTCATCCCTAGTGCCGCGCTTGGTTTCTTAAATCCTATGTTGGCCGCTGGGGCCATGGCGTTTAGTTCGATTTTCGTTGTCACCAACAGCCTCAGGCTACGCGGATTTAAACTTGCATAGATACGATCAATGAATACACTGAAAAAATTACGCTCGAGGAGTAGGGATGGGCATATAAGGGGGTGTGGGCGCAGCCCGCACCCCCTTATATGCCCATCCTCTTCTCGCGGTTGACCTTTTTTCAGTCGAGTCATCAATGATGCTTCGCACGGATCGAGTTATGACCTTGCCGGTTGTCCTCGGATTTGTTATCCTTGCCCCCTAAAGTCATAAATCACTGTTCTTCGGATAGCGTCCGGATTTGGAACGCGTGCGGCGGAGGAATAGCCTGAAGTGGATCTATCGAATGTAACCCTGAACCCATACTGGGTGGGCATCGCGGCACTCGCGGGACTGCTGTCCTTTCTTTCCCCATGTGTGCTTGCACTTGTTCCAGCCTATGTTGGGTATCTAAGCGGTAGGTCAATGACAACTTCCGGCACGGTGGTCGAGAGTAGAAGCAAGACCTTCTTCCATGGACTAGCTTTCGTATCCGGCTTTAGTCTGGTGTTTGTCGTGGGGGGTGCAGCGGTAGGAGCTATAGGATCTTTGATCGGTGATTTCTTTGTAAAGCGATGGATCGCCCGCGTTGGAGGGGTGGTGGTCGTCGTCTTCGGTTTACATACGATGGGTGTGTTCAACATCCCCTTCTTGGATTACGATACGAGGCGTCAGGTTCAACCAAATCCACGCTTGGGGTATCTCGCATCGGCATTGATGGGGATTATCTTCTCGGCGGGATGGGCACCTTGTATCGGACCCGTTCTGGGCACCATCTTAAACCTAGCCTTGTTCTCAGGCCATGTGACTCAGGGCGTGATCCTACTGAGTGCTTATTCGCTTGGAATGGCGGTTCCTTTTCTACTCGCCGCGCTGGGAATGGGGCAGGTGACAATGTTGATGAAGCGTCATGGCAAAGTCATTCGTTATTTGTCGATCGCAACGGGAGTTCTATTGGTCGCAGTCGGGGTCATGCTTATCACCGGGACATTCGAGCGGCTAGCAAGCTTCGCTCCATTCATCCCGGAGATCGGGTTGTAATCTCCTGGTTGATATCGATTACACATGAAACGGCAATGGATATTTCTTGCGCTAGGAGTGCTTGCGGGGATCTTTTTGGGGGTTAGCATTCTGATGCGTCCACCTCTGAGCTTAAAACCCTCGCCGTCGTCGATCGAGACGGAAGCGGCTGAGGAAGTGGTTGAGGAGCGGGCGGAGACCCTTTCATTGCCGTTTAGAGGATATTTGGCTCCGGATTTTGAGCTGATGGACTTGAAGGGCGAGACCGTCCGATTAAGTGACTTTCTTGGAGATATCGTTCTCATTAATTTCTGGGCTACTTGGTGTGGACCGTGCCGTCTGGAGATGTCGACCTTCCAAGCCCGACTCGAAAGTTCCCAAGGAGAAGGATTTTCAATACTAGCTGTCAATAACGACGAAGCGGAAGATGATATACGCTTCTATACTGATGGTCTCAATCTAACCTTTCCCATCCTGCTCGATCCGGGTGCCAAGGTGCAGGAACTGTATTGTGTTGGTCGATACCCGGCAAGTTATATCGTCGATCGTGATGGTGTGATCCGATTTATTCATCTCGGCCTCATGAATGAGAAGCAGTTGAAGGATTACCTGATGGAAATTGAGATGGAACTGTGATCCGCGTTACCTTATACACACGAAAGAACTGTCATTTATGCGACCAAGCGCGGTCCGATCTTCAATCCTTGCAGACCGAATTTCCACACGAGCTTGTGGAGATAGACATCGACAGCGATCCGATCCTGCGACAGCGGTACATGGAGCATGTCCCTGTCGCGCAGGTCGGACCCTATAAGCTCGAAGCGCTTTTCACAGCGACCGATTTGCGGATAGCATTGGGGGCAGCAAAGGATGGATTGCGAAGATCTCAAGCCGACATGGCAGTATCTCGCAAACAGGCGATCAATCTCCATAAGGCGGTCCTCTTCCTATCTCGCCATTGGTTAGCGACGATCAATCTCGTGTTTTTTCTATATATAGCGTTACCGTTTGGTACTCCCATCTTGATGAAAGTAGGGTTGACACGACCAGCGATTTGGATTCAAAAGATTTACTCCCCACTTTGTCACCAGTTAGCGTATCGGTCATGGTTCCTCTTCGGAGAGCAGCCCGCATACCCTCTTGAAACTGCAGGCACATCCCTGGTGCCTTATGGTGAAGCTACTGGGTTAGATCCGGACGATTACTGGGAGGCGAAGGAGTTCATTGGGAATGAGCAACTTGGGTATAAGGTCGTGTTATGTCAGCGAGATATCGCGATCTGGGGCGGAATGTTGATCGGAGGAATAATCTTTGGTCTTTTGCGTGGACGCATGAAACCTTTGCCCATACTCTTATGGTTTCTTGTGGGAGTCTTGCCCATCGCACTCGATGGCGGCACACAAATCCTCTCTTCGTTTCCTTTCTTGTCTTTTCCCCATCGAGAAAGCACACCATTCTTGCGGACTGTAACGGGTGTGCTCTTCGGATTAATGAATGTCTGGATGGCTTTTCCGTATGTTGAAGAGAGCATGAACGAAACGCGAATCTTAGTGGCCTCCAAACTGGCTGCTGCAGGAAAGCAAGTAAAGACCCCCGAATAGCTACAAGTTTAGGGATTAGCGCTCTGTCAACCATCATTTAATACAAAATAACAACAAGCACCCTAAGCCCCGTCCCGAGCATGTTGAATGGGGGATTCACCCTCACCCCTGCCCTCTCCTTGGCAGGGAGAAGGTGCCGATCCCCTTGCCTCTGCCATCTCCTAGGTAGGGAAAAGGTGCCGATCCCCTCTCCCCTTTGGGGAAAGGGAAAGGGTGAGGGGAGCTCGTCGAAGGGTTGCTGAAGGGCTCAGGATGACTTTCGATTTTCTAGTTCATCGTGTTCACCGTGATATCGCACCAGCGTTACCCCACAGTCATTTATTTCTAGCCGGGCAGTATGCTCCATGGTAGACTAAACCTATGCCCTTCCGGCAGATGGGACCCCTTCGCTTCTATCAGTTTGAAAATCTCGTGCACCCCAATTTGGTCCACGCGATCTTTACTCGCCAAGGAGGTGTAAGCCCGGAACCTTGGCGTTCGTTGAACGTTGGGGGTAATGTTGGCGATGAAAGAGCGCGCGTGCGCGAAAATCTCTGTCGTGCTTGTGCTGTTGTTGAACGTGATCCCCATTCCATCTACGACGTTTGGCAAGTACATTCTGCGCGCGTTGTCCGAGCTGATGCGCCCCGAAGGGGAGGGGAATTAATTCAGGCAGACGTATTGATCACTGACGATCCGAGCGTGACGTTATTCATGAGGTTTGCGGATTGTGTTCCGATATTCTTCCATGATCCCAAACGACGGGCGATCGGTATAGTACACGCAGGCTGGTTGGGAACAGTTCGGGCTGCACCGGTGGCTGCTGTTCGGGCGATGGTGGAGGCATTCGGCACACATCCTGAGGATTTGCGTGTGGGTATTGGGCCTGCCATAGGACCGGATCACTATCCTGTTGGCCTGGAGGTGGTTGAAAAGGTACGTGAGACTTTCGGATCGAGTGCAGGAGATCATCTTCAGACTCATGATGGTGAGGTTTACTTGAACTTGTGGTCAGCCAACCGCTATTTGTTAGAGCAAGAAGGGGTCAAGTCGATTGAGGTCGCAGAGCAGTGCACCGCCTGTCATCTCGAGGAATGGTACTCACACCGAGGCGAAGGACGGGTCACCGGGCGATTTGGCGCGCTAATCGCATTGGATGCCTGACCATGGATAATGGATTATGCTACGCATTACATGATGGGGTGAATCAGGGACTGAAGCAACCATATTTTGATGGGTAGATGTCGTCTAGGTGGAACCGGGGCACAATTTTTTTTATGCATGGTTATAATCGTTGGTGGAAGTTTGGTGTAGTCGGACATGCTCTGCATGTCGATCTAACTTATGAGATAATTTAGAATTGTAAGAGGTGTTCATAATATGGGGTACGTCATTGATGCAATAAGTTTAATATCACGTGGCCTTACATTGGTTATCTTTGCAGATATCATCGTAAGCTACTTTATGAGCCCGTATCATTCGGTGAGGAGAACGCTTGACTCGATCGTGCAGCCGATGCTGGCTCCAATTCGTCGCCTCATGCCGCCTACAGGCATGGTCGATTTCAGCCCGCTCGTATTGATCTTCGCGATCTGGCTGGTTGAGAGAATATTAATCAATTTGTTGATATAGCGTCAGGAAGGGAGCATGCGCAGATATAAGCTTCATAATGGCAAAAAGGGTGCAGCTCTAACCATACGTGTTACACCCCGTTCGAGGAAAACCGAATTCGGTGGGGTGATGGAGGACGGCACCTTGCGCGTTAGAGTGGACGCTCCGCCAGTGGAAGGAAAGGCGAACACCGCTTTGGTTAAATTCTTGGCAAAAGTCTTAGGCGTGCGTCAGAATCGCATTGAAATTGTCGCAGGCGAGAAGGGGCTCGACAAGATCATTTCGATTCTCGATATGTCTGCCGAGGAAGCCGAACAGAGGATTCAAGGTTTTTTGGGGGAGGATTAGCGCGTTTCAGCTAATTCATACCTTGGTACACTTAAGGTGGAGTTCGAAGCCTTATCTTCAAGGCGAAAGAAAAGGGCACGCTGAGCGCGTGCCTATTGCTTTTAACTTCTGATATCTCATTCTCCAAGCTTGATCTTGTTAGCCTAGACCGTACTGCTTTGGTGACGGTAATTCTACCCCTGCCGCCCTCAGCCTCCAAAGCGCTTCGTAAGCCGCATCACGTAGGAAGGGTTCTGGGCTGTGTAGTGCCTGATACAACTCGAGGCCGAGCTCTTCATCGCCAGCCAGGGCTATCGCCTCTAGAGCCGCGATCTTCTCGTCCTCTGTCCCTTTATTAAGAGCCCGTCGGACCATCTCCATCGCCGCTGATCCGGGTGCAACCCCCAACCCTTCGTTTGCGGCGAATTCGATCAGCCAGGGTAACTCTGACACTTCTGGAATAACAGGGAGGACTTTCCATGGTGGATCGCGGCGACGTTCTACAGCCTCTGCCGCTGCACCACGAACGACCCACTGATTGTCTTCAACCTGCATGCGTTCTAGGATATCCAACGCCCACTTCTCTGGTACGCGAGCAAGCCCAAAAACAGCAGCACGTCGAGTAAGCAGGTTATCATGCTCACTAGCATCTCTAAGCATGCTGTACCCCTCATCAGGATGAGCTGCGAGAGCTTCAGCTGCTGCCAACCTTACTGCCTCATCTCCTTCTAGGAGAACCTTTCCTAATCCCTCCAGGGCAGGTTCTGTTCCGATAGCAGACAATGCCAGACATGCTGCTCGTCGGACATGTAGACTGCGATCTTGGTAGACGATGTCCAGAAGAGTATCGATCGATTCCTCGTCTTCAAGACCACCAAGTCCAAGCGCTCCAAGCACTCGACTGCTGGGGACATCAGAAGTCAATAAACGACGGAAAAGGATTCTTACCGTTGGCTCTTTTGTTTCAGCTAATGCGTGTACGGTCCGCAATCGTAGCCCAAAAGGTCGCGCTTGAGAACTGGTGATGGTCGCCAAAGCACGTAACGCTTTATCTTTCCATGGCATCTTGGCTGGAACCTCACGAAGCCAGCGAGCGCAAGAAAGGAGGTTCGCTTCCAATGGATCTCCCTCTGAGTCAAGATAACGCGTCACGACCTCGGTGATGTCTCCCATAGCGGCCAGGTAACCCATCGCATTTTCTGCTGGTGCCCAACCGGTTTGCGTGAAACTCTCGGAAACACCGGTCTCGACCATAGCTCTTGCCGCGAGGTAAGTCCCTACGGCGGGTTGGGTAAACGTGACCTTCTTTCCAGCACGTTGGGTGATAATTCCTGCTTCCACAAGACTGTCCACCGGGGTTCCTCGGCGAAAGGCACGCTCGCTAACCGCTCCTTGTCTTTCGTTGAGCCAAGACAGCGCAGCCGCCTCAGCCGGCTGCAACTCATTGGCAGATAGAAGTCGGCTAATATATGCTTCCATACTGTCGACCACTCTTGCACCACGGGTATCGCCCGAATATGCGGCCCAAGTGCGTAGTGTAAGTTCTAAGGGTGTCAAACCGCGGATTAATCCGATTAGCCAGCCGGTAACTAATGCTGGATCTAGGTCACCAATACGCTTTTTGGGCAAGTTCGGGACGACATATTGCTGCCAAGATTGAGCCCAACGCGTGAAGAATGAACGTTGATCATGGTCGGACCAGGGAGAGATAGGAATTGGGCTTAAACCAGCCTTGACCATTCCATCGTAACCTGAGACGGGCCCGGCAGCGATAATGCGATTGCCCGGGAATTCTTGTAACAAATTTGCTATCCACTCAGCGACAGGAGAAACTTCCTCAAGGGTCATCAGATCAAGACCATCCAAGAGGAGAAGAGCACGACCTTGACGAAATTGTGGTCGCAGGTACCCCGGCATGCGGGAGGCCAAGCCTGGGGATACTGTTTGTTGAACAGCAGAGATTAAAGGTTTTAAAGGGTCCTTCTCGGCGCGTCGACCTAGTTCTAAATCTGCAGTATTGATCAACACGGGTGTAAGTTCAACCGCAACCCCAGCTTCAGGATCTCTGTTCGCGCAGCGAATAGCGAAGTATGCTAAAGCCGTAGTTTTTCCACTCCCCAGGGGACCCGTGATCATCAAATTCGCGCCATCGGAGAGCGCTTCGGCAAGAGAGATCGTTGGAGCACTATAAAGCCCCGAGAGGAAGGTCCAATCAGGAAGGTTAGGCACCACCGAGAGTGTGTCCTCTGGTGGAGGTTCGTCCTTTTGAGGATCTGTTGGGATCGGCGGTGCGAGCAATCGAGGTGGTATGGCGATCTCGTCGAGGGCGAAGATCGGATTTGCTACATGCATCGTTTGCGCGCGGGTAATTAATTCCACTTGGTAACGATTGATTGAGGATGCGGCTACCCGTTCGCCCAGCCGTCTTGTCTGGCTCTGAAGTAACCCAAGAATCCAATCAAATATTGGACGCATTCGAACCAGGACCCACGCCAAGATGATCCCGGCGATCAGACCGGCAAGGAATTCTTCAAAGTCAAAACGGTAGCCGAAAATCCCAGTGAGAAACTCTCTCATGAAAAGTCATCCTGCATAGAGAATACGACCGCATTGACCGCAGCGTATTAAATCAGAGCCGCTGCGGATTGACTGCTGCACAGAGTGTGCCACAACCATTCCACAAGCACTACAGCTGCCCTCCTGAACAAGGACGATCGCCCTACCGCCGAGGCGTTTTCGTATGTCCTCATACAGCTCCTGATCTTCCTGAACCACACTCGCCAAGGCAGCTTCTCGCTCCGCATCTAATCGCTCAATCTTTGCTAATAGGTCTTCGAGTTCCTGCTTTAGATCACGATGTTGATGAACCTGTATTTCCAATGCACGGGTCAAAGCCTCATCTGCGGTATCTCTTTGCTCCTGCATTTCGTCGAGGTGGATCATGGCTTCGAGCAATCGATCTTCGAGAGCCACGAGGTAGCGTTTCAGGGATTCTGCTTCTTGTTGACGCTCCTGGAGCTCTTTAGGATTTCGTACAAGACCTCCATAAAGTGTTTTTTCTGTCTGCTCGATCTTAGCTCGTTGTGAATCGACATCGTGTCGTGCGGCGGAATGGATCGTCCGTGTGTCTTTTAGTTGAATTTCACTGGTTTCTAAGATCTCACGCAAGCGTACAATTGCTTTATCATCCTCAAGAATCTGTTGAATCTCCTTGATCCTCTCATGACTATTCATGAGCTCAAAATCAAGCTGTTGCAATCTATAAAGGCTTGAAGCGCGGCTCATGTTGCGATTATAGATGTTATTAGGTCATCAGGGCAAGATTTACCATAGCGCTAGACTCCGGCTCGACGTACAATGCTTACCATGAGAGATAGAGCCTCGTGGTTATTGGCACTCGGGGTGAGTCTCGCGGTCGTTATCGCTGCGCTGGCTCCATACCTGCTCGCAGAACAACTGGCTCATCCGGGGGTATTCAGTGGTTTTTTGATTAACCCGGTAGATGGCTTTAGTTATTTAGCAAAGATGCGGCAGGGATTGGACGGCTCGTGGTCCTTTCACCTTCCTTATTCCTCTGAGCCAGGCCCAGGCGCTTTCATTTTTACCTTCTATTTATTCCTTGGAAATTTAGCTCGTTGGCTGAACATCTCCTTGTTGCCCATCTACTACGCAGCCCGTTTTGTAGCGGGTTTTGCTATGTTCTGCTTGGCTTACTTTTTCTATGACCAGGTGTTTGAAGAAAAATACCTCAAATGGATCGCGACATTATTGACGATGTTCGGATCTGGATTAGGATGGCTAGCCATCCCATTTGGGGTTCAAGCCAGCGACCTTTCCATTCCGGAATCGATCCCCTTCCTCACAGCCTACACGAACGCACATTTTCCTTTCGCTGCAGCTGTTATGTTAGGCGCAGTACTCTCTGTCATTAAGAAAGATAGGACCAGGTTGCGAGGCGCAGCCGCACTTATCTGCGGGATGTTATTGGGGATTGTTTTACCTTTTTCGGTGATCAGTCTGACGATCAGTCTTGGGATATGGCTGGTTTGGGAAGGCTTCCATCAAGGGTGGAGCGGCTTGACTGCGTTTATACGTAAGCAAAGCACGCACCTCATTCCCTACCTCGCACTTATCATGGGCGCGTTACCTTGGTTGATCTATGATTTGTGGCTTGCTCGTTCCCATCCATCCCTTTCAGTTTGGAATGCTCAGAATATAACCCCATCACCGCCGCTTATTGATTATGTCATTGGCTATGGCTTGATCCTCGTCCTAGCAATTCTTGGGATCATGAGAATTGGAACCCGAGGTCAATCCCGGGATCGGCTGTTCTTGTCCTGGGCTCTGAGCAACTTAATCTTGCTCTACATGCCGTTTAACTTTCAACGAAGATTGACCCTCGGACTTTTTTTCCCCTTAGCAGGATTAGCAGCACTCGGCCTCGAAAGAATTGCTGGAGAACGAGCGAAGATTCGAGCAACACTGATCCTACTCCTTATCTTGTCCGTTCCCTCGAACCTTATCGTTATCGGTGCTGGTATCTCCGGCGTACAGCGTCAAGATCCGTCGGTGGTCCATCTCCAAGGTGAACTGGAAGGATATGCCTGGATCGATGGGAATACACCACCGGGATCTCTCATTCTGGCCTCACCTGAGATAGGAAACAGGCTTCCTGCATTCGCCGACGTGAGAGTGCTGTATGGTCATCCATTTGAAACTCCGTATGCCGACACCCAAAAATCCTTGGTGGTCTCGCTGTATGCCTGGGAGGGTTCGATCGCCGAGGCAATTAATTTACTCGATCAACTGGATCTAGATTACGTTTTCTTCGGAGAGCGGGAGCGTGTACTCGGACAACCGGAGTGGATAGGGGGGCTTCCCTTGGTTTTCGAGTCGCAGGGCGTGGAAATTTACGAGGTAACGTTCCCATGACTCGTTGGATCCCTCGGTGGTGTCTTGAAATCGTGATTGTGCTCTTCGTTGCAGCGCTTTGGTTGGTGCCGCTCGTCCCTGAAATCAATGGCTTTCCTTTTTTCCGTGGAGCGAAATATTCCGATCTACTTATATCGCACTGGCCGAATGCCCATTTCCTTCGCCAGTCTCTCCTCAAATGGGGACAGATCCCTCTCTGGAACCCAATAACACTAGGTGGTGCACCTTTTGCCGCAGATCCTCTCTCCGGATTATGGTATCCACCGAATTGGTTGACATACGTGATGCCCATCAGCCTGGCGTTTAATGTCTTATTTTGGGCCCATTTGGCATGGGCGGGTTGGGGGATGTGGCTTTTATCGCGTAAGGAAGGAGTGGGATGGCAAGGGGCATTGATCGCCGCTGTGGCTTTCAGCGGTACGCCAAAATTCATCGCTCATATCGGACTAGGGCATTTGGGATTGGTGTCTGCGGTCAGTTGGACGCCCTGGATATTGTATCTGGCCCATCGATTTGTTGATGAAATTTATTCAGGAAAAAGGAGTTGGATACGATGGGGCATGATGGCCGGAGCTGCGCTTGGGATACTCACAATAGCCGATCCAAGGTGGACGATACCCGCTGGATTATTGGCGCTGGCTTATAGTCTTTATCGCGCCACCCTTCGCCATAGGAAGGT
This sequence comes from Anaerolineae bacterium, assembly GCA_011174845.1. Taxonomy (GTDB): domain Bacteria; phylum Chloroflexota; class Anaerolineae; order Anaerolineales; family E44-bin32; genus DUEZ01. The sequence continues at coordinate 1,867 of DUEW01000170.1, read as the reverse complement.
CGAGCCCACAGATAAAACCTCCTTGAGGGGTCGATTGTTGATGGCTCCGATCCTCTACGGTACCTCAGCTATCGCAATCGCGGCATGTTTATTATTACCTCTATTCGAATATGTAAGTCTGTCGACGCGGACGGGAATCTCGATCACAGATCAAACTCAGCTGCAGATTCCCATCTCAAATTTGCTCGGTGTGATCCTTCCGATAATCTCTCAACCCGAGTGGGTCGCGTACCTTGGAGTGACGATTTGCTACCTTGCCATCGTCGCGTGGATATCGAAAGCTCCGGGAACAGGATTCTGGTCCGTTGTTGTCGTCGCTGCATGGGTCTTTGCTATAGGAGACCAAACACCACTCTTCTCAATATTCAACGCGATCGTTCCAGGAGCAGATCTGTTAAGAGTACCGGCGAGGATGCTCTTTCTGGCTTCGTTTGGCATTGCAATGCTGTGTGGAAAGGGCGTAGATTGGTTTCTCAAGAACGAACTCGAGAGCCCTGCAGTTAAGAAGGTACGACTTTCGACGATTGGAATCGTGCTTGCAGTTCTTTTATTCATTTGTGGACTGTGGTTCCTAACTGGATCGATACAGAATATCTTCATCGGCAGTGGTGTTGTTGCGCTTCTAATGACCTTTTGGGTCTGGCTGAATTTCAAATATCGTATACCTCAAACCTATAGAGCGCTCGCTTGGGTCATGCTAATTGTGGCGGATCTGCTGTGGGTGAATGCTCAATTGCTGGAAGTTCGTCCCAAGGAAAGAGTGTTAAACGAACGAATAATCCTGGCGGACAAGTTAGCAAGTGCACCCCAAGAGGGGCGCATTTTCTCCCCTTCCTATAGCCTTCCGTACCAAACAGCAGTGCAAGCAGGGTTGGAAATGGTGGATGGCATCAATCCTTTGCAATTGAGGGCTTTCCGTACTTTCATGGCTGATGCAACCGGTTTCCCATCTGTTGGTTACAGCGTAACTTTACCTCCATATCCGAACGGTGATCCTAGCCAGCCCTGGGATGTTGAGATCGATGCACTAGAGTTGGGACAGCTCAACGTCGCTTACATCCTCTCCGAATATCCTATCGCGTCGAACGATTTGATCCTGATGGAAAAAGGTCAAGGCGAATACCTTTATCAGAATGAAATGGTCCGACCTCGTGCATGGATTCAAGATTCACAAGACTTATCAAGCACGACATGGAGAGCAATCGATTCGCTCATGTGGTCACCGAATGGGATCACAATCCAAGCTAAAGGCCCCGGAACTTTGGTGCTTAGCGAGATCGCTTATCCTGGGTGGAAGGTTACCGTAGATGGGGCAAACGCTGAGTGGCAGACGTTAGACAATCTTTTACGAGCCGTCGTCCTATCAACCGGTGATCATGAGGTTGTTTTTAACTTTCAACCTTGGACCGTTTATCTGGGGTGCGGCATAACACTGGTCTTCCTTCTCGCCTTGGTGGGGGTTTGGATGCGAAGATGACCAAGCGTGAACGTTCTTGGTGTCTGATCTATTCTGTTGTATTGGCCACCTTGACAACCATCCCTTACCTCCTGGGTTATTTCACTCATGGTGATAGATGGCAATTCACAGGGTTCGTTTTTGGTGTCGAAGATGGAAATTCTTACATTGCCAAGATGCTGCTGGGTTCTCAAGGTGAATGGCTTTTCCGAACACCTTATACGAGCCTTCCCCAGAGCGGTGTATTGGCTTTTCTTCCCTATTTATTATTGGGAAAGTTCGCTGCGGGAAAAGCTATCCATGAGCAGATGGTGGCTTTATTTCACCTCTTTCGAGTGTTTGCGACGCCAGTGGCAGTGGTGGCTACATACAAGTTTATATCGCTCTTTGTGACCTCATCCTGGTGGCGTC
>DUEW01000017.1 GCA_011174845.1 Anaerolineae bacterium | reverse complement strand
CACCAAGATGTCATCCCCCAAATCATCAATACGCATCAAAAGGTGTTCAATTATTGGCTTACCCGCGAGCGGGAGCAATGCTTTATCACGTCCCGTGCGTCGGGAACCTCCGCCTGCTTGAATGGCAATCGTCAACATGGACTTATTGTACCCTTTGGGGAATAGAGGCGTGAGGGGTGTTATAATTCGGCCGAACTGCCATGACCAGGCTGGCTGATCTACTTGATTCGATGACGGTCGAGGGGGATCTGTACGAGCGTCTTCCGAACGGCGACGTGCAATGTTTTGCATGTGGCCATCGGTGCCTGATCCGTCCGGATCGGCGCGGCATTTGTAAAGTGCGGTTTAATCGGGAGGGCGTCCTGTATGTACCCTGGGGGTATGTCGGAGCGCTTCAGTCTGATCCTACGGAGAAGAAACCTTTTTATCACCTCCTCCCCGGTTCTGACACATTGACCTTCGGAATGCTGGGGTGTGATTTTCATTGTGACTATTGCCAGAACTGGGTAAGTTCTCAGGCCTTGCGTGATCCGGCCTCCGATGTCAGCGGCGCCTATATCCAGCAAGTAACGCCGGAGGAGATGATGCGTTATGGCTTGCAGATGGGGGCTCGTGTGGTCGGTTCGTCGTACAACGAACCCTTAATCACCTCCGAGTGGGCGGCGGCGGTGTTTGAGCATGCCGTCGCCGCTGGTTTAAAGTGCGTCTACATCTCCAATGGTAACGCCACACCCGAGGTGCTGGATTATCTCAAACCTTATCTGGTCGGTTTTAAGATCGACTTGAAAACGATGCAGGATCGGCAATACCGTCGTCTAGGTGGTGTGCTCCAAAATGTGCTTGACACGATCCAACTTGCTTATGAGCGAGGGCTTTGGGTTGAGGTGGTCACATTGGTGGTCCCGGGCTTCAACGATGGTACGGATGAATTGATGGACGCTGCGCGCTTCATCACTTCGGTTTCACCGAACATCCCATGGCATGTAACGGCATTTCGCAAGAACTACAAAATGATCGATCCAGATGACACCACAGCTGATACGTTGATACGAGCAGCCGAGATCGGACAGGAAGCCGGTTTGAATTATGTTTACGCCGGAAATTTGCCCGGGCGTGTGGGAGAGTATGAACATACTTTCTGCCCGAGTTGTAATACGCGTTTGATCGCGCGATTGGGATATGTGATATTGGGTTATCATCTGACGGACGAAGGCGCCTGCCCGCACTGTGGCACTGATATTGCAGGAATATGGCCACTGTCTGCGAGCGAGGTACGTTTGGGATCTGTGGACGATCTCTTCTTTCGCAGACCGAGGTTGGTTCGCTAGAGTTTCTCGGAATGATCACAGGAAGCTGATCAAGCATCATGGAAGTAAAGAACCATCCGGTAAAGTTGCTCCTCATCTATGATCCTGTCCCCGGACGCCGAGAGGCGTATCTACAATATGTTCAGGGAAAATTAATCCCCGCGCTTGAATACATGGGGTTAACAATGTGCGAAGCTTGGCATACTGCTTACGGCGCTTACCCTTTGCGGATGGCCGGCTTCCTGGCTCCGGATCGAGACACGCTCACGCGCATCCTGGCCTCCGATATTTTCCAAGATCTTGAGACCCGACTGCAGGATTACGTCGTCAATTACGAGCGTAAAATCGTTTCGCTGCGCCCCACTTTTCAATTTTGACTCACTTTTCGTACCCACGATTGCCATGTGATCCATATTTTGCTTCGAGTTTCTGGGTGAGTCCCAAGGGGTATTGCAGCTCTTGTTGCGCTGCCTCAGATGTATGTGGGAATAGTATTTATTGGGTGGCTTTGCCGCTAACGACTCAATATTTTTCGTGAAGTGTGGAGGTTCATAGGTTCATGGCATGCATCTGTCGCTTAGAAAGTTTGTGGCGGAACTCATAAATTAAGGTACAATTAGACCTTGCCCTGGCCCATCGCACATCGTGATTTCACGATATTCTCAATGTCCCTATGGCCAGGGTTTTTCTTTGTATGTGCAATACAGGGCTCATACAAAAAAATGGGCTTGGAGAAATTCACTTATCCTTACAAGAATTGACGCACGATCCACAACGTTGTAGGGGCGGTTCGCGAACCGCCCCTACATCATTTGAATATATGCCAAGGGATAGGCTAGAGGTGTTTCATCTTATTTGGACGATGACAGTTAGCACTGAGCAGTTCAGCCTATAGTAGGTATAAGATGGTAAGATGGGTATATCGGAGGTGCGGTATGCCCTGGGTAACTTGGCGAACAATCAAAAGACAGGTTTGTGATCGGATCGATGAGCAGGTCGCGTTGGAGTTTAAGTTGGTTTACCCGGCTGAGTTCCTACCCGATCAACCCCCACGCATTATTGGTCGTCGCTGTTCGAAGGGCATGGAATGTAACCAGATCGACAAGCCGACTTGTCACTGGGCAGGGACGCTCCCGGGATATGACCCTTTCCGTTAATTGTTAGCCAAGACGTATCGTGTCCGCATTTATCCCAGCGATAGATGCGTGATGACAATGTGCCCGTGATCACTCACGGGCACAGGTTTTTTTTGTACGACGAGCAACGCGTCAAACTGATTCTCATAGATTTTCTTCTGAGAGGAGCCCTTCGATTTATCCCGGGCAGCGTCCTGAGCCCTATCCTGCCTGTCCCGAGCCCTGTCCTGCCTGTCCCGAGCCTGCCGAGGGGAGCTTGTCGAAGGGCTGCCGAGGGGAGCTCATCGAAGGGATACACTCCGCAGAGGCCAAGAATGACATCAACCCGTAATCATCCTATTGTCATGCTAATAGTGTAGACGCTAAATCACTCCTAACTCTCGTCCCACCTTCTCAAAGACCGTCAAACCCTGATTAAGGTCTTCTTGGCTATGGGATGCCGAGATCATCACCCGTATGCGTGCTTTCCCGCGCGGCACCGTCGGGAATCCAATCGCCATGGCGAAGATGCCCTCTTCGAACAATCGACGGCTGAACTTCTGGGCCAACGGAGCCTCACCGAGCATGACCGGGGTGATCGGTGTGGTGCTCAAGCCGGTATCGAATCCTAAGGCTTGCAGCTCGCGTTTGAAGTAGTCAGTGTTCTCCCACAGTCGGTCGACCAATTCGCTTGACTCTTCGAGCAAATCGATCGCCGCCAGGCAGGCGGCCACATCCGGTACGGTCATTGCGGAAGAAAAAAGGAACGGGCGACCGCGCTGACGCAACCAGTCTACGATGCGCTGACTGCCGGCGACCACACCGCCGACAACTCCGAAGGCCTTAGAGAGGGTGCCGATTTCAATGTCGACTTTGCCGTGCAGGTCGAAATGGTCGACGATGCCTCGACCGCCTTTACCGAGCACGCCCTCCCCATGGGCATCGTCCACCATCAACATATAGTCAAATTCGCTGGCGATCTCGTATAACTTATCTAGCGGGGCGACATCGCCATCCATGCTGAACACGCCATCGGTGATGATCAGGGCTCTTCGGAAACCGGCATCCTTGTTAGCTTCGATTTGGCGTCGCAGGTCAATTGGATTGCAATGTGCATAGCGCACAACCTTCGCACGTGACAAACGACAGCCGTCGATGATGCTTGCGTGGTTGAGTTCATCGGAGTAGATGACATCTTCACCGTCGACAAGTGCTTGGATCGCACCTAAATTGGCGTTGAAGCCGGATTGGAAGGTGATGGCAGCCTCAACCCCTTTAAAAGTCGCCAGACGACGCTCGAGTTCGAGGTGGATGTCCATCGTACCGGCGATCGTGCGCACAGCCGCGGGTCCGATGCCATAACGGTTGATCGCATTTTGAGCCGCCTCGACCAATCGGGGGTGGTTGGCTAGCCCCAGATAATTGTTGGAGCAGAAATTCAGCACCCTTTGATTGTCCACCAACAACCAGGCACCTTGTGGTGAACTCAAGGTGCGTATGTATGTGAAGAGGCCGGCTTGCTTCAAATTCGTCAACTCTTCGTGGATCCATTCGGTTTTGGTTGATTCGCTCATCTTTTTCCTCGTTTTGCACGTTTCGCGCGTCTGCGCATGGGTTGGGTAGCGACCAAAGCTAACTTTCGCTCGCGTGAGAGCGCTTTGATGGTTCGTTCGCGTTGCATAGCTGTTTTGAGGTCCGGTTGTGCCTCGACATAGGCCAGATGGAGTGGACGTCGGGATCGGGTGTAGCGTGCGCCGCGACCCAGCTCATGCTCGCGAAGCCGACGCTTGGGGTCACTCGTCATCCCAGTGTAGAGCGTCCCATCGGCACACTTGATGATGTAACAGAAATATTCGGACACGGGAGGATTATACGACGAGCGTTAGGAGGATCCAAATACAGAGGCACCAGGGCACCTTGTCACTCGGGTTTGCTAATCCCTAGGTGCCCAGGAGCCCTAGTGCCCTCGGAAAGATATTTTATTTTCCACTCGATACTGGGAATTAATTTCGCGCATTTTCGAGCAGTATCCCTACGGACGTTTCTTCGGTCGCCGGGACCGTAAGCCGAGAGCGCCGCTCAAGAATCCAGGTCTTTCAATCCGTTCTGTTGGAAGAAGATCCTGGCTCGCCCAATCTCCGCTCTGGCGAATTGCTAACCAGGAATCCCGAGCTTTGTCCGCCTCATCCAGATATTCATAAAGAGCTTTGTGATCTTCCCTTGCGATCAAGTCCCGCAATCTCCTCAGCTCCTCCGTGAATTCGTCCAATTTATTGATGACAACATCGCGGTTGAGGTGGAGAGTGTTCGCTTGCGTCTTACTTGGTTGAGATGGATCGATGCTTGTCGCATGAACGAAGGGCATGCCGCCGATACGTTGGATCTCGCGCCAGTTGTGGGCACGGGTGGCCATCTGCATGAAAGCCGAAGCCATCAAGTAGGGCAGTCCTTCGACGGTAGCGATCACGGCATCGTTTTCCAGCGGATCGAGGAAGAAGGGGGTGGTACCGATGGCGCTGGCAAGATTGAGTGCCAAAGTGACCGCTTCTTCAGAGGTCTTCGGTGGCACGACCATTGCTAGCAGACCGCCCTGAAACAGATCCGCTCGTGGCGTCCTAGGATCGGGGGCTTCGGTGAACAATGCCTCCGGTCCAACGATCGGCATGGCACCAATGTAGTGACGTTCCTCAGGCAACAGCTCGGATGCCCAGGTCGCGTGCTGAGCCTTGAATGGCGATGTATCCAGCACCATTGCGCCAGCTTTGAGCTTCTCTCCCAACATCTCGAGATAATCGCGCACATCGATGGAGGGTGTTGCGATGACCACCACATCGGCGATCTCGGAGGCCTTCATCGGGTGGGGTACCACCTGGTCGACTGCCCCGAGTTGATGAGCATTACGGGTTAATTTGTCATCGGGGTCATAACCAGTGCGCCTCACCTCTAATTCTGAATTGGCGAGCGCCATGCCGATGGAAGCTCCGATCTGATCTAAACCGATAAAGAAGATGTCCATGTTCATCGTTTCACCTCAATTCAATCCGTCTGCTTCCTGAAGACGAATCAGCAGACGGTCAATCTCTCTTGCTGAGTCAGCAGGCAGGTTCTCCTGGTGGCGGAGTACTAACGCGATTAATTCCTGCGACCCGCCCGCCTGGCGAATCATCTCGGCGCCCCAAAACGGGTGACGTACGGCGATGACAAATGGTCTTTGCCACCCCGTGTGTTCGTTCTCGCCCCAACGTCGAACTCTGCTTGGGAAAAGCCAAGAGGCCAGAACGATGAGAATTCGTTCCCAGAGCTGCAATCGTGCTTGGCTCTTGCCGACGTCATGCAGAAGCGCCGCGGCGAGCAAATCGGGGTCTCCTTCGCCTCGAGCAAGCAGGCTGCGCAACACGCTTACGCCATGTACCTGGTCAGCCGCGCTCATTTGAAGGAAGAGTTGTTCCAAGGGAGGTGGGAGATGCTGCTTCGCCAGAACCAGGTCTTCAGATCCAGGCTTGGCGAGCAGGACTCGGAAGGTTTGAGATGCGCGGTAGGCGAAGCCCATTGTTAGGAGAGAAGCAGCGAAAGAATAATTTGTACAGGCCTTCCAATTAATGTACCTATAAAGTCTATACCCACAAATTGGCCCATGAAGATAAGCCCGATAAGGATCATGGGACCATAAGGTCTCAAACGGTAGAGCGTATCCTTACCACTGGGTGGGAGGAAATATTCCAACACCTTTTCACCGTCAAGTGGGAAAACAGGGATTAAGTTAAAGAGCAGCAGGATTAGGTTGAAATAAATGAAGCCGATGAGAAAGGAGGAGATTGAGGGCAGGAAGCGACCACTCGGATCATATACTGAAAGTAAACCCATCTTAAAAGGAATGGCGGCCACGATCGCCATCAGCAGGTTGGAGAAAGGTCCAGCCGCGGAGACGAGCATCATCCCCGCGCGTGAATTGCGTTGGAAATTGTAGGGATTCACCGGGACAGGTTTTGCCCAGCCAATCCCCGCGAACAACAACATCAACGAGCCCAACGGGTCGAGGTGCGCTAGGGGGTTTAGGGTCAAACGACCATTAAGACGCGGCGTGTCGTCGCCGAGTTGATCTGCAGTCCAGGCGTGTGCGAACTCGTGCACAGTGAAAGCGATCAACAGTGTGATCAAAGCAGTTATGATAGTGGGTAGTGATAAGTCAAGCATTGTGTGCGGATTATACCATTGCGGCGAATGGTATAATCCCCGCCTGAACAAGGGGGGTGATAGGCCGAATGTTACCCGATCTTCAGATGGGGGATGTGTTACGGCTCCGTAAACCACATCCTTGTGGCAGCACGGACTGGATTGTCGTTCGACTGGGCGCTGACATCGGTTTAAAGTGTCTTGGCTGTGGACGACGGATCCTTCTCCCTCGCCGGGACGTCGCCCGCCGATTAAAAACCTTTGTGGGCAAAGAGGATATTGGCGGCCCCGTCACCTGAATCCTAATTCAACGACGACCCTCCCTTCTTCTCCAGGGGTGTAGGATGAGTAATGTGTCACACCGGGTGGCTGACGAGTTCGAAAGGGCTTTTAAGACGCTGTTTGAAGAAGGAATGGTTGAGCTTTCGGTCGGTGGATGAGCTCAATGGTTTCGAGCGAAGGGTGAAAGTTTATGGCCCCATTAAGAAGCACGAGCCGCGTTTCGACGCGGCTAAAGAGAGGGCCATTGGGCTTGACAGATATCTACCCTCCCAGTGGAGGATTAGATCTTGGATCCCCCTTTGCTCGGAACAGAAACGGGGACGATGTCAGGTTATACGTTGGCGATGATGTTGCTGAACATGTTCCCCACGCCTCTTCCGAAGAGGGCTAGCATCACGATAACCGCTAACCCAACGAGAAGAATTAACAACGCGTACTCGACCAAGCCTTGGCCTTGAGGAGAATAATGAGACAAAAATGTCCTCAAACGAAAATAATGTTTTAGCATCATGGGTAAGTATAGGATATCTTTCCTATAACGCTCAATAGTCCTCATGGGTCAGATAGGCCAATACTAGGATACTAACGGGTTCATTGGAGAGTATACACCATTGATAGGGGCAAAAACATGCTGGAATCATCAAACCTGGCTTGCTGGATTGAAGAAAACGCCATCCAAGCTGATCTGATCAAGCTCTCGGTTCATACCCCAACCGTGGAGGATGCCGCACAAGCTGTGGGTACATCACCGTCGCAAATTGTCAAAACACTCCTATTTTTAGTCAACGGTGAGCCTGTGGTGGCGATCACTTGTGGAACCAGTCGGATCGATCGCCGCGCGATCGCGGCTTATTTTGAGGTTGGTCGCAAACGGGTCAAACTTGCGGGTGCTGAAGCCGTGTTGGAAGTAACAGGTTACCCCGTGGGTGCTGTACCGCCCTTTGGCTTACGGCAACAGGTGCAAACGTTGATCGATCCAAGAGTGTTGGAACATACAGAAGTCTATGCCGGCGGCGGAGCCATTGATGCCTTGTTGCGAATTTCACCGACCGAGATCGTCCGTGTCACTGGAGCGGTTGTGCTTGATCTATTGGGGACGGCACAGGAAAACAGTTAAAGGTTCAAAGTAGGGGCAATTTATGCCGTCTCGCACCCTGGTAGGTTCTCGCGGCACGAACGGTGAATTGTCCCTACACCGGCGTGGTGAAAGTACATCTCGGCATCTCGTGGCACGAACGGTGAATTGTCCCTATGGTCTTCCTTGAGCACGTAGTGAGAAAATAAATGAAACGTCCGATTGGGTTGGTACTTTCGGTATTCATCGTCGCCGCGATCGTTATCGGTTATCTGATCTACAATCGGTTTCGACCTACGGTAAGTCGGATCGCTCGCTTGCGTCAATATTTGGCCAACCCTGAGGATCACACCGATTGGATGATCCGAGGCGGCGAACGCTGTGGCGAGGCCCCCTTTGTGCTGCCCACGGATGGCTATATCGGCTTCTTTTGGGGAGATTCGTTCTCTTCGGGGCATCGCCATCAAGGGATAGACATCTTCAGCCCCGATGGTCTGGGCCTTACACCAGTGATCGCTGCTTATGACGGTTATCTGACTCGGTTGCCAGAGTGGCGTTCTGCGGTGATCGTCCGTATCGCGAAGGATCCGTTTCACCCAGATCGCCAAATATGGGCTTATTACACCCACATGGCGGATGCTGAGGGGAACTCGTTTGTCGCCCCCGATTTCCCCCCCGGCACCTATGAGAAGTTCGTCCCGACCGGAACGTTGCTAGGCTACCAAGGGAACTACTCGGCCGATCCCGCAAATCCCACTGGCGTGCATCTGCATTTCTCCATTGTGAAGGACGACGGGAAGGGGGAGTTCATGAACGAACTCGAGATACGGAACACGCTTAACCCTTCCCCATATCTTGGCATCGAGGTCAACGCCGATCGCATCAGTAGCGAGCCAGCGGTGTGTTCCGAATGACGGGATGGATCGGGTCGTCCTGAAGCTCACCCAACCCCATACTGTCAACGATCTCTTAGGATCGTTGAAATTCTATTGATCCATTACGTTCATTGTGCGGTCTGATCGTTGGCGACGTATAATACCTGGGGTTACTGATGCCTTACTTGGTTTGTGTTGAAGAGAACGAGGGCCGCTGGATCGCGCATGTTCCCGACCTTCCAGGTTGTTTCGTTCAACACGCGCATCTTGAGCAGGCCATTCAAGCGGTCCCGGAAGCGGTGGAGGTCTACATCGCATGGTGTGAAGGTCACGGGTTACGGATCACTGGTCTTTCGGATCCGATGATTGTGGCCGAGGTGATCCGAACCTGGGAGTCGGAGGATGGATACGAGGTAAATGCCTTTTTTGCCTCCGATCGACCACCGCTTGTTGAGGACGAGCTACCGCAATTCGAGCGGTTGCTGACTGCCACCCGGAAGGATCTAATGGCGGTGGTTGATGGCCTTGGTGCCGAAGATCTGGCCCGGGAGTTCCCTGGCGAACGGTGGGCGATCGGTGGTGTCTTGATGCATGTGGCCCGAGCCGAATGGTGGTACCTCGATCGGATGGGATTGGCTTTCTCGAGCGCCGAGTTGCCCGATGAACCCTTCAAGGGATTAACTAAGGTGCGCGAGTATCTGCTGGCGAAATTACCAGAACTTGCCAAACGCAGAGGGGTTGTCACGCTTACGGGAGAGACTTGGTCGGCGCGCAAGGTCTTACGGCGCGCACTTTGGCATGAGCGCGATCATAGAGACCATATCGAGAAGCTGCGAAGCAAGCTTCCCCAATGGTGAACCAAAAAGAAGCCTATGACTGATTGAAAAAGCTTGCCTGGGTGAGTGAGAACGGTACATGTGGGGGTGTGGGCCGCGCCCACACCCCCACATGTGCTACATTCCCTCTTCGGCTCTTGCTTTTTTCAGCAGACTGAACCTAGTTCTTTGGAGGAATCCATGCCTTATTCTTTCATCCTAACCGAAACGCATGACCAGGCGGGGTTGATCCGCCTTAACCGACCGAAGACGCTCAACGCGCTCAATCGCCCGTTGATGGAGGAGATAGTCCAGGCGTTGGAGGGCTTTGACGCCGACGATTCCATCGGAGCGATGGTGATCACTGGGAACGACCGCGTATTCGCCGCTGGAGCAGATATCAACGAGATGGTTGAGGCCTCCGCGGTGGACATGCTGTTGACGGACAACATCGGGATCTGGGATCGGATTCGAGGGATCAAGAAGCCATTGATCGCTGCGGTCTCTGGATGGTGTTTAGGCGGAGGGAACGAAGTGGCGATGATGTGCGATATGATCATCGCTTCGGAAACGGCCAAATTTGGTCAGCCCGAGATCAACCTGGGTGTCATCCCCGGCTCGGGAGGTACGCAGCGTTTGGCAAAGGCGGTGGGCAAGGCGATCGCCATGGAGATGGTGATTAATAATCGCACCCTCTCCGCGGAAGAGGCTTTTCGCTTTGGCTTGATCAATCGGGTGGTGCCGGTCGAGGTTTACCTCGACGAAGCCCTCAAGCTGGCCAACGAACTTGCCGCTCGAGCCCCCTTGGCTGTCCGCGCGGGGAAAGAAATGGTCAATCAAGCCTTCGAAACCTTCCTGACGGAAGGTGTCGCTGACGAGCGTCGTGCCTTCTACTTTCTATTCAGCTCCGAGGACCAGAAGGAGGGAATGAGGGCCTTCATTGAGAAACGGGATCCGGAGTGGAGGGGAAGATAGGGATCCGGGATTGGGGATCAGGGATCAGGTACTCTTTTTGGGGTTTAGGGGTATTTCGTCACTCCCCCGATCCCTAATCCCTGATCCCTGATTGCCCATTCCAATCACAGCGACATGCTAACGTATCGCGATTTCACACGGGCCTTCGAGGAATTGGGGCTGGGCTCTCACAGCCTTGTCATCGCTCACGCTTCTATTGCCGCTTTCGGAGAAGTGGCCGGCGGTGCTGACACGGTCGTCGGAGCTCTGTTTTCAACATGTGGTACAGTCATTATGCCTGCCTTTACGTATCGCACGATGATCACACCGCTTATAGGCCCGCCAGATAACGCCATCGATTACGGCTCTACGGAAGAAGACAATCTCACCGCTGAGTTCTTTCGCCTCGAGATGCCAGCTGACTCAGCGATGGGTGTCGTTGCCGAGACTCTGCGCCGACATCCGATGGCAACACGATCGAGCCATCCACTGCTCTCTTTCTCGGGGGTACATGCAGAGGAGGCGCTGCAAAGCCAGACGCTAGAAGAGCCCTTGGCGCCGATCGGGTGGCTGGCGGAGTATGACGGTGATGTGCTTCTGCTCGGCGTTGGCCATACGGTCAATACCAGCTTGCATTACGCAGAAAAACAGGCCGGTCGCAAGCAATTTCTCCGCTGGGCATTGACGCCCCAAGGCGTTGTCGCTTGTCCAGGTTGGCCGGGGTGCCCCGATGGTTTCCAGGCAATTGCACCACGGTTGGAGGGTGTGATACGCCGGGCTCCGCTCGGTGGATCGGCGGTTGAGGTCGTTCCACTGCGTGATCTGGTTCACATCACAGTAAGCTGGATCCACGAAGACCCACGGGCACTGCTTTGCGAAAGGTTGGGTTGCGAACGCTGTGCTTCCGTGCGCGCCTCGGTCCGGGTGGAGCGATGAAGCGGCATTCGTGTGGAGTTCATGGTTTTCCAATCGCTGTGTCGGAGGTAATGCTGTATGCGAACCATTTATGCCGATAAGATCATCCCCCGGATGTTAGCCGTTAAGGCGTTACGCTCACTCTGGCCTGGCGTGATCTGGAGCCCGATCTCGCATGCGAAGACGGTCGATCTGCCCGAGCCTATCTTGCCCGGAGCAAAATGGCTGCAGGTCCGAAATCACCAATGTGGCATCTGCGCTACCGATCTTGCGTTGTTGAACGTGGAAGTTGACCCGGCGGTGAGCCCGGCTGCCTTGCCGGGAAACGAGCGGTTCTACTTGGGCCACGAGGTTATCGGTGAAGTCATTGAGGTCGGACCCGAGGTGACTCGCTTCAAGGTCGGTGATCGGGTGGTGATGGAATCGCGCTTCGCCGGTCCCAATTGTCATACCCAGGAGATCGACCCTCCGTGTGAATTTTGCGCCCGAGGACAGGTCAGGCTTTGCGAGAACGCATCGCTGGGTCAAGGGCCATCAGGCGTGGGGGGTGGTTGGGGAGACGGTTATACGGCACACGAAGACGAGCTGTGGCTGGTGCCCGACGAGATCGACGATGACCAGGCTTCTCTGATTGAGCCAACGGCGGTCGCCTTGCACACTGTGCTCCGCCGTAGACCGGATCCAGGGGACCACGTATTGGTGTTCGGTGCTGGAATCATTGGACTTTTAACCCTTCAAATGGCGAAGCGCGTTGAGCCCGAAAGCCATGTGACCGTATTGGCACGCTACCCACATCAAGCGGATGCAGCCCGTCGTTTCGAAGCGGATGAGGTGGTCACAGGTGGTGACCTCTACACTGAGATGGCGCGTATTACCGGGGCCAAGCTGTACAAGGCGCCTTTGAATCGCGGCATGTTGCTTGGCGGATTCGATGTGATCTACGAGTGCGTCGGTAAAGCAGACACGTTGGGTGATAGCTTGCGTTGGGCGCGAGCTGGTGGCACTGTGGTGATGGTAGGGGTGAACCTTAGCGCGCTGAAAATTGATCTCAATCCTGTGTGGTACCAAGAGGTTGATCTCATCGGCTCACATACATTCGGACACGAGACATGGCACGGACGAGAGGTCCACACCTATGATTTGGTGATTGAAATGTTTCAGAACGGTGAGGTTATCCATGAGGGATTGATCTCCCATCGTTTCCCGTTTGAGGACTACAAGCAGGCCATCGCCACGGCCATGGATAAACGCAGGAACTCCATTAAAGTTGTCTTTACGTATTAAGAGCATAATGAAAAGGGCCTACATGGGAAAAAGGAACAGTCCGGGTTTAAATAATCCCTTAGTCCCGTCCCCGGGTCGATGGCTTCAGCTTTTAATGTGTTGGCACCTTGTAATAGAGCTTAAGCAGGGTTTGCTGAGCTGAGAGATGCTTCTCCGGTGTTGAGCACTGTGTCATCGTTTACACACAACAGACGATCCATGAACCGGTTCCCACCCGGGATAAGATGAGATCTTCAATCTCTTCCTCTCCGCATATGTAGATTTTCTGCTTTCGCCATCTTCTATCCTGCACATGATGTTCTAAGACTATTGCATTTCTGGTGATGCAAGGGAAGTGCGCCGCGGCCTACAAAGTGGCTCTCGCCATGAACTTGATCAGCGGTTCCATCGAACATTTCTGGGGCTATCCCAATTTGGTTGGCACGACTCATGAATCCCCGCTTCTCTTCTCGTCCGTGTGCGTTAATTTCTATTAGACCACTCTACTTCAGCGGGATGTGGTGTGGGTAGAACGTTGCGTGATACACTTCTTAGCCTGGTTGAGTATAGATGAAGAATGTTCTTGTCCTCGGCGCGACCGGATTCATTGGGGGCCATATTGCCCTGGCTGCGATTGAGCAGGGTTGGCGGGTTCGTGGCTTACGCCGCGTGTCTGGTGCGACTGGTCATATAGGTCAGGCCGAGGTCAGTTGGCATGAAGGCGACATCGATCACCTCGAAAGCTTGACACAGGCTTTTGATGGTATTGAGGTTGTTTTCCATGCAGCAGCCTACTATCCGCGGCACAGCCGGAATGTGTCCTTCCACGTGGCACATGCTGTGAAGCAAACTCGAAATGTGTTCATGGCGGCCAGATGTGCAGGGGTGAGTCTCTTGGTGTTCACATCAACACTTACCACCATCGGCATACCGCCAGCTGGTGAGAAGCGTCTTGCCGATGAGCGAGATCATTACCTCCCCGGCTCTTTAAGCCGTTCAGCGTACTACGAGTGCAAATACGCCATGGAAAGCGAGATGTTGCGCGCAGTGGCGCGTGGTCTCCCGGTCGTGATCGTGAATCCAACAGCTGTCTTTGGTCCCGGTGACCTGAATCTGGCGCTCGGGGGCGCGCTCTTGGCGGTCGCGAGGGGCTGGATGGTGGCGTGGCTTCCTGCTCAGATCAATGCCGTTGACGTCAGGGACGTGGCTCAAGCACAAATTCGAGCATCTGAGGTTGGACGTGTGGGGGAGCGTTACATCCTCGGAGGGCACAATACTATGCTTCGGGAGCTCATCGTCATGGCGGCGGAGGTCGCTGGCGTGCGTCCCCCCCGTTTCAAAATCCCACTCGGTTTGATCGATTTCGCCGTATGGTTGGGGGATCGAATACCTCGCCTTGATCTGCTCGGAAATCACTTGCGAGCCGTGCGCCAATGGCAAGGCTATGATTGTAGTAAGGCACAACGGGAGTTGGATCTGAGCCCCCGATCTCTGGAGATTACACTTGCAGAGGCATTAGATTGGTACCGGGCGCACGGTTATCTTGGGTAGGGAATTCCGTGGTATGATTCGCAACCAGAATCTATCTCTCTTAGCTATGATAACCTTGAGTTGAATATGCCTGAGCCAAGGAAAATCACGATCATTGAAGGCCCGCCACCTACCTTCGAATTGGTGCATGATGCGTGGCTGCTTGGTTTGACCGAGGGCCCGTTCCCCACCAGGATCGCTCTATGTCGGGTACGCAGCATCAACGGACCGGCGCTTGTTGAGCGTTGCTATCGGGCTTGGCGTGATAGCCAACCGATAAGCCTGGAGTTCCAAACAGAGGACGGCGAGACACGAGAGGCGACGATTGTGGCTGCTCGTTGGGTCGAGAAACCTGAAGGAGATATGCTTTACCTTTGGGTCTGTCTAAGTGAGGATGAGCTTGAGATTGAGATTGGCTTTGATATCGATGATTTCGACGACATTGGAGATGACATAGATGGGTTCGATTTCGACCTACCGATCTAAATGACGAACCGGGTGCAATAGCACCCGGTCGTTTGTTGTATAGACTTGCATTGAAAAATCCAGGGACACGAGAGAGAATGGAATGTGGGGGTAGTCTAAAAAGAACCTGAGATCGCCCCTAGCAGGATCTGCGACCACAGCCGACGGGCTCTACGCCAAGAAGTAGCCAATTCTTTCTGATGTGTATGGATACGCAGGCTAAAGCCTGCAACTACAAGCATGCTTGACATTAAATGGATATTCAATAGACATCTCCCCACGAGTTAAGAATTCGCGGGGAGGTGTTTCTTGAGCTTGTGCCATGAGACTTGTGTCTTGTGGCTTGCAGCTTGTGGCTTTCGGTTCAAAGATACATTGATATTCTCTGCGAGGGCTTTTTCCATGACTGGCTACGAAAACCTAACCACCGAGATGATGAATGGGGTGTTGACGATCAAACTAGATCGACCTCCTGTTAACGCTTTCAGCCGCCAGATGGTCGATGAACTACTCAAGGTTCTAAAGATCGCTGAAGGGGAAGAGTCGGTCCGCTGTCTTGTGCTTACCGGCCATGAGAGGTACTTCAGCTCAGGTCATGATATCGCTGAGATTTCTGAGGTCAGCGAAGCCGATTCCTATCGTTATCATCTGCAGCGCACCTACAATCGCCTTGTGTCGCGCATGCGTCGTTTAGAAAAGCCGATCGTCGGTGCGATCCATGGATTGACTGTAGGGGCGGGGTTAGGCGTCGTGCTAGCGACGGACATCCGTTGGGCCGCAGAGAGCGCTCAATTCATCTTTGGCTTCACGGCTGTTGGGTTGACGACGGACGCTGGCACGTCACTCACCCTCCCTCTACTTATGGGGCTGGCTCGAGCGACGGAGATGGCATTTCTCAACGAACCTCTCAGTGCCGAGCAGGCATTAAGCTATGGACTGGTAAGTCGGGTGCTGCCGGACGAGGAGCTATCTAGCGCCGTCGCCGAGATGGCGACATATCTGGCTGCTGGACCGACGCGCGCCTATGGCCTGACCAAACGTGCTTTCAACCGAGCATTACTGCCCGGGCTGGAGGCCGTCCTTGATTATGAGGCTCACCTTCAGGAGATCGCGCACCGCACATCTGATCATCAAGAGGGGATTGCAGCTTTCTTGGGGAAACGACAGCCCGACTTCCGTGGTATGTAGATATCCGCTGTTGCGCCTCTCCTAAGATGACCGTGGTCGCAATCTCCCTGTACATCGGACAAACCAACCGGAATGGGTCGAGGCTTTCTCTCTTTTCTGAGGTTTAACTAAATGTGGGGAGGAGCCATGAAGAAGATTCTCTCGATCTCGGTGGGTTCGTCATCGCGCGACCATGTCACGGAGCAGGAATTTTTGGGGCAAGTTTGCCGCCTCGAGCGTCGCGGAATGGATGGGGATTTCGATCGGGCCGTTGAACTTTACGCTGAATTGGATGGCACGGTGGATGCCTTTGGGGTAGGCGGGGCGGAATTTTATTTGGAGGTTGGGAAACGGCGTTACTACTTTCGTGATGCCAAACGCATCTCGCGCGCGGTGCAGAAGTCGAAAATCGGTGATGGGAACGGCGTCAAGGGCTTGCTTGCAAAGCGAGCGCTGTCGGCCCTCGAAGAGCATCTCAATCGAGAGGGTAAAACACTGCGGGGGCTTCCGGCGCTAAAAACCAATGCAGTGGACCGCTATCAGATGGCGGAGGCCTTGGTCAACGCTGGTTGTGATATGACCTTCGGCGATTTTATGTTCGCTCTTGGGTTGCCGATCGCCGTCCATAGTCTGTCGACCGTTCGACTGCTGGCGGCTTTGATCCTGCCTTGGCTGACCCAGCTTCCCTACACGTGGTTTTATCCGCTGGGTGCAGAGCAGGACAAGGAGCCAGAACCCCGTTACACGCAGCACTACGAGCAAGCGGTTGTCATAGCAGGTGATTTCGTCCAGATCCGAGCCCACATGCCGAACGATCTGAGTGGGAAAATCATTGTCACCAACACCACTACTGCTCGCAACGTCGAGGAGCTTCAGCAACGTGGCCTCCACATGCTGGTCACCACCACGCCGCGATTAGAAGGTCGATCCTTCGGAACCAATGTGATGGAGGCGACGATGTTGGCACTGATGGACAAACCACAGTCCCAGGTGACGGAGGCTGATTTCCTGGACATGATCGAGCGGATCCCTATCAAACCTGAGATCGAGGTTCTGAGCTAGAGCGTTTGAGTTTCTAACTCCAACGAGTTCCCATAGGAACAACAGCTTCCCGCGAGCTATCAGCTCGCGGGAAGCTTAATGAAGTAGAGGCGGTTCTCGAACCGCCTCTAGGTTGTGTGTTTTTGTGGGGATGAGATTTCAGTCAATGGGTCGACCGAGACGGCCACGCTCCTGCTCGACGATTGAGTCGTCGAGTTTCTTGTACAGTGGATCGGGTTTACCCAACCGTTGCCCGGGTTTAAGTTCACTGCGAGCCCAGCGTCCGTTGGCCCTTGAAGCGTCGTAGGTCAACACCGCATGCGTTCGCTGCTCTTCTTCGATGGTTACGATCTTCTGCTCGCCGAACAGCGGTTGATCGTAGCCAAACATGGTGTTTAGCCGTTCAGCGCTGAAGGGCAAGAAAGGGGACAGCAACACCTTCAACGAGTCGATCGACCGTAGAGCAGTGTAGACCGTTGTGGCAGCGGAGGTTTTGTCCTTTTTGATCACTCCGAACCACGGGGCACGATCGAGATATCCATTAACCTCCCGCGCCAACCTCATCGCTTCCTGCAACGCGGCGCGCAACTTGACACCTTCGATCAAGTTCCCGATGGTCTCGAAGCCGCCTTCCACTTGATCCAACAACTCCTGATCGACCGGGCGCAACTCTCCGGGTTCGGGGACATGGCCATCCCAGTGCTTGTAAGCGAAGGAAAGAACTCGGTTAGCTAGGTTGCCCCAGGTGCCGACCAACTCGTCGTTGTTGCGGCGCACGAAGTCCTCCCAGGAAAAGTCGCTGTCGCGCGTCTCGGGCATCACGGCGGTCACGTAGTAGCGGATCGGGTCCGGGTCATAGCGTTCAAGGATGTCAGGAAGCCAAACCGCCCAGTTGCGGCTCTTGCTGAATTGGGCGCCCTCGATGTTCATGAACTCATTAGCCGGCACATCATAAGGCAGGTTGAGTCTTGCGCTTTCGTCCTGTTCGTAAATTCGGTTCACGCCGAGCAACTCGGCTTGCCAAATCAATGTGTGGAAGGGGATGTTATCTTTTCCGATGAAGCAGTAGCCTCGGGCTTCGGGGTTGTACCACCATTCCTTCCAGGCTTCGGGCTGCCCGATATTGTGAGCCCATTCCACGGAGGCGCTGAAGTAACCCATGACCGCTTCGAACCAAACATATATGCGCTTGTCCTCCCAGCCCTCAAGCGGCACCGGGACCCCCCACTCGATGTCGCGTGTTACCGGACGACCCTTCAATCCACCCGTAATGTAGTTACGGGCGAAGTTGATCACATTTGGTCGCCAATGATCTGCATGCTCCTCAAGGTATGACAGCAAACGATCGGTGAAGGCTGGCAGGTCGAGGAAGAAGTGCTCGGTCTCACGCACCATGGGACGACTGCCATCGGTTCTGCTGCGTGGCTCGATTAATTCCAGTGCGTCCAGTAGGTTGCCACAATTATCGCATTGGTCACCACGTGCCTCGTTGTAGCCGCAAATGGGACAGGTGCCTTCAACGTAGCGATCGGGCAGGAAACGACCCTCGCTCTCAGAATAAAGCTGGCGTTGGATTTCCCGATAGAGATACTCCTCCTTGTAGAGCCGGAGGAAGAAGTCTTGGGCGATGCGGTGGTGGTTCTGCGTGTCCGTGTGTGTGAACAGGTCATAGCTGATCCCGATCGCCTTCTGGGTCTCCAGGAACCGTTCGTGGTAGTGTTCGAATAGTTCGCGTGGGCTCACACCGCGCGCGTCAGCTTCGACAGTGATCGGTGTGCCGTGTGAGTCGGAGCCGGATACCATAAGCACACGGTTTCCCTTGAGGCGATGGTAGCGGCTGAAAATATCGGCCGGCAGGTATGCGCCGGCTAGATGGCCGACATGGAGGTCGCCGTTTGCATACGGCCAGGCGACGGAGATGTGAATGAGGTCGGTCATTGGTTTGCTCCTGAGTAAGGTCCCTTCATGGTTCAAGGGATGTTTCTATAGACAGGGATCAGGGATTGGGGATCAGTGATCCGCACTCCAAGATCGTTCCTTGGCTCTTATTTGCATTTCTAGGGCTCAGCGACGGATCCTTGAACCGATTTCCTTCCTTAGATTTCCTCAGATGGTTCTGTGTTCGATTGCGATACGCTCAACAGGTTATAACAAAAGCGCCAGCCCGAGGCTGGCGATGGGTAAGCTGCCGAGGCTGGCGGTGATCACATCCGATAGACCTATCGGAAAGCGCGGCCAGCCCACACCGATGAGCCTCGTCCCATCGGCGACGGCAGCCTTCGCATGGCCATCGTGTTAATCAAACCGCGTAAGAACAGCATCTTCCTTTCAGCCTTAACAAGATTGAATGTATTCTAGCGTGCTAAGAGCAAATGTCAAGCCTTTCTCGCGTAGCCCCATGCAATAGACCGGGTATTAAACAATAATTTTGAGATTCCTCTCATCATATTTATTCCCCCAAAACGAATAATGTCATTCTGAGGCGCGCAGCGCCGAAGAATCCCTGGAACATTACTTTTATCCGTTCCGCCATAGGGATTCTTCGCCTCAACTTCGTTTCGGCTCAGAATGACAACTGAGATTGAGGGCTCAAAAAACTTCAAGTCCGGGATTAATTCTGATATTCAGTTTCTCATTATGTCTGTGTGGAAGTTTATCCCTCGTGCGAAAACGGGTCACGGCTACGAATTGATCAACCTGTCGGTCTTGGCAGCGAGCACAAAATCGGCCTCGCTCAACCCCCCGATGCTGTGGGTCCAGAGGGTGATCTTGACTCGACCCCAGGTGAGACAGATCTCGGGATGGTGGTCTACCGCCTCGGCTAATGCACCGACCTTGTTGGTGAAGTCAAGAGCTTCCTGGAAGTTCCTGAATTTATAATCCTTTTCCAGGTGGTGCTCGTCGATCACCTGCCAATCATTTCCCAATGCCTCGTGTAGGGTTTGTAATCCCATGCCCCGTAATGGCTCGCTGTCCCTTCGTGGGGGTTTGACTTCTCTGTTTGCCAATTCGCTCATCTTAAAGAACCTCCGACGATGTGGTTCTGTATAGGAAAGCATAAATAGACTAGATTTGTCCTAATTTTACCATGGAAGGTGAGTTTGATTGATGGCTCGATTGTGAGCTGGAGGGATGAATTGTGGATCAGGGATCGGGTGAAATACAGGGCAGACATGTGATCTCTCTTGACAAAATCGATCTACTGATATATTCTAATAATAGAATATTATAATAATAGGATATTTTTCATGACCAATGCGGAACTAGCCATCCTGACCCTGATCGCTGAAAAGCCCCGCCATGGGTACGAAATTGAGCAGGTCATTGAGGAGCGTGGGATGCGCGAGTGGACAGAGGTCGGATTCTCCTCCATCTACTATCTGTTGAAGAAACTCGAAGAGAAGAATCTGATCCAAGGGCACATGGAGCGTCAGGCGGGTCGGGGACCAGCACGCAAGGTCTACGAGATCACGGAGGCAGGTATGGATGCGAGGCGTGCAGGCGTACTTGAAGCGCTCTCAGTACCACAGCGGGCTTATCCGCCCATGCAATTGGGCTTAGCGAGCCTTCCCGGGGTGTCGCGCTCAGAAGCCTTGGCCGCATTGCGAAGGTATCAAGATCGTCTAAAAGACCGACTGGAGCACGTGCGAAGCAGACGGGACGATAGGCGTCCCTTGCCTTACTTCGTCGAGGCGATGTTCAGTCACAGCATGGCGCTGATCGAAGCCGAGCAGAGATGGACGGAAGGATTTATTGTTCAATTGGAGGAAACGAGTGATAAAGATTGACTTCAAGAGGGAATGGAAGCATCTCTACCAACCCTCATCCAAGGATTTCGAGATCGTCGATGTGCCGTCGATGAACTTCACGATGATCGACGGCCAAGGCGATCCCAACACGGCTCAGGAATATCAGGAGGCGCTGGAGACCTTATATGCCGTAGCGTATAAGCTCAAATTCATGAGCAAGAGAGAACTGGGGAGGGATTACGTCGTCCCGCCGCTCGAGGGCTTATGGTGGGCGGAGGACATGGATGTTTTCACCACCGCTGAAGATAGGAACGCATGGCAGTGGACGATGATGATCATGCAGCCCGACTGGGTGACCGAAGAGTTGTTTGAGCAAGCATGCAGCCAGGTGGGAGAAACAAAGGATCCAGCCGCGATCTCAAAGATCAGATTGGAGTGCTATCACGAGGGTCTCGCGGTGCAGATCATGCACATTGGTCCGTATTCGGAAGAAGGCCCAACGATCCACAAGTTGCACCATGAATTCCTGCCCGAGAACGGCTATCGAGAGGCAGGTAAACATCACGAGATCTACTTGAGCGACCCGCGCAATGTAGCTCCAGAGAAGCTTAAGACCGTTCTAAGGCAACCGGTGAGGAAAACCGGATAGCTGTATTTCTGAGAATATTCGCTCGACAGGAGGTATTCGATTGCCCTCAAACCGTTCTATGGTTTCCGCTCGTTGGAAACCCATCATTGTGTAACCGGCTCGATGCTTCACATTTATGATTTCTATCACCATCCGATCAGCGAAGAAATGTTGCTGGGTATCGGATCGGGGGTGGGATTCATCTACTGGCACATCAAGGGTATGGAGCCCATATTTGGGGGTCGGGGTAACGTCGGTCGTCCGGGAGAGGAGGGGCTGGAGGTCACAGCCGGAAGGCGTACGGGCGTGCGAATCGAAAAACACCACACCGGAAGCGCCAGGAAGGCAGAGAAGACCATGCTCGAGCTGTTGCAGGCAGGCAAGCCAGTCATGATCAACGTTGATATGGGGTTTCTTCCCTACTTCGACCACTTGCCGGAGGACTTTCACTTCGGTGGGCATGCGGTCGTCGTCGGGGGCTACGGTTCGGAGACCAAAGAGGTGCTCATTGCTGACCGCGACCAGCCGCTCCATCCTGTCTCGTGGCAGGATCTGGCGAAGGCGCGTGGCTCAAAATTCAAGCCCTTTCCGCCGATGAACATGTGGTTTACCTTCGATTTTAGCGAAAAACGTCAGCCGACGCAGGAGGATATCCGCGAGGCGATTGGCGAGGTGTGCACAACCATGCTCGAAGGACCCATTTCGAATATCGGCGTCAAGGGGATTCGTAAAGCGGCCACAAAAGTACTGGAATGGCCGAAGATCATGACCGAAGAAGAGCTTCGCTGGTCGTGCTTCAACACCTACATCTTCATCGATGCCGAAGGTGGAACGGGAGGAGGTATCTTCCGTTATATGTACGGCAGGTTCTTAGAGGAAGCGGCAGAGATCGTGGGCGATGAACGATTGGTGAAAATCGGGGGGGAGATGCGCGCCATCGGCGACAAGTGGCAGGAGGTAGCTGCGATCTTCAACCGTGGTTCAAAGGTCGAGGACCCCGCGCCTGTACTTTCCAAGACAACCGAGCCCTTAATGGAAATCGCCGATTTGGAAGAGAAGACCTGGAGGCGGTTGCGGGAGATCGTATAAGCTCCGCGAATCCTAAGAGTGAACCTTGGGCGACATCGCTGGGTTGCGTGCGACGGTAGAAATGTTCTGTCGTTTTATCGAGGGGTCACGGATAGCGACAGTGGCCGAACAAGCGTGGGGACCGAAGGAGGTGCTGGCGCACCTGGTCTTCCATCACGAGAGTTACATTGATCAAGTGAAAGCCCTCCGGAATGGAGAGCTCTTTGAGCCGCCACGAGGTCGTTTCAGTGACCTAAACGCACAGGCTGTTGTTGACAGCCGTGGGGTGTCAGTCCAAGAGCTAATACGACGTTTTCTAGAGGCTAATGAAACGTTGTGTAATCTCTATAAGTCGGTTGATCCCCATGCGATCGTTCTGGAGATTAAGCTGGGGGCAAAACTACGTACGTTTGCCGAGTTGATCCCCGAGGTCGAAGCCCATATTCGAAATCATCAACGGATATTAATGCGAGAACTAAGATGCAAGTAATAATGCTGTTTATTGTGAGGAGTTATTTCTTTTTCCAGGCCCAAGAATTCGGATCCCAAATTCCTTTCACGCGCATGTGTAGCATGGGATTGAGGAAGCGACTGGCAGCATCTTTAGCCTCATCAATTGAGCCCCAATTAAGATCAAGCTCTCTTGCTAATTTCCGAAATGGTGATGCCCAACTCGACGGTGGATCTGGTAGCCTGTTTGGAAGTGGGTGGGTGCCTTTTGCTTCAAACGTTGATTGTAGAGCTTGAAGGAGATACGAGCTATTTATCTTCCCTAATTCCGCAATTAATAGAATATCAATAATATCCCTAACGCGACTGGGCTCCCCAGATGGGTGAGGTTTTGTGTAGGCGTGAACCTTTTCTGCAATTTGTTGAGTAAGTGGATAGCAAGGGACCACAGCGGGAGGGATCTCGGCGAAGTCAAGTAGGTAGCCTGGTGCTTCCAGCTTCTCGATCGGTTCAAAAATTGGATCATCGAATCCAACGTCAACATGGAACTCCTCAAAGATTCGACCATCAAGAAGAGCTTTGACAGGGAAACGTAGAATTCTTTTTTGATCCCCTTCCATATCTTCATGTGGTGTTGCCACCTCGAATTGAAACCAATCTCCGAGTTCCAACGAACCAGCATTTCTTAGGAATGCATGAGATTCTTCAGGACGAATTCTCAAGAGCAAGTCGATGTCCTTAGTGGTTCGTGATTTGTCTCCAATTCTCAATTGTAGAGCAAATCCCCCCTTCAGTACCCAGGCGTCAGGTTGATGCGCAGCTAGGCGAGCAAGTAGACGCTCAAAAGCCACCATTTTTCTCAGACGATCGAGGGGACGGTGCGAGGTAAGGTGATATTTTTTCAGCTGATCTTCTAGGGCGCGACGAAATGATCCCGCACTTGAATACCTCACGCTATCTCTCCTCTGCTAATGCTTCAGCGATAAGCTTGCTTGCTCTACCACCTCGCCGCGATGCCATCTCTAAAAGTGCCTCTCGGTCTGTGAGGCCTCGTTGCATTGCTTCCTGGATTGCCTGGTGTACGAATTCCTTTGCCAGTCCTGTTGCTGCTACATCGGCGATAGTTCGTGGAACGGTTGTCACCTTGAGCCCCTCCCGCCATGTGACGTCCTCCGGGTTAAGCCGGTTGGTGTGTAGACGGATGCCTCGGCGACGGCGGGAGGCAGTTCTGGGTACGGTGACGTGAATTTCACCCGGAAGTACATCTGATAGACCATATGCGGACAGGGCGCTTTCGTGTGAGATAACAGAGTGTGGCCCTGTGCGAAGCCATGCGATGAATAGGTCCTCAAAGGGTGATGCTGGGAAGTGGGTAAGCCTGTAGATACCATGGCTAACTCGAATAAACTTACCAGTACGCGTATGATATGTAAGCAGAGGGCGAGAGAAGCCAAGCATGTATGATTGCGCGGTTGTAAAGTACCCTGCTTGCTCCTCGGCTACCTCATAAAGTCTATCGTGATCTGGGATAGTTTCTGGCATGGTAAGAACCATAATCGACTATGTGTGCAAAAAGTTTAAACATATTTAACTTTATGCACACAAAGAATAATATCACCCGCATATAAAAAGTCAAGTGGTCTTTTGAAACGGTCTGCATGCCTTTTTTAACTCTCTGCTACAATTACGCCGTGGGCACGCTTTATCTGGTCGCGACGCCGATAGGCAACCTCGAGGATCTCACACAACGAGCGTTAAGGATTTTGCGTGAGGTGGATTTGATCGCCGCCGAGGACACCCGACAGACGCGCAAGCTGCTAAATCACTTCCAAATCGATACCCCCCTGATTAGTTATCACGAACACAACAAGCTCAAGCGGTTGGAGCGTCTGCGACAAGCGTTGGAGGAGGGTGATCTCGCGTTGGTCTCCGATGCAGGGACGCCGGGCTTATCAGACCCGGGTTACCTGTTGGTTCGCTACGCTTTGGATGCAGGTTGCCCGGTCAGCCCCATCCCTGGACCTTCAGCGCCGATTGCGGCTCTGGTGGCTTCTGGTCTTCCGACCGATTCGTTCGTCTTCCTCGGGTATTTGCCACGACGGCGGCTCGAACGGCTTCGTCTGTTGCAGGAAATATCCGGGGAGCGGCGAACGATGTTGGCCTTCGAAGTCCCTCATCGACTGCTGAGGTCATTGGAGGATTTGGAAACCACTTTTGGGGGACAACGACCGATTGTCGTGTGTCGAGAGTTGACCAAGATGCATGAGGAGATTCTGCGTGATACCTTATCCGCGATCCGTGAGCATTTTGCAGAAGTCGAGCCGCGAGGGGAGTTCACCCTTGTGATCGGTGGAGTGACAGCAGGGGAGCGTTGGGATGAGGCAGCGGTGAGGAGAGCGCTTGACGAACGTATTGCGCGTGGTCTTAATCCCTCGGAGGCCGCTCGTGAGGTCGCCGCTCAAGCCGGCTGGCCGCGACGCGAGGTCTATCGTCTGACGTTGGAGGACACATGAACCTCGATGACCTAGATCGTTTCCGTGAAATCGACCGGGAAGACATGCTATCGAAGATCGAGGGTCTGCCAGATCAATTGCAGGCGGCTTGGGATTTGGGACAGCGTTTGCCCCTGCCTGAAGTGGATCAGGTACGACAGATTGTGATCGCTGGCATGGGCGGCTCGGCGATCGGCGGCGATTTGTTAGCAGCCTATATTGCACCGTTGATCTCGGTGCCGGTCATAGTATGGAGGAATTATGATCTACCGGCTTTCGCATCCGGCCCAGAAACTTTGGTGATCGCCTCCTCACACTCGGGAAACACGGAGGAGACGCTCTCGGCGTTCCAATGTGGCAGGGAAAGGGACGTCCAATTGATGGCGATGACCACCGGCGGCGAGTTGGCGAGCCAAGCAGAGATACACGGTGTGCCGTTATGGGGTTTTAATCACGGAGGTCCACCTCGCGCGGCAGTAGGATATTCCTTTGGGCTTCTGCTGGCCATCGTTGCCCGACTGAATTTAATCTCAGACCCAGCGGAGGAGGTGATGAACGCGGTAGAGGCGATGCGCCGACAGCAGAAGAAGCTGAGTGTGGAAGTACCGGTGACAGAGAACACCGCCAAGCGAATCGCGGGTCAATTGATCGGACGCTGGTCGACGATCGTTGGATCCGGCTTGTTAGCTCCAGTGGCACGCCGATGGCGTACGCAGCTTTCCGAGCTGGCCAAGGCTGCAGCTCATTTCGAGGAGCTTCCAGAGGCGGATCACAACATGGTGGCCGGTGTATTTCAACCCGAAGCTTTTTTACCGTCGTCGATGGTGATCTTCCTGCGAGGCACACATGTGCACCCGCGCAACCTGCTACGGGTGGAAGCGACGTGTGATGTGCTCATGCTAGAAGGGCTTGGGACGATGGTTGTGGAAGCTGGCGGGGAAACCCGTCTCGCTCAACAGTGGACCAGCTTGCACCTGGGTGATTACAGTGCCTTTTACTTGGCCATGGCGTATGGTGTCGATCCCACACCCGTTGCGGTGATCGAGGGGCTCAAAGGAATGTTAGCCCAGACGAATTCGTAGAACAGGGATCAGGGATTAGGGAATAAGCGGCAAGTCGTATTCCTTCTACAGGTTATATCCTGATCCCTAATCCCTAGTCCCTGCCCCCCTGTTTCCCAATTCCTTCTCCTACTCGCTAACCGGTATAATTCTTACCATCATGTTCAAGTCCAGCCGTCGCTTTCCGGCGTCTTTCCTCATCGCGTTTGGTATGTTCATCGGGCTGTTCCTGGTGGCCCTCTTCACCGTGCCCAGGGTGGAGACCATAACGCCTACGCCGGAAAGTCGCGGTGTCCCCTCCACAGCTTCCATCCGTCTTACTTTTAGTCAGGTGATGGACACCCTTTCCGTCGAATCCAGATTGTCGATCGAACCGCAACACCTAGTCCGTTTCTCATGGGAGGGACGGACTCTCACCTTGCAGTCAGTAGACCCGTGGACGGAGGGCACTACGGTAACTGTCCGACTGGCCGCAGGGGCTCGGTCGACCCGGTTCCTTCCCATGTTGCAAAGCCAATCCTGGTCCTTCACCATTGGTTCACCCCGCATCCTCTACCTTTGGCCTGCGGACGGACCCGCTGATCTCTATACCATCTCTCCCGACGGGCTCGATAGGATCCGATGGACTGAAACATCACTTGGAGTGTTGGATTACACACTGAACGCCGAAAGGAATCGAATTGTTTACGCCGCTGCGCGTCAGGAGGGTGGTAGCGATCTATTTCTATTGGACTTGGTCAGCGGGGAGCATCACTTGGTGTATACATGCCCGGAAGGTGTGCGATGTCAGGCGCTTACGCTCGGGCCAACGGGTGACGTTTTATCGTTCGAGCGGTATGAGTTCACGGTCTGGGCGGCAGGTAAGCCAGTTCTTGGACCGAGTCAGGTTTGGGCGATAAGACTGGATGGAGAAGTCGACGCATTTCCCATCGGGAGCGTCGATCATGTCACTTCCAGCCCAGATTGGTCTTCAACCGGTTGGTTGACCTATTACGACAACACACTAAAGGCGTTCGCGCTGGTGGACGCCGTTCAGGGTCCAACACCGCAGCCCTTATACTACCTCCCTAATGAATTGGGCTTAAAGGGGTCTTGGTCACCAGATGGAGCTTTTGTGGTTCTGCCTGAGATCGTTTTTCCTCAAATTGAACCGGACGAAGAGACGGATGCAGAGGTTTCATTAACCTTCTACAGCCATCTCTATCGTGTGGAGGTGTCCACAGGACTTATGGAGGATCTATCGGGAGCTCAGCTTGGCAGGGTGGAGGATGCCTCTCCCTCATACTCACCGAATGGAGAATGGATCGCCTTCACTCGCAAATACCTTGAGGAGGACAATTGGACCCTTGGTCGACAATTGTGGTTGATGCGACACGATGGCTCCCAGGCTCAGCAATTGGCGGATGAACCTCTCTTCGGGTTTTCAGCACTGGACTGGAGCCTAGATTCATCGACCTTGGTGCTCATGCGCAGCAATCAGGTGGACCTGGCCCAACCAAGCGAAATCTGGTTGTACGAGATCGAGGGTGAGGAGGCGTACAGGTTGGTTGTCGGGGGATACATGCCTCACTGGATCCCCTAGCCCCTTCATTGCTCAGCGACCATAATATCGTCATCTTACGACACTGATCAGGGTAGCCAGCGTTTACGTAGAGGAGTTGTTATGTCTGACATTGTACGCTTGCCTTTAAGAACATCAGATGGCTATCCACTTGTACACAAGTTCTACCGGCAGGAGGGAGAGTCAAACGGTTTGTTGATGACCTTCCCCGGTGAGAGATACGGAGTAGAAGGCCCGTTATTGTATTATCTGAGCGAACTGATGGGGGCCGCTGGTTGGGACACGCTGGCATTAACCTACGGTTTTCAATTGACGATGGAACCGTTTTCCGCAGATGTGATYCCYGGTCTTATGCAGGAATGTCGATCRGCWCTSGAARCTGTTCTGRCRSAAAGGRCATATCCRCGCCTCGGTCTGGCGGGCAAATCGCTTGGTGCAGGTGTGGTGGCRTACCTTTGCCAATCGGARCCTTCCCTGACYGAAGCTCGAGCGATCTTCTTAWSCCCGGCATTAGGCACYCCSCTTTTTGATCCGATCTTGGTTCAGATACACCATCCCTCYTATRTWGCCATCGGAACCCARGATCGATTCTACGATCCSGAGATCCTTGATRCACTAMKCGCTTCCCGCCCCTTTGAACTCACTGTTATCGAAGGTGCAGATCATAGTATGGACGTCCTCGGAGACTTAGATAGGTCGATAGGAGCGGTGAAGAGGATTGTGTCTGAGGTCGTTGATTTTCTGCAAAAGGACTAGGGATCGGGTATTAGGGATTGGGGATTAGGTTGGCACATAGACTGATCCCCATTCCCTGATCCCTAATCTCTGGACCGGGTGCCTAATTCCCCAAAATCCCCCATCTCCGGCTCGAGAGCACCCAACAGATCCTGACGCTTTAAGATCACCCCCGCGTTCCGAATTCCAGCGCCGATGGATATTTCATCATGTACCAGGATTCTCCGATCAACCATCACACGCAAGGGTTGGAGTAAACCAAAAGGAGAGACGGCTCCCGTTTCGTAACCGGTAACATTTCGCACTTCTTCAGGGGTGGCTGTTGTCATACGGGACACCCCCAGATACCTGCGTAGCTTGGCCCAATCTACTTTTTCCACCCCGGGCATCAGCACGAGCACGTACGAACCGTCCTCCAAGCGGAAAAGAAGTGAACGGACGATCTGATCCGGTTCAAGACCGCGCTCTTCTGCCGCTTGCTCAAGCGAACGCAGGGGTCGATCGTGAACGTGGAGCTGGTAGGAGATGCCTAAACCATCAAGGGCACGTGTGACGGGCGTTGTTTTCGTCATGGTTTGATGATTGTATCGCGAGAGGTAGTTCTGGGGGACACCGGTGCAGAATTGGGGTTTCATCGTCGCAAGGCTCCTCAAAATGAAGAAGCCCGCTCTTATCTGTCATTCTGAGGCGCGAAAGCGCCGACATCGTACCCTAAGGGTGAGAATCTCGTTGTGTGGATAGAATAGTACATGATTACGGAAAACGAGATCCTTCGCTCAGGATGACATGCTTGAGTATGTAGCTTCCGCCCACTGATATGTCATTCTGAGCGCCGTCAGGCGCGACGACATCGTACCCGAAGGGTGAGAATCCCTATGATTCG
The DNA here is from genome assembly GCA_011174845.1 of Anaerolineae bacterium. Lineage (GTDB taxonomy): Bacteria > Chloroflexota > Anaerolineae > Anaerolineales > E44-bin32 > DUEZ01. Next base: position 13,926 of record DUEW01000017.1, on the reverse strand, counting down.
ACGACTTCAAGGGTTTCATCATAGGGATCCTTCGCTTCGCTCAGGATGACATTAAAAATCACCTCCCATTGATATTATTCTGAGGCGCGAAAGTGCCGACATCGTACCCGAAGGGTGAGAATCTCGTTGTCTGGATAGAATGGTACATGATTACGGAAAACAAGATTTTTTGCTTCGCTAAGGATGACACTCAAACCTAAAGTCGCCGATCAGCAGACCAGTCTACATATCCTTATTGTGGTGTTACACTTTGCGATGGTGCATGTGTTAAGAATTGGGAGGTAAATATTGACTGCGCACAAGGATAAGTATCTTGAGGGAAAGGTTTGTATTGTGACAGGCGCCACTTCAGGCATCGGAAAGGAGACGGCCCGGGCTCTGGCCCACCAAGGTGGAACGGTGATCCTGTTGGGTCACAATCCGGATAAAGCCGCCGCGACGATCGGGGAGATCAAGCGTGAGGTAGACGCCGCCAAGGTTGATTACCTGCTGGCTGATCTGTCATCGCAAGCCGAGATATACCAACTGGCTGAGGAGTTTGCGAACCGCTATGACCGTTTGGATGTTTTGGTGAACAACGCGGGGGCTTTTTTCCTGTGGCGCCAAGAGAGCGTAGACGGTATCGAGATGACCTTCGCGCTTAATCATTTGGGCTACTTCCTCCTGACGAACTTACTGCTCGACACGATGATTGCTAGTGCGCCAGCGAGGATCATCAACGTCTCGTCCGGTTCGCATTTAAGATCGACGATGAACTTTGACGACCTGCAGGGTCGCCGTAAGTACAGTGGACCCAAAGCATATGGGCAATCCAAGCTAGCGAACGTCCTATTCACCTATGAGCTGGCGTGGAGGCTGGAGGGGACCGGGGTGACGGTGAACGCTCTCCATCCAGGGTTCGTTGCGACCACCATGGGTAGTAACAACGGTTGGGTTGTGCGAGCCCTTCGACCGTTGATGAATTTACGCGCGCTCAGTGTGCCGGAGGGAGCGGAGACGGCCATTTATTTGGCGACCTCGCCGGAAGTCGAAGGTGTGACGGGCAAGTATTTTATTCGGTGTAAGGCTGTCCCCTCGTCGTCGTACTCCTACGACGCCGCTGTTGCTAAACGATTATGGCGTGTGAGCGAGGAAATGACGGGTTTATCGCAGATCCCTGCCGTCTAAGTTCCTAATTTATGAAGAAAATAGCTGGTTAATGCATGACCCAATGATATTTCGATGGGGTGGGCCTCGATGATGCCCCGATCCCTAATCCCTAATTCCTGTTCCCTTATCTCCACTCTCTGCTATAATTTCCTTGCCGCTTGGATCGGACTCCGACCGAGACGGTAGGACAACAGCAAGTTTTACTGTCCCGCCCCCTCGGCCCGGGCGGGATTTTCTTCCTCGGGTCGATGGGCATCTCACTCAAAGGAGGAGATAGCCGTGTCAATTTCTCCATCTGCTCAAGAACGCAAGAAAGTCACCACCCTCAGCCTGGCGCGCAAGAAGGCTCAAGGCCAGCCGATCACCATGCTCACCGCCTACGATTACGCTACAGCCTTGGCGATCGACCGCGCCGAGATCGATTCGATCTTGGTTGGTGACTCGCTGGGGATGGTTGTGCTTGGTTATGAGACCACCCTGCCGGTGACCATGAAAGACATGATCCACCACTGCCAGGCGGTGGCTCGAGGCGCCCGCTTCGCATTGCTCGTTGGAGACATGCCTTTCATGTCTTACCAAGCTTCGGTGGACGAGGCGGTCCGGAACGCAGGTCGCTTTCTGCAGGAAGGTGGCATGGACGCCGTGAAGTTAGAGGGAGGACGGGAGCGACTTCCAGCGATTGAGGCCATCATCAGCGCTGGTATCCCGGTGCAGGGACATCTCGGTTTAACACCGCAATCTGTACATCTGTTGGGTGGCTTCCGTGCGCAGGGCAAGACGGCCACCGCAGCGCGCAAGCTCATCGAGGATGCCCTCGCGCTTCAAGGGGCAGGCTGTTTCTCGATCGTGCTCGAGACCATCCCAGCTCGTTTGGCGCGATTCCTAAGCGAGCGCTTGGAGATACCCACCATCGGTATTGGCGCCGGGGTGGGTTGCGATGGGCAGGTCTTGGTCACCCATGATTTGTTAGGGTTGTTTGATCGCTTCACGCCGCGATTTGTGAAGAAGTATGCTGACCTACATGCCGAGATGGCGCAAGCTTTCGCCGCCTACAAGGCGGAAGTCGAGGCCAGCATCTTCCCCGCTGAGGAACACGGCATTGAGATGCCGGAGGAGGAGTGGGAGGAGTTCCTAGAAGAGTTGAAATGAATGTGGGCACTTGGGCGCTAAGGCACCTAGGATCCTAGCGTCCAAGTACCTAATCATCATGGAGGTTTTCCTTGAGCACAAAGCCATCCGTTCTCATCGTCGGCACTGGAGCTATGGGCTGCTTGTTCGCTGCTCGTCTTGCGCCACATGCGGAGGTCACGCTGCTTGGTACCTGGGTCGAGGGTGTGGAGGCATTGCAAAAGGGAGGCGTGCGGCTGGTCGATGAACGGGGATCCGAGCAGGTCTTTTCGGTCCGAGCGACCACCGACCCGACGCAGTGCTCCGACGTTCATCATGCATTGATACTTGTAAAATCCTGGCAGACAGCGCGCGCTGCTCGTCAGATAATGGCCTGCCTCGTTAAGGACGGTCTCGCGCTCACATTACAGAATGGCCTCGGGAATCTTGAGCAGCTGCAAGAGATACTTGGGGAGGAGCGAGCCGCCATGGGGGTGACGACGATGGGTGCGACGTCCCTGGGTCCTGGGTGGGTGCGTGTTGGTGGTGTAGGACCGACGCACCTGGGTTCGCATCCACGTCTTGAACCGTTCGCGGACCTTCTGCGTCAAGCCGAACTTGAGATCGAGATCGTTGAGGATCTCGAAGGATTGGTCTGGGGAAAATTGGCGATCAACGCTGCCATCAACCCCTTAACCGCCCTTTTGGGTATTCCCAATGGTGAGTTGCTTTTGAGTCCCCATGCTCTAGCACTCATGACCGAGGCGGCGGGGGAGACGGCCGCTGTGGCTGAAGCCCGTGGTATTCGTTTACCGTATGATGATCCGGGCGCTGCTGCTGTTGAGGTGGCGGGGCGTACGGCTAGCAACCATTCATCGATGCTCCAGGATATCCGACGGGGTGCGCCAACTGAGATTGATGCAATCTGCGGAGCCATTGCGAATGAGGGTGAAGCGCTCGGCGTGTGGACGCCCGTCAACAGGGTCTTTTGGCATCTCGTTCGAGCACTGGCTTCGTCAACCCAAGGAGACTCAGTATGAAAGTCGAGGTGGCTATAGCGGAGTTGAGAAAATCCCGCGTAGCCTTACCCCACCCCTTTGGCTTTGTGCCAACCATGGGTTATTTGCACGAGGGTCACCTTTCACTTGTTCGTCGAGCGAGAAATGAGTGTCCCAGCGTCGGTGTGAGCATTTTCGTCAACCCAACCCAGTTCAGCGAGAACGAGGATCTGAGTGCGTACCCACGCGACTTAGATCGCGACCTGCGTCTGCTGGAAGCTGAAGGCGTTGATTTGGTGTGGACACCTACCAGTGAGGATATGTATCCCGAAGCTTACCAGACCTGGGTTGCAGTGGAGCAACTTTCTCAGCCGCTGGAAGGTCTTCACAGGCCGGGTCATTTCCGTGGGGTGACCACGGTTGTCGCAAAGCTCTTCAATGCAATTCAACCCGATAAAGCGTATTTCGGACAAAAGGATGCCCAGCAGGCGGTTGTGATCCAGCGCATGACGGAGGATCTAAACTTCCCCCTCGAAGTGGTCGTCTGTCCAACGGTACGCGAGCCAGATGGTCTGGCGATGTCCAGTCGAAATACTTACCTCGATCCCAAGCAGCGAGAAGCCGCGACTGTCCTCTACCGTTCGCTATCCACCGCCGTCCAATCCTTTGAGGCCGGTGAGCGCGACGCCGAGGTCCTACGCAGCCGGATGTCTGAAGTGCTAGCGACCGAACTGCTCGCTCGACCGCAGTATGTCTCCGTGGCTGACCCCTTCACGCTGGAAGAGCTCGACGGACCGGTCGAACGTGCTCTGTTCTCGATGGCAGTCCACATGGGCAAGACGAGGTTGATTGACAATATGGTGGTAGGGGATTAGGAATCAGGGTTTAGCTGGATTCCTGATTCCTAGTCCCCAATCCCTTGACACTCTAGTGAGGCATCCTATGTTATTGACCATTGACATCGGCAACACCAATATCACCCTCGGACTTTATCAAGATCAAGAGTTAGCGGTGGCGTGGCGCTTGGCGACGGATCACGAGCGTATGCAGGATGAGTATGGCTTTCAGATCCTCGGTCTCATCCAGCATGCTGGTTATCAGTCAGAGGATATCCACGGGGTTGCCCTAGCCTCCGTCGTGCCGCCGCTTACTGGTACGTTCCTCCAAGCGTGTAAGAACTATATCCATCAACAGCCGTTCGTGGTTGACGCAGGTGTGAAGACAGGTGTGAGCATCCGCTATGAAGACCCCAAGGCTGTGGGTGCAGATCGGGTGGTGGACGCGGCCGCGGTACAGCACTTATATGGCGGCCCTGCTTGTGTTGTGGACTTCGGAACAGCCACAACCTTCGATGGTATCTCTACGGAGGGGGAGTATCTTGGTGGAGCGATCGCACCCGGCATTGGCATCGCCGCTGAGGCGCTCTTCTTGCGTACGGCTAAACTACCCCGCGTAGAATTGGCTCGACCTCCATCGGCCATCGGGCGAAATACGGTCCATGCCATGCAATCCGGTTTGTTATTCGGTTACGTCGGTCTGGTGGAGGGAATGGTCGACCGTTTTCGGGTCGAATTGGGACCGGAGATGAAAGTGATCGCAACCGGTGGACTGGCGGAAATCATCGCCGCCGAAACCGAAGTGATCCAGATTATCGCGCCATGGCTTACCCTTGATGGATTGCGTCTGGTGTGGGAGATGAATCGCTGAGATGCAGGCGAGGGAGCCATCGCTCCGAGTGTGGCCACTCCTCACCGGTTGTGTTTTGTTTAATATGTTCTGCTTCTGATCACAGACTGTGTTTGTCTACTCCACATCGATTAAGATGCCAGCTCCATCCTCGCGAAACATCCTCTCGTGGAGAATTCTGGAATCCAGAAACTCTGCTTCTGCCGTGCCCTGCCTGTCCTGAGCTCGCCGAAGGGAGCTTGCCGAAGGGGGCGCAAGCAGAGCTTGCGCGCTCTACATGGATCCCGATATGTCTTTCCCTGCTGGGAAACTCCCTTGTGGTGTATTCGTTGAATCCAAAAGTTTCGCTTCTCGGTGCGGCCAGGGATCTTGCACGCCACGTTGACTCAGATTGTCCATTTCGTCTCTGATATCATTTCACAGATTCGCTGGAGGCTGGTTAAATTAATGGAGGGAAAATCGGATGCGAGGCATAGATGGTCTCAAAGCCGGATTTTAATACGTTGGTAGAAGCACATAGTGGGGAGATCTTCGCGTATTTATGGCGGATGATGGGAGAAACCGTGGACGCAGAGGATTGTCTTCAGGAGACATTTTTACGCGCCTTTCGTGGATACGCTCGTCTTGTGTCAGGATCAAATTACCGAGCTTGGCTTTATAAAATAGCGACCAACGTCGCCCGCACTCAATTTACCCGACGTAAGCGTGAGACCATGCGCAGAGTAGAGATTGATCCTGCCCATCTTCAGAGTGGGGACTCGCTGCTTGACGAGTTGGACCGTCGTGAAATGTTGTCGGCGGTAATGGAGGCGGTGGAAGGTCTGCCATATAAACAGCGTGCTTCATTCATGATGCGGAAATACCAAGGTTTGGGGTACGATGTCATCGCATCCGTGTTGGGTGGGACGGAAGATGCCGCCAGGGCGAATGTTTATCAGGCCTTGAAAAAGTTGCGTGCTCAGTTTGTGGCGGCGACCGAAGGATCGAGGGAAGAGCCATGAGCCAAGAGATGAATGTAGGGCGGGAGTATGGAGACTGGTTAGAGGAGTTAGATAGGGGCTCCCCTCCCGATCCCTTAACCGCGGCGCTGGACGAACTATATGCCGATGGGCCGAATCCACAGGAGACCGCCCACGCTCAGGAACGGCTTCGTCGTGCTATGGCTTCGGCTGGAAAAGAGCGGATTTATTATGATGTGCTAAAGACAAGTCCCATAGGACCTGTGTATTTAGCTTTGAGTGCGCGTGGCTTGGTCGCGATAGATTTCAGCGATGGGGAAGAGGCGTTTCTCTCGAGAATTCACAAGAATATTGGTGTATACCCCATACAATCTTCCGAGCGAATGACCGAAGCTGTCCGTCAAGTGGAGGAGTATCTGGCTGGTAAGCGCGCCGATTTTGACTTGCCGATCGATATGCGTTTTCTGACGGACTTCCAACGGGCAGTGTTGAGCGCGGTGATGAGAGTGCCACGGGGAGAGGTGATCACCTACGGTGCGCTTGCGCGAGCGATCGGCCGACCGAAGGCGGCGCGTGCGGTGGGTCGGGCACTGGGCAGTAACCCAATCCCAATCGTCATCCCCTGCCATCGGGTCTTGGCCTCGGATGGTTCCTTGGGAGGGTATTCTGGTCGTGGCGGGGTGAGGACGAAAGCTGAACTTCTGCGCCTTGAAGGATCTTTGTAGTTCTGGGGGGAGTAGTTCTGGAGGAAACGAACGGTGAAAGAAAAAACCGCCAGGAATTGGAAGACGCTAACCTCCGAAGTGGTGGCCTGCCGACGCTGCCCACGCCTGGTTGCCTGGCGCGAAAAGGTAGCGAGGGAGAAACGCCGTGCCTATCTGGAATGGGACTACTGGGGCAAACCTGTTCCAGGATTCGGTGATCGTGAGGCGCGCTTGGTGGTCCTCGGCTTAGCACCTGCCGCCCATGGAGCCAACCGTACTGGAAGAATGTTCACAGGCGATAGCTCCGGGAGGACGTTGTTACCCGCGATGTATCGAGCCGGTTTTGCCAGCCAGCCTACGTCTGCGCATAGAGACGATGGGCTGGAACTGCATGGTGCCTATCTTACAGCTGTTGCCCGTTGCGCCCCTCCGGGGAACCGCCCAAAGGCGGAGGAATTATCCAACTGTCGCCTCTTCTTGGAACAGGAGCTCCGGTTGCTCGATCAAATCCGTGTTGTGCTTGCATTGGGGTGGGTGGCTTTTGATGGCTACCAACGGATGCTTCGTGAGTACGGAATGATCCACTCGCGCCTGATCTTCGAGCATGGAGCTTCTTTCGGCTTCGATTCACCACTTCCGACGCTCATTGCGTGTTATCATCCCAGTCGTCAGAACACCCAAACCGGGCGTTTGACAGATGAAATGCTCGATCAGGTATTTGACAAAGTGCGAAATCTTCTTGATCGGTGATGAGCGTATTGGATTGTGAACCTTTTGCTCATATAGTGGTATCTAAGGTGATCTTTTCGACATGGAAGAGATTCCATCCAAGAACCAGATGCAAACTACACCAAGTGTGACGAGTGGACAGGTTCAACGCGCCAGGGTCATTCCCACTGGCTTTTTGTATTTGTCAATCGTTTACGTAATTTGGGGCAGCACCTACCTGGCTATTCGAATCGCTGTCCGGGAGGGCTCGGGGTTTCCGCCATTCACGATGGCGATGACGCGCGCGATTTTGTCGGGTGCCTTGCTTCTGATCCTGGGAGTCCTGAGGCGGAAGCGGATCCGACCTTCGCGTGAGGAGTTGGTGGTGCTGATTGGTTCAGGATTGTTGTTATGGACGGGCGGCAACGGCTTGGTGACGTGGGCAGAGCAGCGGGCAGACTCGGGGTTGGCGGCACTGGTCGTTGCCACTACCCCTATCTGGGTGGCGTTGATCGAGGCCATGCTGGATCGACGTGTACCCTCCTTACGGTTGATCCTTGCCTTGCTGGTTGGATTTTTGGGTATTACGCTGCTGAGTGTTCCAACACTACGCGCTGGCATGAGAGCGGATGTAATCGCTGTCCTCGCTCTGCTGGGCGCCTCGATCAGTTGGTCGACTGGCTCGGTATTACAGAGCAGACGTCCTGTGTCTTTAGCACCCCAAGTGAGCGCAGGTTATCAATCCCTGATTGGCGGTATAGGGTTTCTCATCTTGGTGGTTGCCTTTCGTGAACCTAAGCCAGTTCCCACGGCCCATGCCTGGCTGGCCTGGGGATATCTGGTGCTATTTGGCTCGTTGATTGGCTTTACTTCCTTTGTCCAGGTGTTAAGACTGCTGCCGACGAGCATCGCGATGACATATGCCTACGTCAATCCGGTCATCGCCGTATTGTTGGGCGCGTTGATCTTGAGTGAACCGATCACCCTTTGGACGATCAGCGGTGCCATATTTGTGATTCTGGGCGTTGCGGGGGTTTTTCGCGATCGTTCTTTGCGCGACAGGATTGTTACATAGGCGGTCCTAGGATGAGTGGGGCTTAGAAAAACGAGAAAGATTGTGGAAAATGTTTTTGATCTAGGATGTAGGGGGTTGGCTCATCGGATCATTTCGGATGATCTAAGGTCTGAAGGCATGATTTTGTACGTCCTTTGAAAAACCTGATTTCATGGATTTCGGTAGATTTAAACGAGAGGACAGTTGATCTTCGGTTTGAGGGCATCCTGTAAATCGTTCTGCAAGATATTTGAATTGGATGAGGCGTGTAACGAGAGGTTTAATGGGCGTAAGTCGCAAAACTTTTATTAAAAAACAGGGATTTCGTCGTTTCACATAGAATGATGGCGGACCACGGGATCAGGTTTCGACCTTTATGCCTGTGTCCGGGAGAGGTGAGGATGGATAAAAAGAGAATTATTGATTGGCCGTACTTTATCGGGTTGATGCTCGTTCCAGTGATCATCGTCGCAATCCTCTTTCTTTATGCGAAGATTGATGAATTGACCCGTTACGACCCCGCATATTTCACAGAGGAATACCTGGAGCGCTACCCTTCACCGGGCATGGTGGCGATCGGTCTTGAACCAGTGCTGCGTGAAGGCGACGAGGATGCCATGCAAGAACTCCTCGGCACACGACGTGGTATTAAGAGTATAGAAGCCCGTCCAGATCTAATCCTTGTCTTTCTGCTTGAAGCTGACGAGAAGTATTTTCATTATCTGTATTTTGACGCAAGCGATTACAACCGCGTCCTGCAATATATCAAGAAGTGGAATGGGCGCTATATCGCCTCTAAAATGGATTTGTACTACTACATGGACAGCGGGCAATGGAAAGTTGTCGCCGGTCCACTGGCGTTTGCATGGTGGAGCCTCGTCATTGTCTTCACGGCGGGTGTTTTCGTCTATCGTCGTTCGAGGGCCGCCCAACAAAAGAGGTACGCTTGAATTAAGGAATCACGGGATCGACTTACTGAGTGTATTTTAAGCACGTGGGTTTCTAAGCGGATCGGCGGAGCCTGGGTATTTCTCTCGAACTCAGTCGAGGCGTGACGGTAGGCTTGTCCTGAGCCTGCCGAAGGACTCAGCAGGCTCATTGGCTCGCATTACACGCTGTCGCGAGAGGTGCTCGACTTCCGAAGTCCAACGGACTTCGGAAGTTGTTTAAGATTTTGGGTTAACCATTAGCAGGATCGGAGCCTCAGTATTTGTTGGTTGATTGGGCTAGTGTTTGAGTTCATGGGGCTTCTCTGCGTTGAGGTATAGCATCCTTTAGACAGAGACAGTGCGACAAGAGTCGCACGTTGGAATCAGCTTCCCGTGAGCTTCAAGCTCGTGGGAAGCATGGGATCTCCGGAGGTCGATGTAAAATATCCATAGAAAGTACGACGATGATTGAGGGATCGTCTTCGTGTTAAGCAGTGGTTATCATTGGCATGTTCGAAAATGGCTATTGGTTGAGCTTCCGAGAAGACGGTACAATCATCCTAGAATAAACGATGACCGAGGTATCGAACTGCAGGGAACTCGGTTGCATAGTGCCAACGCACGACTTTTTGGAAATGGCGAGGCCGAAGACTATGAATAAACAAGCCAAGTCTCGAATTCTTGAAGAGCGTCGAATCTTGATAGGGATCACCGGGTCGATCGCGGTCTATAAGGCCGTCGATCTGGCCTCGAAGCTAACACAAGCGGGCGCACGGGTCGAGGTGATCCTGACGGAGGCGGCCCAACAGTTCGTCCGTCCCCTAACCTTTCAATCCGTCACCGGTCTTCGGGCGTATACCGACGTCGATCTGTGGGGGAGCGAAGCCCACGTGCTACATATTGGCTTGGCTGAGAGTGCCGATCTCCTGGTCATCGCGCCGGCTACGGCCAACACGATCGCCAAGTTGGCTCATGGCCAGGCCGATTCGCTGCTTACCGTGACAGCTCTGGCCGCTCGTTGTCCGCTGTTGCTCGCACCAGCGATGGATTCCGGTATGTTCGAGCATCCTGCCACCCAGGACAATCTCAAGACGCTTGAAGAGCGAGGGGTGGTCGTGGTTGGACCCGTAGAGGGCCGTATGGCTTCTGGATTGATCGGAAAAGGTCGCATGGTCGAGCCGGCGGAGCTCATGGGTCACATTCGATGGGTCCTTGGACGGGAAGGGTCACTCGCTGGCCGAAAGGTATTGGTTACAGCTGGCGGTACGCATGAACCGATTGACCCGGTCCGGGTGGTGGCTAACCGTTCATCCGGCAAACAAGGGTTTGCCCTGGCGCAGGCGTCGCTTGACCGTGGAGCAGAAGTCACCCTCATCACCGGACCGGTTCATCTAGCGACACCCGTCGGCGCGAGGCGGCTGGACGTGACTACGGCCAACGAGATGCGAGATGCCGTACTATCCGAGGTTGAAGGCAGCGATGTGTTGCTCATGGCCGCAGCGGTGGCGGACTTTCGTCCGACCAAGGTTGTGGAGAGCAAGATCAAACGTCGCAAGGGCCCACCGGAAGTGCAACTCGAACCGACAGATGACATCTTAGGTTTGGTGGCCTCACACAGAGAAAAGACCGATCACCCAACAGTCGTGGTTGGCTTCGCTGCTGAGAGCCAAGATATGGTTGAGAACGCACAAGTTAAGTTAGAAGAAAAGAAACTTGACTTGATCGTCGCGAACGATATCACGGCCTCTGATTCTGGCTTCGCCGTCGACACCAACCGCGTTACCCTGATAAACGCGCAGGGCGCTGTCGAGAAGCTGCCTCTTATGAGCAAAGCTGAGGTCGCAGAGGAGATTATGGAGAGGGTGGTGGCATTGTTGGGGAAGGAGGGATAGGGACAAGAGGAAAGGGATCAGCTGATATAGGGATCGGGGAATGGCTCTGTGGATCCCAGCAACCCTCCTTAGTGTGCATGTGGTTTGAAAGGACGTAGGTATGGTAGAAGAATCGAGAGGTAGGTTGCTGCTCGGCACTCAGGGGTTCTCCTTCCCTGATTGGGTTGGACCTTTCTATCCCGCCGGTACAGCGAGGAACCTGTATCTTGAGGAATATTCCCAGCGTTTCCCCATCGTGGAGATCGATTCCACCTTCTACGGGGCACCTCGAGCAAACACGGTTCAGGGTTGGCGAGAAAGAACGCCTCAGAATTTTCAATTTGCAGCTAAATTTCCCAAGTTGATCACCCATGAGAAGAAGCTCGATCGAGCCCTCGGCGATGCGGAGGCTTTCGTTGCTACCATGCAAGCTCTTGGCGACAAACTAGCAGCGCTCATCCTGCAGTTCGCCTATGATTTTACGCCGGACTATATCGATCGCCTGGACGATTTTTTAGGAAACCTGCCCGAAGGACCCAGATATGCTGTCGAAGTACGTAATCGAGCCTGGCTCACGATCAACCTGGGCGAGATGCTCTCGAATCACAATACTGCCATGGTTCTTCAGGATTTGCATTACATGCCCAAACTTGACTGGATCACGGCCGATTTCACCGTCATCCGTTGGTTGGGCCGACGCAAGGATATCCTGAAGTTCGATCGCATCCAGATCGATCGAACCCAAGAGCTCGAGGTCTGGGCTGAACATGTCCGGCGCTTTCTGGAGCGAGGGGTTGATGTTTACGGTTTCTTCAACAATCACTACGCTGGTCACAGCCCGGAAAGCGTTCGTCAATTTGCTGAGATGTTAGGAGTGGAATTGAGAGAGGTATATGAAGGTGGAGCGTCCGCACAGCAACTTCGCTTGGAGGGAGGGGATGGAGAAGGATGAGCTTTTGTTGAGGGATTTACCTCCCGATCCTATTCCCGAGAAGGTCGTGGATGCTCTGGAAGAAGCTTTCGTGCGGCATGTTGGCAATGAGGAATACTTGGCCGGAATGAAAATGGTCGTCCCAGGTGCAGGTAAGCTCTACGGTGTTAAAGTTCCCTTTCTGCGCAAGATGGCGATTGAGGTGGTGAGTGCTTATAAAACAGATAACGATGACTTGTGGGCGATCGCGCTGACATGTTGGGGGCAAGGCAGTCGTGAGCACCAGTTGGTCGCGCTTTTTATCCTGGCCAAACTTAAATTAAAACCAGCAGAACGGTGGCATTTGGGAGAGCGTTTCCTGCCTGATGTGGGCAATTGGGAGAGCTGCGATCAACTGTGCATGGCGCTGTTGGGTCAAGCCTTGGCTGAAGATCATGGTTATATGGATGTTATCGAAGGCTGGGCGGGAAGCGAGAACTTATGGGTCCGTCGAGCGGCCTTGGTAGCGCCCGTGTACCTCCGTCGTGGGAAACATTCCGAGAATGTGGCAACTGATCTCGACCGACGGACCTTGGCGATCTGTGAAGCGCTCCTGGATGACCAAGAGAATTACATCCGTAAGGCGGTCGATTGGTCGGTCCGGGAGGTGATCAAACGGCATTACGATCTGGGTCGAGAATGGTTAATGGCGCAGGCCGGAGCTGCACCCTCGCGTACAGCACGCACAACCCTCAAGCAGGCAGCCAAGAAACTCACCGAAGCTGACAGAACGGCTTTCTTGACCGTTCTTGAGGGTTAAGGCTACATCCCGGAAGCTGAAATACGACTCTCTTATTCTCCTCTCCCCACAGGGGAGAGGGAATGCTCTCAACCCTGTTTGACGAATCCACTCCCTTCGCCACTCCAACATCTGATGAATATCTCGATGCATTGGTCTTCTACCAACTCATTAAGGTATCATCTATAGGACTGGGCTACAATGGGAAGTGGGCCTGGGGCGAGGATCTGGCGAGCTCTCTAGTTTGGGCAAGATGATCGGATCCCCTCTGCCTAACACCACAGGTCCCTCGTTCCATCAAAAGGTCCACTAATTTTGACTCGTCAAAGGAGGCGTGTTCATGGAGTTGCTGACGATCAAGATCGAGAAACCAGAGTCGGTCAACATGATTCTGGGCCAGTCCCATTTCATCAAGACTGTCGAGGATATTCATGAGGCCTTGGTCAGCTCTGTGCCTGGCGTTGAGTTCGGTGTGGCCTTTTGTGAATCTTCCGGTCCAGCCCTGGTGCGGGCGAGTGGAACGTCTGATGAACTGGTCGAGTTGGCAAAGAAAAACGCACTCGCGCTCTCTGCCGGGCACATATTCTTGATCTTCCTAGGAAATATCTTCCCCGTTAACGTGCTCAATACGGTTAAAGCTGTTCCCGAGGTGTGTCGAATCTACTGCGCGACTGCAAATCCAGTAGAGGTGATCCTGGCCGAAACGGATCAGGGAAGGGGGATCCTAGGCGTGATCGATGGGATGAAAACCAAGGGCGTTGAGAGCGAAGAGGACATCGCCGAGCGCAAGGCGTTCTTGCGGAAGATAGGGTATAAGCTAGGATAAAAAGGAAAGAGGGGATCGGGGATTAGGGGTTAGGGATCAAGGAAATGGTTACAGGGACCCATCATGCAATAGGATTTAATCCTAATCCCTGATCCCCAATCCCTAATCCCTTTAATCTCTAGGAGTTCATAATGGGCGGAATAACTTCCATCACAGATGTTCCTGGTATCCGTGTAGGGCATGCTCACGATGCCGAGGCGCTGACCGGTTGCACGGTTGTGTTGTG
>DUEW01000169.1 GCA_011174845.1 Anaerolineae bacterium | reverse complement strand
CGCGGGGAGGTGGTTATTGAATGCCCTTCAGATACAAAGGAAAACTGTAGCCGTAGGCTTAAGCCTGTGCTGAGACTCGGATCCTAACAGTTGTAGCTAAATCTTATTATTGAATGGTTTTCTGTGCCCAATCCGACGCATTTCTTACATAATTCTCCAGCAGGTCAGGCTCTCACTCCGTTCAGCTGATGGTTCGACAGTGGTTCGACAAGCTCACCATGTAGCTCACCATGCAGCCTCACGCCGAAGCCTGACCGTTGGCGGTCCTTCGGCGGAGCCATAGGTCCCGAGCGAGCCGAGGGGCTCAGGACAGGCATGGGAGCATGTTTCCTGTGTGAGGGTTTTTGGATCTACCGGGATGTAGGTCTGCGTGGCGCCGAGTGGCTTCGCTGAGAGATTCTTGCCAGCCATCCGGCGCCTGTTTTAGGAAATTACCCAAATCAGTGTGTAACTTGGTGGTTACATCCTGATTCTTGCAACGTGTCAGTTTAAAAGATGCCGCGACCTTCGCTGGCAAGAATTACTCCTTAAAACTAAAGGACTGGAGCACGAAGTCATACAGCTCTCTATTGTCATCGTTATCAACATCTAACATGTTGATACGGAAGAGGATATCGTTCTTGATAAAGTATATTTCCTCATAAGAGGGAGCCATGGGTGATGGAGGGCTGTAGATGCTCACTGCTGGGATTCCGCCGATCTCCATGTTTGTCTCATCGGGGATGTCCTCGAACATCTCGGAGAAATTATCTTTAATCCACCCGATGAGATCCGTACCAGGAGGTGGATTAAAAACGGGTGTGTCATAATGGGAGACAGTAAAACCCGCAAGTGTTAGTTGATCCCCCTCGCCCAAGAAGGCCTGCAGAAAAGCATCATCCGGATTTTCGCCATTTATGAAGCACAGGCACTCCTGGGGTCTTTCTTCCGGTGGCTTCTCTTTACATCCCGCCGGCAGGGCTCCAAAAGTGCAGTCAGGTGGGTAGTGTAGATTGTAGCCATATTTCTCATTGTCATATCTAATCCAACCCTGTGGTTGGTCTGTGGTCGCCTTGCATCCACTGAAGATCAATGTGCTCAAAAGTAGCACAAGTACGAATGTTGATAATCTGTTATTCATTTCCATTCTCCTCCTATGTTAACTAATGGCGCTCACCGCTGCCAACAATCTTTCCGGCGAATCGCACTTGCAGACGAAAGCGTCGGCGCCGGCTTCCAGGGCCAATGAACTGACCTCAGGATTTCCGCTCAATGCGACGACTTTGATCCCAGGTATAAGCTTTCTCAAAACCAAAAGGATTTCAGTAGATTGCCTTTTTGTCAACTCCCATTCGAGCAGGACGAGATCGGGATGATTCTCGCTTACCATGGTCATCAGAGAGTCTAAGTTAATTGCCTCACCCACGACCCTCTGGTTGGGCTCTTGTTCCAGAAGCAATCTCAGTGCTGATCGGATTTTTGATCGTTGATCCGCCACCAGAATTCTCATTTGGGAACCCTCGAGTTCAAGTTTCTCTAATAGCATGATAAACAAAAGTATCCGTTCAGGCATCGGACACCGAGGGAGATATGAGATGGGACAATGTGGGGGTTTCAAGACTGATCAGTCGACCAGGTTTTGTTGAAGTGCGAGGGCGACTGCCTCTGTGCGGCTGGAGACGCCGAGCTTGGAGAGAATGCCGCTGACGTGAAACTTTGCGGTAGAGCGGCTGATCACGAGGCGCGCGGCGATCTCAGGGTTGCTCAGCCCTTCGACCATCAAGGCTAATACCTCCAACTCACGAGGGGTGAGATCGAATTCGGGCTCGGGAGGCTTCCTGGTGGCTTGAATCAAAACTTGTGCCGCTTCGGGGGCCAGTGTAGGTTGGCCGGCTTTGGCGGCCCGTATGGCTTCAGCTAACTCATCCGCCGTGACATTCTTGAGTAGGTAGCCGATCGCCCCAGCTTTCAACGCTCTCTGGACCAAATCTTCTTCTTTGAAGCTCGTGAGGGCAATAACCTGAACGTCGGGATATTGTTCGCGAATGGCCTGGGTGGCCTCGGCGCCATCCATACCTGGCATCACCAGGTCCATCAGCACGACATCTGGCTTGACCTTGTTGCACAGGAGGATAGCTGTTTCTCCGCTGTCCGCCTCTCCGACCAATTCCAGATCGTCGAAAGCCAGCAGAAATGCGCTCAATCCACTACGCACCACGCGGTGATCGTCCACCAGCAACACTCGAATGGATTCCACGTCAGTCATTGCACTACCTTTCCCGGGTCATCGGACAATGCACCCAATCGTTCATCATACATTTTATTACGCGATTTTACAGCGATGACATCGTTCTTCCTCATGATTCTCTGATGATGACCACCAAGGTGATGTCATCGGCCTGGGGTGCATCGCCCATGAAGAAGTGAAGTTCTCTAAGAAGTCCGGTTTGGATATCCTGGGCTGAGTGCCCTGTATGAGCCACGATGGTCTCTTTCAAGCGCCTCTCGCCAAATGGAGTCTCGGAGCTATCCTGAGCATCGATAAGCCCATCTGTGTAAAGCAGTAACGTATCACCTTGTACAAGTTGTGTCTCGCTTTGTTCCCAGCTCCCCTCTTCGGTGACGCCCAACACCATTCCGGTTTTAAAAAGAAGCTGAACCCTCTTATCGTCTTGAGCGCGGATGAGATAGGGTGGGTTATGCCCTGCATTGCAATAAGTCAATGTACCGCTGGTGGGGTCAAGGACGCCATAGAAGGTAGTTATGAACAAACCGGCGCTTGTGTCGGAGAGAAGGCGGCGATTGGTGGCAAGGAGCACGCGATCAGGTCGAGCGGGGTATTCAGTAGCATAAGTGCGGATCAGAGAACGGCCTAAGGACATGTATAAAGCTGCCCCCAAACCCTTGTCGGCCACATCAGCGATCACGATGCCCCAATGCCCGTTGGGTAGAGGGATAAAGTCGTAGAAGTCGCCGGAGGTCTCTCTCGCCGGCTCCATCGTGGCCGCAAATTGCCAGCCATCCAGATCTGGCAGGCTCTCGGGCAGAAAGCTAACCTGAATCTGCCCAGCTAGGGCCAACTCCTGAGCGACCTTCTGGTGCTCTAACGCTTGAGCGCGGACATGAGCGCTATGGATCGCCGAGGAGATCTGTGCCGCAAGCGATTTGATCACGGGGATTAATTCGGTTGCTGCGTGTGGATCCCGCTGCCGGCGAATTGCGATGCCACCCATCGGCACCCGGCTCTCGAATCCGGTGATCGGAACCAGGAGCAAGGCGCCGTCGTCCGTCTGTACCCCTCCCCACGGTAATTCTGCTCCTGGGGAGAAACAAGATGCTCGGGATGATGTATGCAGCCATTGCCAGGCGGACTCCGGTATCGGCGGGTGACCGGAAGGATCGTGCATTAAGGTCTGGTCAGGGTAGATCCGGATCTCAATTGCGCTGTCGGGGAACATCTCGGGGGCGTGTTCCTTCAACAGTGCTGCTAAGTCGGCAGGCTCGGGGGAAGTATCGAGGATTGCCCGGGCAAGTTGTTCCATTCTTTGAGCCTGGGTCAAGGCCTCGATTACAGCGGGGGCCATTGTGGGTTTCCCGGTGTGGGCGGCGCGGATGGCATCCGCCAACTCTTCAGTCGATACATTCTTGAGTAGATATCCAATCGCGCCTGCCTCTAAGGCTCCTTGTACCAAGTCCTTTTCTTTAAAGCTAGTAAGTGCAATAACCTGTATTTGAGGGCAGCGCTGTCGGATGGCCTTCGTCGCCTCAGCACCATCCATGATGGGCATCATGAGGTCCATCAAAACCACATCTGGTCGCACTTGCTGGCAAAGATCCACGGCTTCTTTTCCATTGGAGGCTTCGCCGACCAATTCAAGGTCGTCATAGATTCGCAAAACGGTTGTCAGCCCGTTGCGGACCACGGCGTGATCGTCAACGATCAGCACGCGTATGCGACTCATCTCTGCCATGGAAGATCAGTATCCTTGACTATGATCTCTTCCAGACGACTTGAACCTGTGTGCCTTGGTCCATCTCGCTCGAGACCTCTAGCTTGGCATGGACATCCTCGGCCCGCTCCCGCATGATGCCCATCCCCAATTGATCCGGTGTGATGCTGGCTGGGTCGAATCCCCTTCCATCATCTCTGATGCGAAGTATAACGTCCTTCTCCGAGCAGCGTAGGCTGACCCATGCTTGGCTTGCCTGAGCATGTTTGGCCACGTTGTTCAGGGCCTCTTGGGCAATGCGGTAGTAGGCAATCTTAACTTCGGGAGGAAGATTACACTCACTGTCTGCTTCAACGGAGACTTGGATGCGCGCCCGACCGATGACAGACTCAGCAAGCTGGCGAAGCAACTCCCCCAAATCTGCTTCAATGAGAGCCGCTGGACGGAGTTCTAATAACAGAGTTCGCATCTCTGCCAGTGCGCCACGTGTCAACTCACGCAACTCATCCAACCGACTCTGTCCTTGAGTTGCATCGCGCTCCCATATGCGCGGTAGAACCTCAGCAATTAAACTGGCAGAGAAGAGGGTCTGGGTGACCGCATCGTGCAGGTCCCTTGCTATCCTGCTGCGCTCTTGTACAACCGCCAATTGCTGCGATTGCTCGTAGAGTTGCGCCGTCTCGATGGCCAAGGCAGCTCGCTGAGCAAGAGCCTCGAAAAGACGCAGTTCATCACTGCCGAATGCGCGCGGTTGGACATAATCCACATTAAAAACACCAAAGATTTGTCCTTCGACTTTGATGGGCACATGCATGAAAGAACGGATTCCCTCCGCATCGATGATACGTTCGGCGACCCGTGGATCTTCTTTGGCGTCCTCTACGATGACCGTCTGACCTGTGGCAACGACAACACCCACGGTCCCCTCGTCTTTGGCAAAGGTCATCTGATCCAAGGTGTGTGGGTGGTAACCATAAGCAGCGCGCACGGTCAGATTCTCCCTCTGCTCATCCCACAACAGCAACGAACTTTTATCCGCCCTGAGGATGTCCACTGCAATGTGTACTAGGGTTTGCAGCACCTCCTCTAGACGGACATGACGGTACAGTTCTGCGTCTGCGTGATAGAGTGCTTCCAACTCCTGGGTACGACGTTCGATCTCGCGCGTCCTTTCTTCGACTTGTTTTTCGAGTTCTTGGCTGCGCCTCTCGATGGTCCTGACACGTAATCGATAGCCACCGATTCCGCTCCCGATCAATACAAGGAGCAGGATCCCTCGAAACCACCAGGTTTCCCAGATGGGTGGTGTCACGGTGATGCGAACCGAGATCCCCTCTTCATTCCATATGCCATCGCTGTTTGAACCTTTGACGCGAAAGACGTAGCTTCCTCCGCTGAGATTCGTGTAACTTGCATAGCGACGCGTCCCCGCATTCACCCATTCTTTGTCAAACCCTTCCAACATGTAAGCGTATTGATTTTTCTCGGGCGCAGCATAGTCCAAAGCCGCAAACTCGAAGGAGATAAAGTTATCCTTGTAGGATAACGGTATGTGTTCGCCCTCAGACAGATCTATGCGTACTTTTTGATTGAACTTCGCAAAGGACGTGATGACGATTGGCGGAGGATTAGGGTTATCCTTGATTTGTTCCGGAAAGAAGGCGTTAAAACCGCTGATGCCCCCAAAAAACATCTCTCCGCGATCGCTGCGGAAATGAGCTCCAACGTTGAATTCATTGTCCTGCAGGCCATCGCTGATGTCATAATTGCGGAATGTCTCTGTGCGCGGGTCAAACTTGGACAAGCCCCTATTTGTACTTATCCAAAGGTATCCTTCTCTATCTACCTCAATGCCATAAATGACATTGTTGGGCAATCCATCTTTCTCTGTGAAATGAGCAAACGTTTGGGTGGTAGGGTCAAAACGATCCAGGCCAGAACCCCATGTTCCGACCCAAAACATCCCTGCTGGGCCCTCCTGAAATGAGAAGATCGCATTGTTGCTCAGGCTTTGTGGGTCATCAGGATCGTGGAGATAACGTGTGAAGCGATTGCTGATCGGATCCAAAACGTTAATGCCTCCCAAAGTGCCCACCCACAGCTTCCCCGAGCTGTCCTCGTAGAGAGACCACACGCGGTCATCGCTCAGACTGGTAGGATCGTTTGGGTCGTATTGGTATCGAGTAAAGGTTTTCGTAGCGCGGTCAAAGCGGTTAAGGCCTCCGGTTCGCGTGCCAACCCACAAGTCTCCGGCTGCGTCTTCATAGAGTGCACGAACTTGGTTGTCGCTTATGCTGCTGGGATCCTCGGGATCGTGCTGGTAGTGAGTAAACGTCTTCGTTTTTGAGTCGAATTGATCGAGTCCTGCGTTTGTGCCAACCCACAAAGTCCCGCTATGGTCTTCCAAAATGGCACGTACATCATTACTGATGATACTGGTGGGGTCTTTAGGATCATGCTGGTATACCGTGAAGGTGTCCGAGGTGCGGTCCAGCTTATTGAGCCCCCCATTGAAGGTTCCGATCCATAGGATGTCATTCTGGTCCTCGCATATGGACCAGATCATATTTTCGCTCAGGCTATTGGGGAGATCCGGTCTTTGCTGGAATAGGACGAATTGATCTGTCGACCGATTGTATTTGCTTAACCCGCCCCCGTATGTACCAAACCAGAGCACGCCAGTTCGATCCTCGAAGATGGACCAGATCGTATTGCTACTCAGGGTGTACAAATCGCCCGGGTCATGACGATAGTGGATGAACCGGTTCCGATGCCGGTCAAGTTGATCAAGACCATTTTGGGTTCCGATCCACAGTCGACCCGCGTCATCTTCAAGAATGGCCCGGACTCGGTTGTGGCTCAAACTATTTGGATCCTCGGCGTCGTGTTGGTGACGAATAAAGGTATTTGATGCCCCGTTGAGCTGATTGAGCCCTCCTGCCTCCGTTCCGACCCATAAGGTTCCTTCTTGATCCTCATAGATAGCAGTTACTTGATCATTGCTAATACTATGCAAGTCCCTGGGATCGTGAAGATAATGAAAGAAGGTTTCACTTGTTCCATCGAACAGGTCCAACCCGCTATTCGTTCCCACCCACAGATTACCGTCTCGATCCTCATAAATCACTCTCACAAAATCATCGGACAAGGTGCCTGGATCATTTGGGGCATATCGGTAGTGGACGAACTGGTTTGTGTCGCGATCCAACAAATCAAGACCCGTGATTGTGCCCACCCACAGATTCCCTGAAAGATCTTCGTGGATCGCCGTAACCCATGTCCCGCCTAAGCTTACCGGATCGTCCGGATCATGTTGGAAATGGGTGAATGTCCCGGTCGTTCGGTCGAACCGATCCAAACCGCTTCTTGTGCCTATCCACAGATCCCCGTTTCGATCTTCATGAATCGCCGATATGTAGCCATCGGATAAGGTCAGGGGATCCTCTGGATCATGTTTGTACACGGTGAATTGGGTGCCGTCATATTTGTTGAGGCCGTCTTCTGTTCCAAACCACATGTAGCCCTGAGAGTCTTGCCAGATAGCCGTGATCGTGCCCTGGGATAGCCCCTCCTCGAGCGATATCCTCTCAAATCGAATCGTATTGGTTTGGGCTTGGGGGTTGCTCGCGTTGCTCGCGACAAGTGGACTGTAGGGATTTGTGACTTGACTGGCTGCCAGGACAGGTGCAACAGCAAGAAAAGCGAAGCAGACAATGAGAAAGAGGACTGGGATCTGCAGTTTTTGTCTCATGTGATGCACCGTTTTAGAGGCGATCGAAGAAAAGTTCCTCCAAATGGGGTGATGAGAGTGCACTTAAACGGTGATGATCTCTGTCCCATCATGAAGTAAGAGACCCGGCTGCGGCCCGTCTTATGCTCTAGGCGAACTCTCATATAGGAAAGAACCCCCTCTTCGGTCGACGATGTCATTAAAGGCATCCCTGTTTCCGTTTGGCCCTCAGGTCTAATATCGGAATCCTGTGTTGATCATGCCTTCCAGTATCGTACGGCACAGGTGGGGTGTCAACGTCTTATGGGCTAGTTATACCCTGGCCACCTGACCAGGGAAAAGACTCCGCCTCTGGCGTTTGCAACACAGCCCAAGTGCCTGACGGCTCACCAGCGAATTTCTTGTAACGTATATGCAAGTATCGTATGTGGTTTGTGCAACGCTATTTTAGATCGATGGATAGGCAAGGTGACTAAAATGAGAGAAAACACGAGAACTTCACCCACAAAGCGGGTCAAAGCACAGGGAAATGCTGGTTCCCCTAGAGGACAGAGGCGATTAAAGTGGATTTTCCTCACCATGGCAGCGCTCATGTGGGCCACCCTCGTCGTAGCATGGATCTATCCGAGCGATCCAGCACAGCCGTTGGTGGATTCAGAGCCCACCTCTACTTCATCCGTGCCAACGAGCAGCACCATCAGCGGTGTCGTGTGGCATGATCTCTGTGAAAGTTCCAATGACGAAGATACGTTGCAACAGGGATGTGTATGGGAATCCTCCCGCGCAATGTACCTGGCCAATGGCATGCTGGAAGAAGGGGAACCCGGGATCCAGGATGTTGAGATTTCGCTCGGTATCGGTCGATGTCCTTCAAAGGGCTTGGCGACCGTCAGTACAGGGCTTGATGGGAGCTATTCCTTCTCGGGATTGGCTGCCGGGGAGTATTGTGTTTGGGTGAACAGCTCCGTCTTACAAAAACTTGCGAAGGTGATGCCAGGGATGTGGACTTATCCTAAAGTGGATGATGGAAAAGGGATTGGGTGGATGACCGTCAGCTTGGGTGTAGGAGAAAATAGGGACGGATTGAACTTCGGATGGGATTACTTACAAAGACCGGCTGCGGAATTGGATGAGATCGAAGATGCAGTTGGTCCGATGCCGACATGCACAGATAGGGCAACCTTTGTGGAAGATGTGACCATCCCGGACGGAACCTACATCGCCCCTGAGAAGGCTTTCGAAAAGGTCTGGCGACTCAAGAACACGGGCACCTGCACGTGGACGCAAGATTACTCACTTGTGTTTGAGGGCGGTGATCACTTAGGTACGCAGGATGATGTCCCCCTCCCAAGAGAAGTCCTACCCGGAAGCACGGTTGATCTGTCAATGGCTATGCAAGCCCCAGAAACGAAAGGGTCATACAAAGGCTATTGGATGCTTCGCAACACCAACGAGACTCTCTTTGGCATCGGAAAGGACGCCGATCGCCCGTTTTGGGTGGAGGTCGTTGTCGATTTGAAACCGGATCGCAACTATGTTGAATCATGGTCCTATAGCCTGGATCCGAGCGAATTGGCTGACGAGGGACGCTGGATCGATGTTGATGTCGGCCAGCAGCGACTTACCGCCTATGACGGTTCTGCCCCGGTGAAATCGTTCGTGGTGTCGACCGGGACCGCCGCTCACCCAACCGTAAACGGGCAATTTAGGATCTGGGTCAAGCTCGAGTTCACCGACATGAGAGGACCGGGATATTACCTCGAGGATGTTCCATACACCATGTATTTCTACCAAGGATATGCTCTTCACGGTGCATACTGGCACAACAGCTTTGGGACGCCGATGAGTCACGGTTGTGTGAATCTAAAACCATCGGACGCAGGCTGGCTTTTCGACTTCGCGAGTGTGGGGACTTTGGTCAACGTCCACCCGTAGATCTATATAAGACAAGGGGCATAGGTCAAGCCTCGCTTGATGTCAATCTATACGCCCTTACAAAAGATGTAGGGGCAATTCATGAATTGCCCCTACGGCTAGACTCTCCTCGGCAGGCTCGGAATAGGCAGGACAACCGCAAGGCGCGACGACATCGTACCCGAAGGGTGAGAATCTCGTTGGTGGGAAAGAGAGGCGTTCTAATTCGGAAAACGAGATCCTTCGCGGAGCCGAAGGTCCCGAGCAAGGCCGAGGGGCTCAGGATGACATTGGGAGGGTGTCATTCTTAGCGCCGCAAGGCGCGAAGAATCCCTGTGATGGAATGAACGAAAAGACTCATCACAGGGATTCCTCGCTCGCGTGGCTCGCTCGGAATGACACAGGGTCGGAGTTAATCCCTTCGGCGACCCCTTCGACGAACTCAGAGCAACACCAGCTCAGTGTTTCTTCTACTTTCGGCACAAGACAGTCATACTGAGCCCTTCGACAAGCTCAGGACAAGGCCTGTCGAAGGATGACTGTCTTCGCTTAGCGCCCCTCAACGACCCTTCAGTAGGCTCCCTCCTACGAGCCTTGTGGTGAGTTCGTCAAATTATCAGGATAGGGATAGCGATGTTGACTCGGAGCGCTTCAACCAATATTGTGCATCAAATCTAGGTTGACGGAGCAACAACAGTATGTCGGATGTTGAAGCAGGAATCCGTCGAGGCTTGGTTGAGACCACCTCCCCTCTAGATCGCTTAATGGCATTGGATGAGGGCAAGCTTTCTATAGGACACGAAGCCAAGGATTACCTGTCCACTTGACCAGGGAAAAGACCCGCCAGCGAGCATCCCCCAACCCCACCAGCTGTCGGATGAACTCAGTGAGCGCTGACAGTATGCTATTCATGAGAGAAATGTTGGAACGTGCCCGGGTTTTATATGAAGTAGGGTATAACAAGGAGGACAAGGTGGATACAGGAAACATTATCTCTATTGCATACCAGATTGCAACAATTGTGATCTCGATTGCGATTTTGTACGGCGTTCAAAGGTGGTTGAGCAAGCCCATAGATGGTGACGAAGAGAAGCGTGATACCATGGAGAAGGCAAGGGCGCTGAGAAGAGAAGCGCGTCAACGCTCGCTCGAGCTATTGATGGGGTCAAACCATACAGATTTGTCTCTCACCACCACCTCCTCATTAACTGTGCAAGAAGAAAAGGTCATGGGGTCACGCGCATTGAAAGAGAATCGTTCACGGGAGAAAGAAATTCTATCTTCCACGACAGAGTTGGCCGGGAGACCTCTCCCTGTCAACAGGGGGACGGAGGGTGGATATGGGATCGCGCAGGGCTGCTGATAGGAGGGACTGCAATGTTTGATAAGATTTTCTGGTTTCGAGGTCATCATCTAGGATCTGGGAGATCCAACGCTCTACAGATGTTGCCTCGGAGCATGTTTCTGGCTCTGTTCGGGTTGGCAATGGTTGCTCTTGTGTCGGGTTGTGGCATCCTCAGCAGACCGACACAGATCCCGCCAACTTCGGAACCGACCCTGCCGCCAGCTCCGGATTCGGGTTCTATCCATGGCGTGATATGGCATGACCTGTGCTCGAATTATGAAACCGGCGATACCACACCCCGTGAGTGTGTGGTTGTCGGTGAGGCAGGTGGATATCTGGCGAACGGAATCCGAGAGGAGGGGGAGCTTGGAATCGAGACGGTGGAAGTGACGCTCGGTGAAGGGGTTTGCCCTTCGGTTGGCCTGTCAAGGACCTCAACGGGACCCGATGGGAGCTTCACTTTCTCAGGATTGGCTCCTGGAGTGTACTGTGTCTCGGCTGGCGACTCGAATCTCCAGCCAGGCGTCTGGACATATCCTGAGATGGCAGGTACGGGTTCGATGACCATCGCTCTGGGCGCTGGGAAGATCGAGCGGGTGGATTTCGGTTGGGATTATTTCTTGCTGCCCCCAACGGTAACGCCTAAGCCAGAGGACACCCCAGTTCCGCCCCCAACATGCACAGACAGGGCATCGTTCATCAAGGATGTGACTTTCCCCGACGGCACCTATGTTGCAGCGGGGGAAGGGTTCGAGAAGATCTGGCGCATTGAGAACACAGGCACTTGCCCGTGGACGACGGAATATCACTTGGTCTTCACCAGCGGATATTCAATGGGTGGACTGGCGTCCATGCCGTTGGCAGGAAATATCCCATCCGGCGCAGTTGTTGACATCTCGGTGGACCTGCAAGCTCCAGCGATCAAGGGTTCTTATAAGGGTTACTGGATGTTGCGCAACCCTCAAAACGTTCTCTTCGGCGTGGGTCAAATGGCGAACCAGCCTTTAATGGTACACGTGAACGTTGGGCCGGAGCCCACGCCTGAAATCACCGATTGGCGTGGGGAGTACTTCGATAACCGCAGGTTGGAGGGAGATCCCGCCTTGGTGCGCAACGACGTGGAGATCGATTTCAATTGGAGGGAAGGTTCCCCTGCGGAGGAGATCCCCGTCGATAACTTCTCAGCGCGCTGGACGCGTGAGGTCGAATTTGAAGCCGCGATTTATCACTTCCTCGTCCGTCTGGATGACGGGGCTCGGCTATGGGTGGATGATCAACTGGTCGTCGATGAGTGGGAGGACGGCACCAATCGTGTGGTAGAGCTGGACCTTGCGATGTCCCGGGGCAAGCATGATTTGAAGCTTGAATACTACGAACACAACGGTGCGGCGCGCGTGCGCCTGAGGTGGCACAAACTTCAAGACCCGACCTATACGGAGTGGAAAGGTGAGTATTGGTTTACCCCCGATCTGGACAGCGATTGGGCATTGGTACGCAATGATCAGGAGATTAATTTTAACTGGACCGATGAATCCCCCGCGATAGGTATTCCTAGCGATGATTTCTCTGTCCGTTGGATGCGCAGGTTGGAATTCGAGCCCGGGAAGTATCGTTTTTACGCTCGATCCGATGACGGGATTCGGGTCTTTCTAGACGGCAACCGCATCATTAACGAATGGCACAAGAGTGGGGGCACAGAGGTCTACATGGCAGACAGCATCTTGACTGGCGCTCATGTGATAAGGGTTGAGTACTACGAGCACAAAGGGAATGCGAAGGTCGAGTTCTGGTGGGAAAAGGTAGGACCGCTGAACGACCCACCCGGGGCGGTGGATGACGCCTACTCGATGAATGAGGACGGCACCTTACAGGTGACCGCGCCCGGAGTGCTGGGGAACGATATTGACGTGGACGGGGATCCACTGACAGCGGTGCTGGAGAGCGGGGTTAGCAACGGCAACTTGACGCTGAACGCAGATGGTTCCTTCGTCTACGAGCCTAATCAGGACTTCAATGGGACAGATAGCTTTACCTATAGGGCGAACGACGGGAGTTCGGATTCGAACGTTGCGACGGTGACGATCACGGTCACCGCGATCGACGACAAACCGATCGCGGTGGATGACAACGTTGCGCTAGAGGGCATTGAACCAGTGGACATCGATGTGTTGGCCAACGACACAGGATTTGGTGATGGGCCAGTGGTGGTGACGATCGAGAGCCCTCCTGAAAACGGCGAGGTTGAAGTGGTGGACAACCACATCCGTTATACACTGGACGTACCTTTCGACGGCACGGACACCTTCACCTATACTGTGACGGACGCGGACGGAGACAGTGCAACGGCGACAGTCACTGTGGAATCCCCTGGAGTGGAGCAGTAGATCGTGCTTGTCTCGTTCGTGCCATGATCATAAGGAGTATTGTTTAGAGTTTGTATTTCATCTCCGGATGCTTCAAATAGGGCTCTCCCGATAGTGTGGGAGAGCCCGTCTTTTCTCAGGATCCTTGAGATTGCTTCTAGCGTTGGTTTATCGTCCATTGCTGTTGTCTTCTTCCATTAAACGCTGACAGTTTACGAGTCAAGGCGTGATCGTAAGTTGACATCGCCTTCGCCGCATGCTATAGTGATAGTGCACATATGCGCATTTCTTGGGAAAATGTGCAAGTCCGCTCTTCTGGCATTTCTTCTCTTGGAATGCCTGTCCCGTGCTCAGCTGATGGGTAGCAACGCCTTTCTGGTGCTGAGGCGGTAGTTCCCGTAGTAAGCTGTACAGATGCGTCGTCCTATCGGTAGGCATCGCCGTGGAACGTGATGATCTTCTAGCTCAAGTTGCCAGCCTCTATTATG
>DUEW01000168.1 GCA_011174845.1 Anaerolineae bacterium | reverse complement strand
TGTTTGCCTTCGTAAGCGGAGGTATCCCCTGACCACATATGTTTGGCGATTTGGAGGATTTCCTCTAACTGCTCGAAGCGTTCTTTGGTTGGAGGAAATCTCATCCCTAGGCTCTCAGTCTCGTGTTGATACCAGGCTGCACCAATCCCGAAGTATGATCTCCCGCCAGAAAGTACATCCAGGGTGGAAACCATTTTGATCACCACAGATGGATGACGGTAGATCACACCTCCAACGAGCAGACCGATTTTGACTCTTTCGGTGATTCCAGCAAAGAAACCTAAGGTGGTGTATCCCTCGATCATTTCGGTCTCAGCTTCACCTAACCAGCTTCCAAGCTGGAAGAAATGATCCATCACCCACAAGCTGTCGAAACCTCCTTGATCGACCATCTGAACAGTCTCCATGAGCCAATTACGCATGGTCTCTGGAGTGCTGGGCCGTAATTGCGGGATTTGTAAACCTATTCGCATGGTTTTTCTCCTTTGTTCGATGACCTGTCTACTCTTGCAAGAAATGCTAACTATTTCCGTGCAATAGCCATCATGTGGCCTGTAATACCTAGAATAGAGGGCTCATCTTCTAGCCAACGCAGGGTGTTTAGCAGTTGTTTCCGACGATTTCTGTCACCCCATCGTTCATCCAAATCTTGCAGAAGTGCTGCGGGACCTTCTATCGCTAGTATTTTTTCAAGATGAAAGCCGGCTTCTTCTACCTCAGCCGCAAGCTCTTTTGGATGGTGGAGAAATGCGGTTGTGAAATAAGATGACTTGTCTGTAGGATTCCGATGTTGACCATTCGTCAGGTCACGCTGGACAATGCGCATGAACTCAGGATCATCCAGAAGGCCTCGCACCAATCCGTCCAATGCAGATGCGAATCGTGAAATACCCACCGCAAATATGTGTCCACGTTTCCTGAGCACACGACACGCTTCACGCAAGGCCAGGATTCGATCATCCCGATCCGTGAGGTGATAGAGAGGACCAAACATCAAGACGACATCAACGCTGGCATCGGGCTGCGCAATCTTGCGAGCGTCTCCAATACGAATCGAGCTAATCGGATGGTTGGGTTGATCCCGGGAAGCTTGATGCGCTTGCTTCACGTGAAGAGGGATGGGATCGATGAGGTGGACCTAGTGTCCCTCTAAAGCAAGCCAAGATGCATAAATACCGGGCCCTCCACCGACATCGAGGATCGTAACTGGTGGATCGGGCAAATACCTGTTTACGATCTCCTTCGTGCGCAGGAGTTCTAGTTCTCCTAGGGCTCCCGAAAATCGTTGAACCTCAAGACCTCTCTCATAGTAGTGCGTTATTTCTGAGGGAAGGGAGAAGTGATCCTTTTCTGAGTCTG
Organism: Anaerolineae bacterium; assembly: GCA_011174845.1. GTDB lineage: Bacteria > Chloroflexota > Anaerolineae > Anaerolineales > E44-bin32 > DUEZ01. The sequence continues at coordinate 5,425 of DUEW01000168.1, read as the reverse complement.
ACATATTTTCCTACATGTTTTCAGCAGCATAATAACTGCGAGCCTTGGATACTGGGCTGCCTCTAAGACGAGCTGTCATTAGGATAGGTTGCAGAATGGAAGGTCTACAGCGTTGGATCCGGCCCCCTTGTTCTAAGCAGGAAGCGGTATTGCAAAGCTGCCACACAGGATTTTCGGTCACACCCTTGGTTTGCTCCAACGAGAGATTATACGGGTGCTCTCTTGTCCCATCAGTACCGGATACCATGCTCAGTATAGTATTTCCATAGCGTTAGAGCTTCTCCCCAACCTGAGCTGCAATACAGCATCGCTCTTAGCCCGGAAGGCGTGTCCTGGTATCCATACTCACGCAGGTGGATGATCGTGCCAGCCTCAACTGGTTCGAATTCAATTTCGATCGTTGTGTAATAATCTGGCGTGTCTGGTTTCCATTGAAAGACGAAGCGTTTCCCCCTCTCAGCTTCTAGGATAGGGCAATGTGCCTCGTCCGTTATCCGCTCTGCTCCGAAATCCTTCCAACGAAAGAGCAATTCACCTCCTGGACGCGGATCTACACTCCCCCCCTCCGTGAACCAGCCATCCAGACCCTTTGCGGTCGCGATGCCATCATAGACCTCTTCAGGAGAAGCACGGACGTATGTTGAATATCTGATCTCGTCCTCGATGAATTTCATCGGTCGATCTCCCTGATTATGTGTGAGGTTGATCATCAAAGATGCCAACCGTACAGTGACCCAGAACTGTCAGTCCCGATATCAGGAATACCGATTCATTTTCGCGTATCCTTGGTTCTTCACCAAACAATGAAATGTCCTTTGGTGGGTCCATTCCCTCGAGATTTTAGATGTCTACTGCATTTGGACATCTTTGAAGGATGAAATGCTGTCTGAAAACTTCTTAAATAATAACCCTTGACTTTATTGTGATGTTGTTGTAATATTCAGCAAAGAACTTTGATATACAAAGCTCTTGGATTATAAAAGCTTATCTACTTCAAGGAGCATCATTATGTCACAGAAAATCAGTTTGAAAGATGCGGAACGCAGGGCTTTCACATCCACTTTCCATGACGGTCTGTGGGACATCTTTATCGGTTGCTTCCTCCTGCAATTCTCCATCGGCCCTTTTCTCAGTCCAACGCTGGGAGACTTTTGGAGCTCGGTGGTGTTCCTCCCATTCTTCGCGCTGGCTTTTCTTGTTATTTGGTTCGTTAAGAAACACGTTATCACGCCCCGAGTTGGCATCGTGAAATTCGGCCAGTGGCGCGTAACCCGAATGATGAGGTTCAATGCCGGGATGGTTCTGGCGCTAACCGTTTTTCTCCTCCTGGGCATCCTCTCGCTGGTGCAGTTTGGTTCAATTCCAGGTTGGATACACACAGCACGGTTCTCTCTGATCTTCTTGATCACGTTTTGTGCCGCGGCATATTTCCTGGATTTCACCCGCTTGTACATTTACGGTGTGATTATCGCTCTTTCACCCCTCATCGGCGAGGTGTTATACGTGTATCTGAAAGCTTCTCATCACGGGTTCCCGATAACTTTTGGCATCACGGCAGGGCTCATCATTCTTACCGGGTTGGTGTTGTTCATTCGTTTCCTGCAGGATAATCCTCTGCCCACGGATCAACCCGCCACAGAGGAACCGATCGAATGACCGAGCAGCAGACTGACCAGGAAAAGCTGCACCCATTAGCAGACATCGATCAGGTCATTCACGCTCCTGCTCGTTTGATGGTGCTGACCTACCTTTACGTTGTCGAAAGTGCTGACTTTATCTATCTGAAGCACCTGACCGGAATGACATGGGGCAACCTCTCAACGCATTTGAGCAAGCTGGAAGAGGCGGGTTACGTGAGGATAGAGAAAGGATTCAAGGGGAAGAAGCCCCACACAATGATCCGCCTTACCGATCAAGGTCGGGACGCCTTCCGGGGCTACAAGCAGAGTATGCAGCAAGTGCTTGATGATCTCCCCGAATAAGTAATCAGTAGTCAGTAGTCAGCTTAAAAAGTGCATCGTAGCTGTTGTCAGACCTACTGAAGAGAAATTCCTGATAGCTGATAGCTGATAGCTGAATCCTTTATTCGCTTAAATCCCACACCCAGGCGTTATCGAAGGTGCAGGTTGTTTCACCCGATTCTTGCCAGGCGTAAAAAGTTATTAGCCCCTCTCTGAGGGTACTGATCGTAACCTGACCGAGTCGATTGCCGTTGGCATAGACGGTAAGCGTATTCCTTTCTGCCACGAGGATATATGTATTTGTGCTCCCCTGGTCTTGGTCGATGTGAGGGGATGTAAGAACACGTCCTCCTGGAGAAATCGTTGACACCCAACCATTATATTTCCAGTATTCCACATCCCACCCAGGGTAACCGGAAAGTCGGATCGTTTGGAATTTGTAATGCTCGGCGTCTTCGTCATCGGATTGTGCCCTGAACCAAAATCCACAGGTGACAAAACCACCGGTAGAGTCCCAAGTAACATCAGCCTTGAGGACAAAATCGGAAAAGTCTCGACCCGATGCCAAGGGTACCCAATCGTGCGAATTGTACGATGTGATGGTGATCTCCTCCGGTGCCTCGCTGACCCAAGCCAGACTTCCTTCTTCTGTGCTATACCCAATGTCTTGCAGTTCGGCATCAATCTCTTCGATGACAGCGGCGATCGTTTGCGTTGCAACAACGGCCGCAGTTCCGGTAAGATCCGGAGTAGCCGTACTTGTAAGTGTGGGTGTTGATGTTGGCATTGGTGTCGCAGTGTCCGTAGGGAGGGGCGTTTCCGTGGGGAGCGGGATTTCTGTTGGCATTGAGGTGGGAGTAGGTGTGGGTTGTGGCGCTCCACATGCTGTCAGAAGCAACATTACCATCACAGAACTCATGAGTAAAAATAAAATCTTGTGTCTCATCGATTCCCTCCTCATGCTTATGTTGCGTAACGGTTGCGAGCTCAACTGTGCGATTATCAGCAAAAACAAGCCCGACTACGCTTGATGTCGGGCTTGTTTGGTTTGATGAGAGTGCCTGGCTCCCCACCGCGCCAAGGCGTCTAAAGATGTTCTTTTTCAGTATACATGATTTTCTCTCAATGAAACCTTAATAGGTTTGGCTCACTTCAAGATAAAGGTGAAAGCATTTCCTCCTTCTATCAGAACCAACGTTCGAGCAGATCGGGGACATTTCAGGTAAAATGAATCTCATCTGAGGATTGGGCTGGGCGCCCTTTCCTGGGAGGAGAGTGATGGCCATACCTGAATCTGAAGAGAGTGTGGCGGATGTGATCCAGGCCTATCGGCGGCGTCGAGAAAGGATGGTACCGCTCTTATTGGGAGGCTTAGCGGTTGTCCTCTTGGTCGTCGGTGGTTTTATGATCGTACTCTGGCTGACTGGGGATAATCCACCAGCGCTGCCTGGTTTTCTCGCCTCCGACACACCTACCCCAACTCAGACCGCTACACTACGCCCACCAACGAGCACGCCCACCATTACAGATACCCTGCCGCCTACGGACACTCCAACACCGTCGGGTCCCCTCACGTATATCGTGGAGGAAGGGGATGTGCTATGGTCGATCGCCGAGAAATTCGGTGTAGACATTCAGATCCTCATGTATGTGAACGACATCGCAGTCGCGGACGAGATTTTTGTTGGCCAGGAATTGATCATCCCTGTAGAGGGAACGGAGTTACCGACGGAGACACCTTTGCCTGCAACGTTGCTGCCAGGACAAGAGATCATCTATCGGGTAAAACCTGGGGACACGCTAGAATCGATCGCAGCTATGTTCAATAGCACGGCGGAAGCCATCGCTGAGGCAAACGACATCGAGGATCCGAATTCCATCGGTATTGGCCAAGAATTGATTGTGCCGGTCAATATCGCCACGCCAACTCCGACCAAGGAGACATAGCCTACAACGCAAGCTGAGATGGGATCACCTTCGGTGGTAACCCATCCCAACCGCCCGATGATTGAGATCATCGGGCGGTTGTTCTTTCGGTTTCCCAAGACAGTGAGTGTCCATTGATTTCAGCTGCTGTGAGAGCTTAGGGTTTCTCATGAGGTATGTCCAGTGCTGACTCGATCTCAGTGAGAACCGATGGCTCTGTCACTGATTCCTTCACATTTCTTAGGACCGTCAAAGCGCCCTCGTCACCAATCTGCCCCAACGCCCAGGCGGCATGCCCACGGACCAATGGCTCCGGATCATGGAGCAGAAGTCCGGTCAGTTGAGGGATCGCAGCTTGGTCGCGATTGTTTCCGGCGACGACAGCTGCGTTACGTAGTAAACCTCGACGCCTGGAGCGGAGCAGAGGGCTGCTGCGCAGAGGTTCCGCCCAAGAGTCGGGTGCTAAATTCAAGAAACGTTCGAGATCGGGAGGATTGAGGAAGGATCGTGGTTGAAACGCAGGATCCTTGGTTGGTTTAGCGAAGCGGTTCCAGGGGCAGACCTGTTGGCAGATATCGCAGCCAAAGAGCCAAGCCCCTATCTTATGCCTTAATTCATGAGGGATGGCCCCCTTATGTTCGATGGTGAGGTATGAGATACAGTGCCGGGCATCTATTGTGCGATTAGGCAAGATACAAGAGGTAGGACATGCGTCGATACAACGGCTACAGGTTCCGCAGCGATCCTCATGGAAAGGGATATCAAGCTCAAGTTGGACTCCCAGCAGCAACTCAGCGAGGAGAAGGTATGAGCCGTGGGAAGGGTTGATTAAACATGAATTCTTTCCGATCCATCCCAATCCGGATCGTTGAGCGAATTCACGCTCGAGCAAAGGACCGGTATCAGTGTACATTCGATGGGGCACAGGTCTTTCGACCTGTATCTCGATAAAGGCCACCATCTGTTTAAGATGTTCTATGAGCACGGCGTGGTAATCCTCCCCCAGCGCGTAGACTGCTACACGCGGTGCGCCTTCCATCACCTGAGGAAGATCCCTTGGAAGGTAGTTAACGGCGATCACGAGGATGGATTGGCATTCGGGCAGGATGAGGTGTGGATCGGACCGTATGTGAACGGAACGTTCGTTCGCCAGATAGGCCATGCCCCCATGTCGTCCTGATTCAAGCCATTGATGATAGACATCGAGGTGGGGCGGTGGTGTAGGTTCGGTCACGCCCACCAGATCGAAGCCCAAGCGTTTTGCTTCGGCCTTGATACGAGCCGTCAACTCCTGGATGCTGAGATTGGTCATGCCTGATGCTCTTAATGGCTACTGACTTAATCAATCAACGACTTCTGAAGTTTATAGTATATCCCAGACGTGATGGCATCAATATGAATTGTCTCTTTTATTGTCATTCTGAGCGGCGAGAGGTGCGGTGAATTCCTAGGATGAGACGAAGTCAAACGTATCGTCATAGGGATTCCTCGTCGCAGGGCTCCTCGGAATGACATACGGGAGGTTGTCATTCTGAGCG
>DUEW01000167.1 GCA_011174845.1 Anaerolineae bacterium | reverse complement strand
TCTATGGGCATCAATATCCTCCAAGCACAACTTGAATATCAAAGGCTCAGAGGATAACCTAAACGATTGATTTTGCAAAGGTTAATTCAGCTTTCCGATCCGCGTATGAATAAATGTACCCTACGCGTCTTCGAAAAATAATCAAGTCAGCAGGAATCCCCGTTGTAATAGAAAACCGCAAAGCTGAAGGATATCTGATACTCACGTTGACCACATAAACTGCACATTTGCAACCTCAAGCTGTCGCGATTTAGCAACATGAGGCGGCAAGGATTCCAGCAAAGTAAGAATGTCTGCCTGCCTAAGCTTTGCCATAATCTGTGGTCCACTAAACTTCTTCTTCATGAGAGGGTTCCTTTCAAAAATATAACATTACTGTCGGTTATCCTCTCATAAAGACTGGACCAAATTTAGGGTAGCATTCCAATTGTTCGCTTTTTTCTTTGTTCTTCTCGGTATCCACTTCCTTCATTCTTAATGACTTACAGTGGTTTCCGCGCCGTGTTTTTGAGCCCATTCGAGGAATCCACCTGGAGGATTCTTAACGTTATATATTTTAGCATCTTTTACACTCTTGGTGAAATCGTACTGCCTGATGTTCAGAAGATTCGCGTTGCTGAGGTCTGCTCCGGTGAGGTCCGCTTGGAAGAGTTGCGCTCTGGTGAGGTCTGCGCCGGTGAGGTCTGCTCCGGCGAGCTTCGCCTCGGTAAGGTTTGCATCGATAATCTTCGCCTCGTTGAGTTGTGCTTCAAAAAGATCTGCACCGGTGAGGACTGCCCAACTGAGGTCAGCTCCAGTGAGGTTGGCACTGATGAGCTTTGCTCCGGAGAGGTCCGCATGATGAAGGATTGCTCCAGGAAAGTTCGCATCGGTAAGATTGGCTGATTCGGTGAGCTTTGCGTTGGTGAGCTTGGCGCCAGTCAGGTTCGCGTCGCTGAGGTCTACTCCGTGGAAAGTTGCGTCACATAGGTCTGCTCCAGCGAGCTGAGCCATGCGGAAATCTGCTCCAGAGAGGTCTGCTCTAGGGAGGTTTGCGTCGGTTAGATCGGCCATGTAGAAGTTTGCTTTGCCCGAGAGGTTCGCATCATCGAGTTTTGCCTGGGAAAGATTTGCTTTGCTTAGGTCTGCGTCAGTGAGATTCACCCTGATGAGATGTGCTCCAGCTAAATTGGCGTCCTCAAGCACAACTGCGGCGAAATTGGCATCCGTTAGGTCGGCTCCGGGGAGGCTTAATCCTGAAAGATTCGCCCGAGATATGTCTATACCTTTCAAGTTTGCCCCGTTCTTGTGCAAATAGTGCAGCGCGTCTTTTCGCCCAAGGTCACCTGATTTTCCTTGGGCATTAGCGATTATCTGGTATGCCTCTTGAGCGTTTTTTATTCCCTTGTCTACGAAGAAGAAGAATGCGGCACCACCAAGAATCAGGAAGGGGAGAAAACGAAGCAAACTCAAAGCTGCGAATGGACGCATGTCTCCATAACGGAAACGGCCTGCGAGACGGAGGGAGGCCAACACGACCTGGTGCCAGGGATTTAAGAGAGACTTCCATTTTCGCCAAATGCCTCTGCCTGCCTCCCGGAAGGCCCTGTGACTTTCTTGGGCCGTGATAAACCAGCGACTAGCCCTGTGTTCTGTTTCTAGTACACCACGGCACAGGTAATCGTGGTCGAGAATCCAGACATGTTGATGGGTATCGGGATCCAGACGCTTGCGTATGATCTCCCTCTGCTCCAGGTAGTTCAGCACAACCTGTACAGTCTGTTGTAGACGCCCCGAATCGCGTTTATCCCCCCTGATGACAGCCTTTTGTAGATCATCTGTAGATTTAGGGATCGTCTTGAGGGCCTCCGGATCGACCATGGCGAGAAGAAGAGTTCGCACTTGTGATCTCGTAAGGTTGAAGTTGCGTGCGGCGCCGCTCACATGCTGTTGGACGTGCGCAGCTTCCAGTCCACGTAAACCTCCTTTACGCTCATAATCTCGAACTGTCAAGGCGCCCAGTCCGGCTAAATTCTGGAGAGCAATCTTCATTTGCACTGGTAATACGGCGCCGTCCTTGCTTAAGTCACGTGCGAGCCGGTCCTTTAGTCTGTCCCATCCGTGGTCGGGCGCGAACACTACCGGATCCGAGCCCTCCGTATCCGATGTCAGATGCGTAAGAAAAGGCTGAATAGAATCCACATTCAATCGATCCAGCCGATACACTTGGGGGGACACAAAGTGTATCGACTCTAAACCATCGGCCGTATCGGTTCGTGTGACGAAAAGACAGTGTACGCCTTCATCGCTTACAAGATTCTTGATGTCGCGCCAAAATGAATTTACCTTAATCAGTTTGTCTGCCGGAAGCCAAGTGCGTCGGCGGCTGGGGAGGAAGCGAGATTGGTGACGGGTTTGGTAATCGTCAAACTGGTCAAAGATAAGGAGCGGCTCGCGTCCAAGTTTCACTTTGGATCTCCTGATGATTTCGAGCAGGTCTTCAGGTTCAGGAGGTTCTGTCAGACCTATACTATCTCGGTCTTTTTCCGACAGCGCTTCCCAGAGTGCACTCGCGAGGGCGGCGCGCGGCCCCGTTTCCCAGTCCTGTCCCCATACATCCAGGTAGATAGGGATTAACCTCGCTTGGACCCTGAGGCCCAGGCAAAGTCCAGCCCGGACCAAAGCGCTCTTGCCAGCTCCGGATTCCCCAACAAGATGGACCTGCGTATAATCGGTGCAAAGCTTGGACAGCCGCTCGATGTCTTCAGAGCGACCGGCCAAATGTTCAGTTTTTTCGGCCCTGAGCAGGAGCGCATCGGGCCGAAGCAGACGTGAGCGTCGGGCCAACCCGTGCCACAGTGCCCAAACTCCCGCAATCAGCAGAACCACCGAAACTGCGTACAGTATCTGATTTGGTTCTGAGACAAAGGACTTGCAAAGGTTGGCTATAGCTGTCACCATACCACTGATGGCGAGCAATGTGCCGGTGAGAGCTATTATATTCTCATCAAGAGTACGTTTCGGTACCTTCATATTTCGGCGCTCCTTAATGGCACAGGTCTCAGGCTGTCAACCAGTTCACGCAAGATGGATATCATCAAATGTGGATGGCTTTGGCCCGGACCGTAGCGATCAACTTGCCAGCTTGAGTTTCTGACCATAACAAATGGCTCCGCTCTCGTTTCTTGAGCCCAGAGGGTCAAATAATCCTCTGGGCTTTGGGCACACGTGCATTCTATCCAACTGCAGCAGGAAGCCAAGAACAAAACACGTGTTCCCAATTACATTTCCCCGTGCGATTGGATCCGACAGGCCAACCGCTTCTTCTCGCGTGCCAACTTCATTTGCTCATTACGCGCACGCCCTTAACATCTTTCCACTGTTCGAAGAGAGAGGCCCACGATTCCCCAGAACTGCATTTCACGACCCTCGCGGCAAACTGGTCCAATATTCCCATATCATTAACCTGAGCAATGCACTTCTCTTCATAACAGGGATTGTCCTGCGACCCGGACACATCATAAAGGAGCAAATCCATATTCTTAAATACGTTGCGTTGCTGTCCAAGCTCAACTTCTATGGTGCCATCCTGCCGGATATCGTGAATTTGACCACTAATACGTGGCATCCATATTTTGAGTTTCGAGACCAAACCCTTGACAAAATGTTCACGATCGTTCCGTACACCATAAACATCGATCCACTTTTGAGGAAGAAGATGCTCTCCATCGGATTTGACACGGGTAAATCCAATTTTTATCTCGATTTCGCCGCCCTCGAGATTGAACAAGCCGTATATCCCCAGATCAGTAGCGTACGCTTCGGCGAGATCAGATGCCCTCTGCGCAAGCTCCCAATCGACCGTGGTCCTTGTTCTAGTTCGGGGTTTGCCCTCTTCTTCTCGATAGTAGTCCCAAAGCTTCTGATCAGCCTGAACCAGTTTCCACCGGTCAAGATCATTACAGTCAAACCTGCGATGAGACTCATGACTATCTGTCAATGATTCATATTGAACTACTGCGGCCTTTACCCAATCGCTAGCGTCACGATGTTCTTTGCTAGGCCAATCTTTAAAGTCGCTGGCTTTACTCTGTTGTAAGTCGGCATCCTCCAACGGCAGCAAAATGACACTGTAGAGAGAATCACCGATCCAAGGGCTATCCGGCACTCTTTTTACCTTCAGATTCGTTCTTTTGATGGTTCTTATCTCGCCAGTGGGTACGTGTTTAAAGTATGCGTGCACCTTTATGAGCTGAATTTGATTGCAGTCGGGGTGATCGCAAGCGGGAAGTGGCACCCATGTGTTGAAAGATCTGTGGTCAACTTCGTCAAACAATGCTTCTTGCTTAATCTCTTTGTCATTCACTACGATCCGCTGTAATTGGTAGTCTCTGGTATTAGTGATCTCGCCCTGAAGGAGGAAACTGTCGCCTGAAGCTGATAAGGGCTCGCTCGTGAAGTCAAACTCCGGAAACAAAAGCTCGGGAGGCTTGGAAACACTTGGACCTGCTACTTGTACGCGTTGGTACCCCAGAAGGGGGGGCGCGCTGTGGATTTCAAGTGTTGAAAAAAGGACAAGAGGGCGCAAGATGTTACCTGATCCTTGCAGCGTTATATCAAACGGAACTCTCAATCGATTCTGACCATGGCCGAGAGAGGTATCATATGCAAATAGTCGCTCGCCACGCCCAGTGCCGGCCACAACCTGTTCAGGTTTCAAGGTTACATTCATGTCGGTGACATGTCCCGCTTGGTCGGTTATCTCGACAGCGAGGTTATGAACACCGAGCTCTGCAGAGAATTCGCCTTTCCATATGCGTTCGCCACGGCAGTCGCGTTTGTTGTAAGGTTCCTTGCCAAATTGAACGCTCTTCAAGCTTCGGTCGTCCACAGCGGTAATCTCCACGTGAATACGCCCTCCCGACAATGCTGTCCTCTCGGGGAGAAATCTTATCGCGCCTGTAGGGGGAGCGGTATCCACGACGAGTCTGACCGACACCGGCCAGCTTTCATTGCCTGCGAGGTCGACTGCCTTGACTACCACTGTCCTTTCATTGGCATCCGGCTTGACAGTCACGATCGGCTCGGCTTCAAATGGTTCTCTGACAGACTCGACAAATAATCTCTCATCGTCCACAAACACCTTACCTACACGGGATTGATCATCGCTAGCTCGGATCTCAAGCGCGACCGCGTGTCCATCAATGTAAAGAGTAGGCACGTCCTCCCAACGGTCGATAGCGTCGTTCTCTATCCACACCACGGGTGGTTTTACGTCTTCCTGTGTGACACTCCAAAAACCCATTGTAGCACGTTTCAAGTAGAACATTGCTTTCGAGGATGGCGCTTGACCTATTGAGATCTGCAGTTCCTTCATCGCCTTCTTAAACAGCTTCTCCTTCTCGGTTATACTCGCCTCGAGTTCTCCTTGAAAATAGTATGCTATTCCGGACTCTCGATGCGGGAAGTAGTCCACAAAATGCATACCATAGGTGCGTGCGTCTCTGGTGTCACCGTCTCTCTTCTTGATGGCGGTCTCGAAATCCTTGAGTGCCGCACCATGATGACCGGCTGCCAGAAAATCCGAGCCGCGCTCATAGTAGTTCCACCACCGACCCCGGTGAAGATTGACGTCCTTGCGGACATCCTCCTCATTTCGATATTCGTTTGGGTCCGGAGCCCTTCGGTACACATCACGCGACCTGATTTCAATGCAACCATGAAGCCAGGTCACTATCAAGAGGAGTACGAGAACCTTCGACAAGGTTAAGGTCGGCGTTCTTATATTGTATCCATTGAGACTTGGCTGGTCGGCGACATTTCTCACACCATCGGCTGCCTGACTGAGTTGGCGGCATTGGAGTGATGCAGTGTGCTCGCTTCCTTGAGTCTTTTTCCCGGGCATCCTTCCGATGTCTCGCTTCTTTCTTGCCATAATTCAATCCCTCACATTAATGGCCCTGGTGTCCGTAAGTACTGCACTGCACTTCCCTTTGGAACACCAGCAAGCCAAATAACCACACTGTTTAGAGCAACAATCCCGATCACGAGATTGTGCTGACTACCATATCATTATTGGGTGAACAATCTCACAAGGTTGCTGTACGTCCCGAAAGACGATCACATTTTACAACTGCCGTTATCGGTGTGTCAAGGCTAATTCTCGAAGCTTCTTGGGATGGTCAAGGAACATTGTATCCCCCTTCCGAAGATATACACTGCCAATTAGCATTATCGACTCAGTACAGTGAGATTTTTCGTTTCTCCTTTATAATGTTAGTATCTAAACCATCATCTGCGGTTTATTTATGAGCGGGTAGGCTCTGAAGTTCACGTGATCCTAATATTGGATCAGACTGGATGGCACATGGCCAAGGTGTTGAAAGTCCCTGACAATATCGGCTTGCTATACCTGTTGGCCTACAGCCCTGAACTCAATCCGATCGAACGATTGTGGGCGTACTTAAAAAGTCACTACCTGAGCAACAGAGCATATACAGACTACGATGATCTATTTGAGGTCTGCCTAAATTCATGGAATAAAATTACTGTTGAGCAGTTCCGTACCGTCTGTCATGTGGAATGGATACTGCACGAGACATAATCAGAATGCGTATAAATTCCGTATTGGTGAGTGGGCGCTTTATTTTTTTAGAAGAATAGCCAACGTTTTCTAACTCATAAAAGGCCTTTATCTACGGATAGATGGCTT
>DUEW01000166.1 GCA_011174845.1 Anaerolineae bacterium | reverse complement strand
TCTTTCGAAACTCTTTGGGATGGGAGGAGTCCTTCACTTTCCCAAAACCCACACGCCCTGATATACCGCCTGGTGACCTCTGCCGGATCCAGGTTGCGCCACGCCACCAAATTTTTCCATACACTGTCGACATATCCGGCGATGTATTCCTGATTATCCGGGTAAAGGTTCACCCGCCAGCTTGCGATCACGTTCAACATTGTCATACGGGTTGCGATCAAATCATACAGGAGAGTCAGTTCTAGGGGCTCGAGCGGTAAGATTTCATGGTAAGCCGCAATGGTCTCTACAGCAATGTCTAGAGGGTCCTCCTGCCCGCGAAACATATCAGCGATCAAGTTGGCCAGGTCCATAACCAAGGGTGTATAGATCATGTCCCCAAAGTCGAGAATGCCGACGATTTCGCCAGGGTCATCCTCGGCCACCACCAAATTATTGGGAACAAAATCATTATGAATGATCTGGCTACGTAATTTGGGGATCTCAGGGAGCACCACCCTTTCGAAGCGGTCTAGAAAGTAGCCAGCCAACTGGCGGTGCTCCGGGTCCGGTACATGATGCAAATAACCTCTGAGCGTCGTAGCTTGCTTCAAGTCCCACAGGAGTTCATATTTGGCGGCGGGATGGTAGAAACCGCGCAATGCGCGGGCGAGGCGCGCCAGGCAGGCTCCCAACGGGCGGTACAGAGCACGGCTGGTCGACCCATCCGGCGGATAACAGCCCAGCATGTAGGTCAGTACGTGGACATAGTGAGATCGTCCGTCATTGGCCTGGATCATCTCAAGGGCAGATTCGTTTCGAGAATAAATGACCCTCGGCACAGGTAGTTCGGGATCAACCATCGCGATATGAGCCAGGGCTTCAACCTGCATCATGAGGACAGCTGGGTCCATGGCGCTGTTAGCGACTTTTATGACGAATTGGTCACCGCTTGATGTATCGATCCGAAAGTTCTGGTCCCGTTCGCTGTCGAGTGAGGAAATGGTGCCGTCAAGCCCGTACAGATCCTTGGCTAATTCTAATATCTCTTCGGGTGAAAAGAGGGGCGGTTGGGTATCTAATATCCCAGCCTGGTTGTGGTTACCATCGGCGTCAGACATAATACGCGTTTTTGACATAACCTATCCTCTGCGTTGCTAGGACGCTTCGAATACAGTTCTATACTATCTACGAAGTATAATGCATCTGCAATGGAAGCAGAGGCCACACGTGTGGGCACGAATAGACGTAATATGAATCATCCAGTCACCTCCGCAAGCGACTCCGAAAAAATCTCCAATGCCTGATCGATCTCTTCAGATGTCACCACAAGCGGTGGGATGAAACGAATGGTGTTGTCCCACGGCCCACATGTGAGCAGCAGGAGTCTCCTCTCCAGACAAGCGTGCACCACCGCCTTCGCGGTATCTTTATCCGGCCGCCCGTCGGATCCTGTAAACTCAGCCCCGATCATTAAACCCAGGCCCCGTAGATCTCCGATCACCGGGTAGGTTTCTTGGAGATGAGCCAACCCCGTCGTGAATTGTATTCCCCGAGCCTGAGCGTTCTCCAGCAGCCCCTGGTCGCGGATGACCCTTATGGTCGCCGCCGCGGCCGCGCATGCCACCGCGTTACCGCCATAAGTACCACCATGAGATCCGGGCGTCCACTTCTCCATCAAGTCCATACGCGCGATCACCCCTGAAAGCGGCAACCCTGAGGCAAGCCCTTTTGCGAGGGTTAAGATATCCGGCGTGATCCCGAAGTGTTCAAACGCGAACCATCGCCCCGTGCGTCCAAAGCCGGATTGGATCTCGTCGGCGATCAATAGGATCCCGTGCTCGTCACAGATTTGTCGGATACCTTGCAGGAAATCGACTGGCGGTACAACATATCCACCCTCACCGAGAACAGGTTCAATGAGAATTGCGGCCGTCTCTTGGGGCGCAGTCTGCGTGATGAGTAAATGGCGCAGCTCTTCCAGACACCAATCACTGGCCTTCTCGGGTTCCCAGCCGTATCGATAAGCGTAAGGATAAGGTGCAACGAAAACGCCTGGCATCAAGGGTTGATACCCGGCGCGGTAGATGGTCTTGCTGGTCGTCAGCGACATCGTACCCACCGTGCGCCCATGAAAAGATCCTTGAAAAACAATTACATTCGGCCTTCCGGTTGCCACACGAGCTAGCTTAACGGCCCCTTCCACGGCTTCCGCACCGCTGTTGCTGAAGAAGACCCCGTCGAGTTCCGGAGGCAGGATCGATCGGAGCTCCTCCACTAAAGCCAGTAAAGGTCGGTGGAATACGATGTTCGCTTGGCCGTGGAGAAGCTTTCCGGCCTGCTCTTGGACCGCGCGAACCACATCGGGATGGCAGTGCCCAGTGTTGGTCACACCGATACCAGTCGTGAAGTCCAGATAGGCGTTCCCTTCTGTATCGTATACGAAACTACCTTCTCCGCGATCGGCGATGATGTCGGTGTAACGATACCAAACTGGCGAAACATAACTGAGATTATTGTTCTTCATGCTTTTCCCTCCAATCTTAGCTTAACCAACTGCCTTTCCCATCCAGTAGGGACATTTTCAGTTGTCACCTCACGCGTTGCAGCATTGATTCTCCACACTAGTTCTTCCACATTATCCTCCACAAATAAACCCTCTTCGCAGATGGCATGGGGTTTGATCCGCCCTAGTATCTTGATTAAAGCACAACCATGAAATACCCGATAATATACCCGGTCAGCGTTCTGAAGATGGTGACCAGCACGATATGGACTCAGTTCCTGCAGTGTCTTAGGACACGTCCCGTAACGAGGATGCTCCGTATCGTTAACTCCGGATCTGCGAGCAAACATATCAACAGCGGCCTCCGATGCGTCCCCGTGTCGAGAAACGTGCGCACAGTGGGCACCTCGATCTGCGCAGGTAAGTACATAAACACACCAGAGAGAAACACAACAAGTTGATGCGCGCGAGGAGCGGTTGATACCTCAGACGTCCATTGGGAAGAGGCTGAGATTACGATACAATAGGCCTCGCTGTACCATCGTCAGAAATCCGGATGATTCATTAAACCCATCGTGTGAAGCCAGGTGCACGAACTTCCGATCACGCAAAACATCCTTCAGATCGCTCTCCGCCATGCAGGCGATGCCAGACGCATCCTTCAAATCAACCTGGTCATCGGTGACCTGTCTGCGGTCATAGGTGAATCGGTACAGTTCTACTGGGACATCATCAGCAAAGAAACGATAGCCAAGGGGGCCACTCTCCATTTTGAGCGGATTCGGGCATGTTTCCAGTGCAAAGATTGTGGTCATGAGTATCAGCCCGATGGCCGGAAATTTGAGTGCCCTCAATGCGGGAGCGATCAGGTGAATCTGGTCGCAGGACAAGAATTCCGACTGGAGAGCATCGAAGTCGAGTAAAGACAATATCTTCAGCCTCAATTAGGAGCTGGCTAGATGGCCAAGAAAGTTACCGTTGTCGAAGAGATCCTCAGCGAGAACGATCGTGTGGCGGTGAAGAACCGCTCTCAGTTTGATGATGCCGGGCTGTTCGCGATCAACTTGATGGCTTCTCCTGGAGCGGGAAAGACAAGCGTGATCATGGCGACCATCCAAGCTTTGGGGGACCAATGCCGCATCGGCT
>DUEW01000165.1 GCA_011174845.1 Anaerolineae bacterium | reverse complement strand
GATTATTAAAGTAAAGTTGAAACGCATAGTCTCGAAAGCGGAGTACCTCAGTTTCAGATAAATGCTTCGTTGGCAAAGGTCGCGTTTCATAGCTGTACTGGGAATAGCCTTGCCATGTTTCAGGAAGTGACCATCCCTCCTTAATCGCTAGTCGATAGAGCTGAGAGCCGGGGTATGCCATGGCTGAATAGAAATTCGCCCATTCTGCGTTGATTTCCATCGCTAGTTCGAGCGTCTTGCCCATGGAATCGTGATCGTCATCGGGAAGCCCAAAGACATAATTGGCGGCGATGTGGAGCCCTACCTCATAACTCATCTTAATAAGCCTGTCTAGGAGAGCGAGGTCATACCCCTTTTTGGCCCCTTTGAGCACCTTCTCGGTACCGGACTCAATGC
This sequence comes from Anaerolineae bacterium, assembly GCA_011174845.1. Lineage (GTDB taxonomy): Bacteria > Chloroflexota > Anaerolineae > Anaerolineales > E44-bin32 > DUEZ01. The sequence continues at coordinate 6,677 of DUEW01000165.1, read as the reverse complement.
CGTAGCACACCCAGTTGATCCCAGCCTGCTTCATCTTGCGCAACATAGTTTCATTGACCGTATCCACCCGAGCATATGCCCACATGTTCAGGTTGTATCCGCGCTCAATGATCAGGTTGCAAAGATGGACAACGTGAGACTCTTTCAACACGAACATCTCATCCAAGATCTTGATATTTCTTACACCGTGGTTCTTCACAAGATAGTCGATTTCGTTGATGACCAGATCCGGGCTGCGATACCGTATGCCGTGCTTACCAAATAAGACATTGATGCAACAGAAACTACATCGAAACGGGCACCCCAAGCTCGTATAGATCACAGCGTATGGTTGTCGAACATTGATGTTGTCGAAGCAGTGCCAGTTGTGCGCCCTGTACTTCTCCATGGGCAGCAGATCCCATGCCGGCATTGGTAGTTCGTCCAGATTCTTTACCAAGGGCGCGCGGGGGTTGGAAACCACCTTACCTTCCTTTTTGTACCAGAGGCCCTCGATGGGATACTCTTCTCGGTTGACTTTTAAGGAATCTAGCAGTTGAGGCAAGCTATAAATACCTTCCCCTTCGCACACAAAGTCCACCTGTTCTTCCACCAACGTGCGCTCGGGCAGTGCCGAAGGATGAAGACCCAACAGGAGTGTTTTGATCTCCGGTGCGAGCTCTTTCAGGTGAATAAGGATGGCTCCGACTCCCGTCATATTCATCGTGGATGCCGAAGGATTGGTACCGGAAACCACGATGGCCGCCAGCATCGGATTGACTTCACTGATCTTTTTGGCGGTCTGCTCGTAATTCCAATTCTCGACTTCGGCATCAAAAAGCACTATGGAATAGCCTTGCTTCCTTAGGTGCGCGGCCAGGAGCGCGGCCCAGAGCGGCGGTTCAATCGCAGTCAGACTCAATGTGCTCAGTTCACCATATAACTGCTTCTGGCTTCCTGGTTTGACCAAAACGATATCCATAGAACTCACTCTGTGTTGCCTCCCATTTATTTCTGATAGCATTCCAAGTATTCCTCAATTGTCTCCATCAGGTACTCCATCTCCTCAAGCCCCAGGTCCTGATGGACACCAATGTGTACGCCACGCTCCCCTATATACTCGGCATTGGGGAATTGTCCCAATTCATAGCCAAGACATGCAAACCCCGCACACTGTGTTGGCATCGAGGCGAAAATGGTTCGGGTTTCGATGCCATGCTCCTCGAGATAATTTGCGAGATCTTCGCGCGAGAACGATGCTTCTTCCTGAACGATAATGGGGATGGCGTGCGGGCCAATCTGCGTGTCGGGTTCCTCCCTAATAGTCGCCAGAAATGGGCTGAATTTTTTGAATCGTTCCAGAACATACAGGAGGTTACGCCGCCTTTTCCCGAGGATATCATGATAGATCTCGATGTTACCCAAGCCCAGGGCAGCCTCCAATTCGTTCATCTTGCAAGAATAGCCTATACGTTCAAATACAAACCGTATATCTTCACCGTCATCTCCTTGGAACCGCTTCGAACAGTAGTTTGAGGCGATATTGATGGTGCATACTTTGCACTTACAGGCGCGCCCATGGGACCGAAGCGAACGGAGGATTTCGGCATATTCCTCGTTGTTTGTCGTCACAATGCCACCCTCACCCGTAGTGATGGTGTGCGCATGGTACAGGCTGAAGGCTCCCATATCGCCCAACCCGCCAACCGGTTTCCCCTTATAGAGAGCCCCATGCGCTTCGGCTGCGTCTTCAATAACATAGAGCTCATGCCGCCTCGCGATGGACCTAATGGCGTCCATGTCCGCTGGCTTACCCATGAGATGTACCGCCAAGATGGCCCTTGTTTTCTCAGTTATTGCCGATTCGATCTGGCTCGGATCAAGGTTCAGGGTATCGCGTTCAATGTCAACGAAGACCGGGCTAAATCCGGCATGCAATACAGCATTGCCTGTAGCTACAAAAGACAAGGCCGGCACGATCACCTCGTCGCCTCGTCGGGCTCCATAGTCGTGCAGCACAGCAAGTGCCAGGGTATCTGCATCTGTACCGCTGCTCAGCGCGACCGCCTCTTTAACTCCCGACAACTCAGCAAATCTATTTTCGAACATACGAACATACTTGCCGCTGGAGATGCGCTTGGTGTCAAGGATCTCCCCGATTAACCTCTTGGATTGTTCGGGGATTGATATCGTTCCGAAGGGAACCCTCAGTTTCTTTCCCATTTTGCCCTCCTCAAAAGTTATATTGGATTGCATTCAATCTCGCATCATATTGAATTGTTCAACTCTCTACCAACAATCCTAAAATTACCGACACGGAGGAGGGAGGAAGGCGTTCCTCATCATCAGAATGGTCCCCTGAATTCCATAATTTCGGGTGGTTCGACATGGGTGGGAGTCCAGAATTTACGATTGTTGTGAACCAGTGTATATGCCGCAGAAGCGATCTTTTGGGAATTTGGATAAAAGAGATCCTCTAAGTTCTTCGTTGTGGGACAAGTTACAGGTTTAAATCCCATCCGCTGCACGCGAATCTGCTGTGAGTCCTGAAAGCGTTCAGTGAGCTGGGCAACGACTTCAGCACTTACACCACATGTAACCCATGCAGTATCCACCACGAGGAGTCTGCCCGTTTTCCGCACGGATCCAGCAATGGCATCCAGGTCAAACGGATTCAAAGAGACAGGGTCGATAACCTCAGCACTTATTCCCACTTCTGTAAGAAGCTTTTGAGCGCGGAGGCACTCGACGGCCATGTACGAAATTCCAACAAGTGTGATGTCATCTCCTTTCGCAAGCACCCGCGCTTTTCCAAACGGAATTGTATACGTAGATTCAGGCACATGTCCCTTTTGGTAGTGAATCATCCTGTGCTCGATGAACATGACCGGATTGTCATCCCGAATACTTTTAATGAGACACCCCTTGGCATCGTAGGGCGTGCTGGGAGCGACAACTTTCAGGCCCGGAACATGAATAAAGTAGGAGTGCAAGCTTTGCGAATGCTGTGCCCCCTGCCCCCAACTTCTGCCGATAATCGCGCGGACAACTATGGGCACCGAAACGGCACCTCCATACATGTATCTGCCCTTGGCGGCAATGTTGACCAGTTGGTTCATTGCTAGGAGGACAAAGTCCATCCGTATGTGGACATGGATTGGCCGAAGTCCAGCGAGCGCAGCCCCAATGGCCACACCCGTCATGGCATCCTCGGAAAGCGGGGTATCAAAAACACGTTCAGGTCCGAACTTTTCGATGAGTCCCTTGGTGGTGCCATAAATCGCCTTGAAATCATCAACTCCTATACCAAGCAAGATAACCGTTGGGTCCCGAGCCATCTCCTGTTCGGTTGCTTCCCGGATCGCCTCAGCGTAAGTCAGGATACGCTCCATATCATGCCTCCTTGAACGTATCGGTATAGAGATCCACATCATCAGGAAAAGGACTTTGCTCGGCAAACTCAAAGGCCTCTCGGATCTCGCCTTCTACTTCATCTTCAATCATCTGTCGTGCTTCGGGATCCAAAAAGTCACCAAGCCGTTTGACCTGATCTTTTTCAAACCAGGGTTCCGCTTCGCTTCTCAAACGGTACCCTGCCTCGAAGTCTTCATTGGGCCCAACGTGTTCCATCCAACGGTACGTCATGCATTCGAAGAATCTTGGCCCTAAGCTTCCACTCCGAATCTCTTGGACTCCTTTCATTACACGTTCATAGATCCGGAGAACGTCATTCCCGTCTATTCGTTCTGCTGGCATCCCATAGACACGGGCACGCTCAGCAATATTGCACAAGGCCTGTCGAGCCCTTTGATGGGAGTGGATAGAATAGAAGTTATTTTCGCAAACGAAGATTATGGGTATTTTCTTGAGGGCAGCAAAATTCATGCTCTCATGGAAAACGCCTTCATCTACGGCACCATCTCCGAAAAAGCTGGCTACAACCGAATTCTTCCCCCGAAGTTTTAATGCATATGCGTATCCAGCTGCTAGCGGAATGGTCGTCCCTACCACCGCCGACATGCCCATTACGCCAACATCGGTATCAATGAGGTGCATTGAGCCGCCTTTTCCCTTAGCACATCCTGTGGCTTTTCCGTACAGTTCGGCGATCATCTTTCTTAAATCTCCACCCTTCGCTAGGTAGAGGGCATGGCCCCTGTACGTGCCGAAAACAATGTCGTCTCGCCCTAATGCTTCGCAAACCCCGACAGACACTGCCTCCTGTCCAATCGAGAGATGCACAGGACTTTTAATTTTATCGGTCGTGTAAATTCTGGCGATTTCCTCTTCCACGCGGCGGATCCGATATAGCGAACGATAGAATTTCTCATACATCAGTTGTCCTCTTTCATGTTTGTACCTGCAAGAACCAATCGTAGGTCTTGGATAGTGCAGACCGGAAGGAAGTCCGAGGCCGCCACCCCATCTCGTTCAGTTTGCTTGAGTCAAGGATCTTCAAAGGCATGCCATCCGGCTTGCTCCTGTCGAAGCGCAATTCGCCCGAGTAACCCACGATCTCCTTGATCAACTGTGCAAGTTCCCCAATGGATAGATCCAAACCGCTCCCGATGTTGATCGGCTTTAAGTCGTCATATTCACGCATGATAAGAACGCACGCATCTGCTAGGTCATCCGAGAAGATGAATTCCCGCCGGGGGGTACCCGTTCCCCAGATATCCACAAACTCCAAGCCCTGTTCTTTCGCTCCGTGTATCTTGCGTATTAATGCAGAGACCACATGGGAATCCTGGAGACTGAAATCATCATTTGGTCCAAAGACGTTGGCGGGAATGGCACTGACAAAGTTGACCCCGTACTGCAGTCTATAGGCCTGGCACAACTTAATACCCGTGATTTTGGCCACAGCGTAGGCCTGGTTGGTGGGTTCAAACGGGCCGGTCAACAAAGAATCCTCTTTCATCGGCTGTGGGCAGTCCCTCGGGTAGCAACAGGAACTCGCCAGGAAGAGCAGCTTCTTCACCCCATAGTAACATGCGCTGTGAATGACATGGCATTCCACCAATAGATTGTTCAGCATGAGTTCAGCCGGATATCTCTGGTTAGCCCCGATGCCACCTGATTTCCCTGCCGCCAAGAACACGTACTCGGGAACCATTTGGGCAAAGAAAGCATTCACTAGAGCGGCATCGGCGAACTGAGGCTCTTCTATCGACTTACCAACCAGGTTGGTATATCCTTGCCTTTTCAACTCGCGAATTATTGCTGCTCCAATAAGGGTATCCGCTCCTGCTACACAGATTTTAGCCCTTTTATCCAATCTTTAAGCCCTTCCGATTTAGCTCTAGCTTAAGTTCCTCGAAGGGTACCACCTGTTGGCCAGATCGAGCTTTCTCCTCAATGGCGTAGTCCTCTTCCAAGTCGAAGAATATAATCTGGCTCCCTAGGAATTCAAACTTAAAAGGCACATAAATCAGTGTTTTGAATGCTTCCCTAATTTTGCTCTGCTTGCAAGGAGGAACAAAAAACAACATGAATCCACCACCTCCAGCCCCAATTAACTTGCCCCCGATGGCTCCCGTAGAAATGGCATGTTCATAAATCTCGTCCACATGAGAATTGGAGACAATGGTACTCAAGCTCCGCTTGGCCTGCCATGCCTCATGCAGTAATTCACCAAAACCGGTAATATCCTTACCGCTATTTAAAATTGAAATGCTCTCTTCTACCAAATCTTTCATAATGCGCAACTGCCGTTTTCTTTTTTCAATATTTTTAACGTAATGGGCGGCAATATTCGAAGCAGTCCGCTTGATCCCTGTGTAGAACAACATCAAATGAGAATTGAGCTCTTTCAAACGCTCCGCTGAAATTGTAATTGGCCTAATAGAGATTTCACCATTTGGGAGAAAAGCAACATGATTTAAACCACCATAAGCGGCCAATACCTGATCCTGTGATCCCACCGTTTCTTTCAAAAGTTCCTGTTCGATGTAAATGCTCTCCATAGCCAGTTGCCACTTGGAAGGCATGAGACCTTTGAGAGCATACAAGGCATGCAAAAGTCCAACAGTAAAAGAGGAACTGGAGCCCATTCCGCTCCGGGCCGGCAGGTCCCCATCATGATGGATCTCCACACCTCGATCTATGTTCATATAGCGCAAGACCGCGCGAACGGACGGATGCGCGATCTCTTCAATTGTCTGGCAATTCTCGATCCTAGAGTAAACAATGCGAATCCTGTGTTGGAAAAATGGTGGGAGAAAGCGGCAAGTAAGAAAGCAATATTTGTCTATTGTAGTCCCCAACACTGCACCACCATGGTTACGGTACCATGCCGGATAATCGGTTCCTCCCCCAAAGAAGGAAATCCGGAAAGGTGTTCTGCTAATTATCATAGTGAACCTCGCCTTGTTCAGGGAATAGTCCTAGTGACACCCGCCGTTAACATTTTGCAGTGGCAACCTGCCCGGAGGCATGCTACGCGCTCAAGATATCTCACGACCCAACCACCAGAACTTCCCTCAGAAGCCGAATCCATTGACAAAGTCGGCTATAAAAAGGATATTTCGCTAGTGGGGCGATAGCCAGCAGCCAAAGGCAATCAAAATCGATTGCTGACTGAAGGGAAGAATTGCTTTGCTGTTCTGTATCCTTCGGGCGTTCCGATGTCGAGAAAACGCCCTTCGCTTCGATATCCGTGAAGGCCTCCACAGATCCAGGCAGGAAACATTTCTTGT
>DUEW01000164.1 GCA_011174845.1 Anaerolineae bacterium | reverse complement strand
TTCGAACGGATACTGGAAGCGGGTTTCACCTGTCCAACGCTGGTCCATCCCAGGGCCTTCGTAGAACCCAGCGCGAGTCTAGCAGACGGCGTGCAGGTATTCCCAAACGCTTATGTTGGGAGCGATGCGGAGATCGGCTTTGGCGTGATCGTCAATACCGGTTCAGTTGTCTCCCACGATTGCCGGTTAGAAGCCTACGCAAATGTCGCACCCGGGGCATTGCTGGCTGGTGGGGTGATCGTTGGTGAGGGAACGCTTATCGGGATGGGTGTGACCGTCAACCTGAACGTCGAGATCGGAGCTGGCGCTCGTGTAGGTAACAGCGCTGTGGTCAAGCAGGACGTCCCCCAAGGTACAATCGTCCACGCGGGGGCGATATGGCCTCCATCGTAGATGGCTACATTTCAGCTGGCTTTGCTTAGGGCTAGGCGTGACCTGCAAGTTTTGATAAACACTCTTGGTTAAATAGCAGTTTGGTGTGCGCAAGCTCTGTTGGCGCCTAGGAATAGATGGGGGAGACACCAAATCTAAACTGGTCCAGGTTAATGAGAAAGCAGTTTGGAGTGCGCAAGCTCTGTTTGTGCCTAGGAACAGGTGGAGAAACACCAAATCTGAACTGGTCTAGGTTTCTAAGAAAGCAGTTTGGAGTGCGCAAGCTCTGTTGGCGCCTAGGAACAGGTAGGGGAGACACCAAATCTGAACTGGTCTAGGTTACTGAGAAAGCTGTTTGGAGTGCGCAAGCTCTGCTTGCGCCCAGAAGCAGAGCTTCTGGATTCCAGATTAGATCGTCGCCATCGTATGAAGATCCGTAGACAAAGCGGCAGCTGTTTAAGGTGGAAAAATTCAGAATAGCTCGTGAGCTGCCATCGTAACAATAGGAGATCCAATTGAGTGAAGAAGATCAGGATCGGTCCATAGGTCGTCAAATATCCATGTCGGGGCCCGATCTGACGGACGCCGAACGAGAGGCGGTGGCGAAAGTCTTACATACGCCGCGCCTGAGTACTGGCCCTCAAGTGGAAGCCTTTGAAGCGACGGTCGCCGAGCGAGTGGGCGCTAAGCACGCGATCGCGGTCAACTCAGGTACGGCTGGGTTGCACTTGTGTGTGCACGCCGTAGGTATCACGGATGGTGATTGGGTGATTACCACGCCTTTCTCCTTCATCGCTTCTTCCAATGTGCTGCTGTACGAAAGGGCAATCCCGGTTTTCGTTGACGTGGATCCATTGACAGGGAACATCGATCCTGTGCTGGTAGCAGAAGCGGCAGCCGACTTGACTGAGGGTGGAGCCGCGGTAAGGCGATGGTTGCCGGCACATGGCGCGTCCATTAAGGGGGAACTTAAGGCGATCTTAACCGTGGATGTGTTTGGCCAACCGGCTGATTACGACCCATTGGTAGGAACTGCAAGTCGATATGGGTTGAGAACGATCGAGGACTCGTGTGAGGCGCTCGGCGCGGTCTATAAGGATCGACCAGCAGGAATGTTGGGGGACATCGGCGTGTTCGCCTTCTATCCAAACAAGCAGATCACCACCGGTGAAGGCGGAATCGTGGTGACCAATCACGACGACTGGGCCAATATGGTTCGGGCGCTTCGCAACCAAGGGAGGGCACCCGGGGACACCTGGCTTGAGCACTCTTATTTGGGATACAACTATCGAATGGACGAGATGTGCGCTGCTTTGGGCAAAGTTCAGATGTCACGCCTGGATGAGTTGCTGGAAAAACGCGAACGTGTGGTGAGATGGTATGGCGAGCGGTTGAAGGAGATCCCTGGCATCGAGCTCCACAGGTTGATCCCTTCAACAACGCGCATGAGTTGGTTTGTCTACGTGATAAGGTTGGACCCAACCATAGAACGGCGAGGGGTAATGGAACGCCTGGAGACGCGCGGGGTGCCTAGCCGACCGTATTTCATTCCCATTCATCTACAGCCTCACTATGTTGAGCGATTTGGGTACCAGCTGGGTCAATACCCTGTGACCGAGGACTTGGGACAGCGCAGCCTGGCGCTCCCCTTCTCTGGGGTGATGACCGAGACCGAGGTGGAGTATGTTTGTGAAGCGCTGAAACATAGTTTGGGGTGAAGTCCATTTCAATAGTTTTATAAGCTACAACACAGGGATTATTCTCGTTACCCAGGATGAAAAAATATCGATGTAGGGGCGACCGGACCGGGGAAACCACCCGGCATCTTCGACCGGTCGCCCTTACAACGTTCATAGAAAGATGTCACCCATAACACTGTTAGACGTGAGGAATTGCCAACCAAGAAACCGTGTCATCCAGGCGCGATCACCGTCCCTTGCGGGATGACGGCGTTCTTGGGGATCACCACAATGCCATCCCGCACACTCCAATTCTCCTCCTCGATTTCCGTACCAGGTGGAAAGGGATCGATCCTCACATTAGGACCAAGGCGCGCGTTCTTGTCGATGATCGCACCATGAATACGTGAGCCATATCCGATACCGATCGGTGGCGAACCCGCTGGTTTGTGCCGGGATTCCTCCTCGTAATAGTCGGCGCCCATGATCACCGTGTCATGGATGACCACATCATCCTCAATTATGCTGCGAATACCGACGACCGAATTGCGAATCTCCGCACCCTCAACAAGGCACCCGTCAGCAAGCTTTACATTGTCGAGAGTAACATCGTGGATCCGCGAACCAGGAAGGAAGCGCGGGCGGGTATAGATGGGATGTTCGGGATCGTGAAAACTGAAGGGAGGATCTTTCCAGGTTAATTTTAAATTCGCCTGGTAAAAAGTCGGGATGGTCCCGATATCCTCCCAATAGCCATCAAAGGGAAAACCAAAAACGCGATGGGAGCTAATCGCCGCTGGGATCACGTCACTACCAAAGTCATCGTAATCGGAATCGAGCAATTCAACCAAGGCTTGGGTGCGGAAGAGATAAATGCCCATCGACGCTAGATAGGGAAGGTTCGGATCGTCACGGCTGACGAATTCGGCTAACCTATCCCCGCTCTCCGGCTTCTCGATGAACGATGTGATCTGCCCATCTGACCCTCGTTTGAGAATGCCAAATCGCGGGGCTTCCTGCTGGGAGACTGGTTTCACGGCAACGGTGACGTCCGCCTCCACTGCCTGATGATACTCAATTAGACGAGAATAATTCATGCGATAGAGATGGTCACCGGCCAAAATGAGGACATCCTTGGCCTCTGTGACCTGAATCTCGAACAACTGTTTGCGTACCGCGTCGGCGGTCCCCTGATACCAATCGGCGCTGGTGAGGGTCTGCTCTGCGGCCAAGATCTGCACCCAGCCATTATGGAAGAAATCAAAGTGATAGGTTTGTGCGATATGGCGGTGAAGGGACACAGAGTTGAACTGGGTCAACACAGCTACCTGATGGATCTCCGAGTTGAGGCAATTGCTGAGAGGGATGTCCACCAAGCGATATTTCCCGCCGATGGGAACTGCGGGTTTTGCGCGCAGCTTGGTTAACGGCCACAGGCGAGCACCTCGCCCACCACCCAGGATCAAACCGAGGACATTAGTATAGGGCATGTCGCGCACCCTTTCTGTAGTCCGAACAATTTTTCCATCTCTATTCTATATCGATTTACCTCCCGAGGAGGGACTGTAGCCGCAGGCTTTAGCCTGCGCATCAGCGCATCCTCTGAAGAGTGCGGCTACAGCAATTCGTTCCATCCAGGCATCATCTGTAGCCGCAGGCTTTAGTCTGCGCATCATCACACCCTGAGGGATGCGTCTACAGCAATTCGTTCCATCCAGGCATCATCTGTAGCCGCAGGCTTTAGCCTGCGCATCATCACACCCTGAAAGGTGCGTCTACAGCAATTCGTTTCATCCAGGCATCATCTGTAGCCGCAGGCTTTAGCCTGCGCATCAGCGCATCCTCTGAAGGGTGCGGCTACAGCAATTCGTTTCATCCAGGCATCATCTGTAGCCGCAGGCTTTAACCTGCGCATCAACACCCCTGAAGGGTGCTACTACAGATTATGTCCACATAGGTCTTATGGAGTAGGTCCGCCTCTGCATACATAAGTGGCAATTTGTGAATTGCCCTACACGGCATGGAATGATGACCTCGGCAAACCAGGTAGTAAGAAGCCACCTCGAAATGACGATGTCGACATGATTACAAAACGCTCCAACCCGCCATTGCCACGAGTCCACCAATGACCGAGGAGGCGAAATTCACACCGTCATTGCTTAGCCAATGCCAACCTCGCCGGAGATGGGTCTCCGACCCACAGATATGATACGGATGACGTTCGGTCTCCTTGTCGCATCTCGGACAGTGATAGATCGCCTGGATCGTGGCTCCGAGCAGGCTGTCGAATAACGCCCCGATGACTCCGCCAACTAATGCGAGGACAAAAAGTGTCCCCACTCCCTGTAAAAGCCATGCGGCAGATCCGATCACTCCCGCCCCTACGAGTGCTGCCAGCGTGCCTTCGGGCGTCACGGCACCCGAGGTTCCAGGCTCAACTCTTCTACCTGTGGTAATCATGTACGGCCGACGTAGAGCTAACACACCGATCTCTGTGGCCCACGTGTCGGCGGTCGACGCCGCCAATGCGCCTACCATACCCACCAACCACACACTCCCTTGGGTCAAACCATAAATCATCGCAAGGATGACAGGTACGGCTCCATTAGCTAAAACTTGACCTATATCGCGTCGCCCTCCTTTGGCAAAGGTCATCACCAACGACAGCTTCCGCTTGGCTCCCACGCGCGAGAGCACGCTGGAGGAGATGAAGAAAAGGATCAAGAAAACGGCCGGAATCAACCCACCAAAGCCAAATGTGAGCCCTCCCACCAAAGTTGCCATCAGCGCCCCGTTGGCTGTGAGATGACCGGCTCGGTAGGCGAGAGCGCTAACCCCAGCTCCCAGCAACAGTCCAAGCGCGATTTGACCAATGTTCACGAATTTTTCCCGATCAATCTCTGATCCCACTGAAAAAGCCCCTCAAGATAGAAGAGAGAGCCATATGTGGGGGTGCAGGCTGCGCCCGCACCCCCACATATGGCGGTTCTTCTCGGTTGAGTGACCTTTTTGCAGTGAGATCATCTGTGGATAAACCTTTGGATTTCTGTGGAAAACCCCGCATTCGCTGTGGATAGTGCGTTGATGATTAAATCGTCGCCAGTAATTGAAGCGTTGCTCCCCAAAATAACCCGCCTACCACGATCGCCCCCAGCCATACAGCGTAAGCAAGTGGGCGATCCCTTTCTCGCCGATAAAGCCATGCGCCGATGGCGAAATCTGCGATCCAACACAGCCCGCCAATCATAGGCAGCAGCAGCAATCTCCCCGGAGGTACCAGGGGGTTAGGAGACCCAGTTGTGTCGAAACCGAAGGGCACACGAAATGGGAGGGTCGGAACTCTGAGAGCCAGATAACCCAGTAGCAACAGCGGAAGGACCAGCCCCATCAGCACCAGAACCTGAGCGAGTCTGTCGTTCCATAGATCGCTAAAAACGAAGTCGGGGCGTTGTGAAAGAGTCGGTATCGGTTCTAGAGATCCCAAACGGGTGGCATCGACAAACGCCTGCTGAAAGGCTTCGAGGTCAGGTGGGGAAATAGCCAACAAGCGCTCGCCGGTGCTCAACACCATCATGCCCCGTGGACCTGTTGTGGCGAAGAACTCGACCAAGCCTTCCCCTTCAACCTCCCGGCTCCCAAAGACGTACCCAGGCCACCACAGCCCTCGAGCAGGTAGCAAATTCGCATCGAGCTCGTCAGCAGACCTCATGAGCGTGATCTCAGCCAGGGAGACCTGCTCGGTGCTCAAACCCCAGGTCAGGTAAAAACCATCCCGATCCAACCGATAACGGGCCGTCAGCAAGTTATACAAACGATAGGTGACCAGAAGAGCAAGAGGGACGCTCACCAATGGTAGTGTTACCCAAAGGATGAGCCAGGCGGAGATCGTCGCTGTGGTGAGTTGAACCACGCTAACAACGATCAAAACTAACAGGATCGCCAGAAAGGTTCCTCCAAGGAGGAAGCCCAACGCACGGGGTGGGGTGAAGTCCATCGTAAATTAGGTGTGAGGTTCCAAGGTGAGCCCTCGTCTCAGCCCTGACCACGTTCACTTCGAGATCAAGTTGATCCGATCTTGGCCTCGGAGTAAGGTACGATTATGTTGACAACGCGTGATGAGCAGCCGGGGTGTATATCTCCTGCCAACAATTTCAATGAGAAACACCGCAACGGTCCATTTGCTCAGCAAAAACATTATAAGGGGCGTATGGGGTGACATCAAGGTCAGCGCCTAACTCGGGGCGATTGAATAATAGAACACCTTTGTCGAACGGTGATCCATATCCGGTTTGTGGTGTTGGTTTCAGCAACTCTGGTTGATTTGTCGCCCAAACAATTGTAGTATGAAGAGCAAAAGAAAGCCCTTTCTCAAATTGAGTCCACGATTGTGGCATGCCTCGGCGCAGGAGGGAGCCAGGCACTCTCATCGAAGAGACGATGCCCGACTTCGCAGAAGGTCGGGCTGTTCATATGTCGTTTGGGTATGGACAGAGAAAGATGATGAGACTATCGATGAGAACTTCTGCATGACACCCAATATCGGGAACATGTGGAATGATATCCTCATGATCACTTGTTTGGTGTCGGACAGTTTTTTCGCAAAGATTGTCTTTCTCTCATTCCGACCATCCAATTCGAGTTTGTTCACGGCTAAAGGTGATGGATGATGGGAGCAAACCTAAAACTGGGAAAAGGAGTAAATAATCGAGAGATCACCGTTCGGGAGTTATCCAAAGGAGGAGGATCATGGCAAGGGACTTAACCGTACTTCTGGAAGATCGCCCTGGGACATTAGCGGACATGAGCGAGGCATTGGGGGATGCGGGAATCAACATCGAAGGCATCTGTGGCGTTCCACAACAGGGTAAGGGGGTCATTCATATACTTGTAGAGGATGCTGCTGGTGCCCGACAGGCGCTCGAAGTGAAAGGAATGAATGTCTCCGCTGAGCGGGAAGTTCTGATCATGGAAGTCGAGGACCGACCAGGTGCCCTTGGGAAAATTGCACGGAGCCTGGCCAATGCCGGAGTAAATATTGAGTTTATTTACGCGGCGACAAATACCAGGTTGGTCGTTGCCGTTGATGATCTAGAAAAGGCTCGAGGGGCGTTTTAGCTTCGTAAAGGTCGGACCGCATAAGCCAATGCTACCGCTGGATGGTGAGAGCAGTAGCGACAATTAAATAGACTGACGACAACTTCGTTTGAGAAGTTAGAGCCGTCGATCCTTGTGATGGCACCTTATGGTCAAAGCTCCACCGAATAAATCGCTGGAGCACCCTTCGATTCACTATGGGTATCTTTGACCCTGGAAAACTATCAAGATCCGATCTGGTCAAGCGGGACGAATGGTCCAGTCAAGCTGGATGAACGGTCCAGTCAAGCTGTACAAACGGTCTTCGACGGATAGGTTATACGCGCGAAGGTGTTAGGGATGGATTCGATTCCCGACTACTCCCTGCTGTAATCGCGTGGCAAGGAGGCTATCTCAGCTTCGCAGCTCGAAGCCCTTTTATCCAATACTGGTAGAATGGCTATCTAGGTGATTAGTGCACAGTAAAGGGTAAGATAAATGAGGGAACAGATTGTTTAAGGAAAGTAGGACAGATACGAGAAGTCAGCAGCTAAGGGTCGGTAAGACCATCTTTTTATTTTTTGTGGCGTTGCTCGGAATAATGGCCTTTGGTCGCGCTATGCAACTCACACTTTCACATGATGAGCACCAATTCGTTGCAAGCGCCGAGTTACTCTCTAAACATTCGTTCCTGCCGTTTGTGGATTATGCATATTTTCACATGCCCCACCTCGTTTTCATTTACGCGTTGATCTTCCAATTCACAGACTACTTATTGTTAGGTGCCCGAGCGTTTGAAGCGCTCTGCATGGTCGGTATCGCATTCCTGGTGGGACACTTAGCGATGATTGCATATCGAGAATTCTCTTCCATGATTCGTGTTGTTGTGGGTGTGGCGGCGGCAGCGATTTTCATCTTTAACCCAATAACGGCATATACAGGCGGAAGGGCATGGAATCACGATCTTCCAATTCTGCTCACGTTGTTGGCTTCCTGCCTGTTATTAAACAGGCAAAGCCGATCAACTCACTCGGACTGGAGGAGCCTCCTGATAGGCTTCCTGCTTGGAATCGCCACCGGCGTAAGACTATCCTTCGCTGTGGCGTTGGTTCCTTTCGGCATATATCTGTTGCTTGACTCCAAATCTATTCCCCTGCCTCGAAGGTTAAAACAGATCATACTTCTTGGGACAGGATCCGTCTTGGGTCTTCTGCCATCGATTGCGATATTCGCTATCGATCCGATGAGCTTTATATTCGGGAATTATTCTTATCAGACTTTAAACACTTCCTATTATGTTCTCATTCAGATTGGACAGATTATGGTGCCACTGGGGAAGGTCGCATACTTTGGCCATTCCGTACTCTCCGATCCTGGTAACGGGTTGCTCTTCATTGGCTTGGTGTTGATTGTCCCGCTCACAATCTTGGTTATCAAACGCAACCGAGAGAGCCGTCAGTCGCTGAACTTCCTCTGTTTCATGGCTTTCTTCTTATTCATCAGCGCATTTGGACCAACACCCACGCACTATCAGTACTTTTACGCTTCCATTCCCTTTGTGGTGCTGACTGTCGTGTATGCATTGGAAAGCTGGCTTCGCGTGAGTAAGGTGTATCTATGGGCATGCCTGCTCTACGTCGCGCTCATGGTTGGGTTATCCATTGATCTCCCTGAACTGATGAATTCTGTGATGGTATTGAGTAATTTCCAACAGGCGGTTCCCATTGCCGTTCATTCTTTCGGAGATAGGTTGAAGTCAGTTTCCCCGGAGGGAAAGGTACTCACGCTCGCACCTATTTTCCCGCTTGAGGGTGGATTGGATATTTACGAGGATTTTGCGACCGGTCCGTTCATGTGGCGAACAGCCCCCTTGCTTACCGAGTCAAAGAGAGAGCAATACAGGGTGATCTCACAGTATGAGTTGGACGAATTGCTCGAAGTGGATCAACCATCGCTTCTGTTGACGGGATTAGAGGATCAATTCGATGGCTTTAATCTTTCCGATATCGGAGGGTTGGAAGTGCCTATTGACATATATGCAAGCGATCATGGGTATCAAGTCGAATACCTGTCGACGTCTTTCGTCTCAAACCCTATACGACTGTGGACGCGGTAGCATGGAAGAGGTGGGGATGATTAAACGATGACGTGATTATTTAAATTCCTCGGACTTTTTACGCTCTCCTTAGCTGGAGCAGACGCGCTGAGAGCTTTTAATAATCCGCAATCAGCCAACGACTTGACTGTTACACTCTTATGAGAATCGATGGCTGAAATCCGATCGCTGAATGCTAAACGCTTTTATACGCACCTCAATTCAAAACCGTTAGTCAACGCCTGAGTTTCTTTAGAAGGATTTCATGAGGGAGGATATGAAATGGTGACGAAATTACAGGTAGAATCCAACGCTCCATGGATACAGCGCTACCGCGCGCCGTCCATCATGTACACACTTATTGCTCGCGATGCACCGAATCGAGGCATCGCTATCACAAACCCTGAAGGCCTATACCAGGTGTACGCTTGGGATGTGACAACCGGTGAGCTTAGCCGACGCACTGATCGACCCGAGGGTCTGGTTGTCGCTAGTATTTCACCGGATGGACGCTTCATCTACTACCTGGATGATCAACTCGGGAATGAGATCGGTCACTATGTGCGCATTCCCTTTGAAGGTGGCGAGCCGGAGGACATAGCCCCCGATTTGCCGCCGTATAACCCCGGATTTGCGTTCATCACACCGATCGGACTCGCTATCAGCCGGTCGGGCAATCGGATGGCCTTCACCGCCGGCACGGAGGACGGCTTCCGTGTCTATGTGCTTGACATCGATGAGGCTGGAGCCGTTGGTGAACCTAGGGAAATTTATCACTGCGAGCCGCTGATCTCCGCACCGGTGCTATCACACAATGGTGAGCTCTTGGTGTTTGCATCTACAGAACGTTATAAGAGACCTCAATTCAGCCTGCTGGCTTTTGACGCCGTGACTGGCCAGCAGATCGGTGAACTATGGGAAGGCGACGAGTATAGTGTCACCCACCTCTTTTTCTCACCTGTGCCTGGCGACATGCGTGTGGCAGGGTTGACCAACCGCAGCGGCGTCGAGCGGTTGGTTCTATGGAATCCGCTCACCGACGAGCGAACGGATCCGCTACTGAAGGAAATCGAAGGGGCCATGAACGCCTTCGATTGGTCGCCGGATGGCAGCCATATCCTGTTTCGCACCTTCAACGCAGCCGTCCAGCAGATGTATATCTACAACGTTAACCAGGACTCGGCTTACAAGCTGAACCATCCCTCAGGCACAAATTTCAGCCCCTATTTCGGACCAGACGGTGACATCCACAGCCACCTCGCCACGGCCACCCTTCCCATACGGTTGGTGGTGCTGGATGTTGAGACCGGAGCGGTCAAGGAAACGCTTCTGAAAGCGGGTGAAGTACCGAAAGGTCGACCGTGGATGAGCATTAACTTCACCTCAACCGATGGACAGGATATTCAAGGATGGCTTGCTGTACCTGAAGGAGATGGTCCCTTCCCTCTGATCCTCGACACACATGGCGGTCCACAGGCTGTCCAAGCGGAGACCTTCTTCCCGGATGCTCAGGCATGGCTCGATCATGGTTTCGCTTGGGCGTCGATCAATTACCGCGGATCGACGACCTTCGGCAAAGATTTCGAGGAGCAGATCTGGGGCAACCCCGGCCATTTGGAAGTGGATGACATGGTCGCCGCGCGCGAGTATCTGGTGAAGGAGGGAATCGCCGCGCCTGACAAGATCTTTCTCACAGGATGGTCGTACGGCGGGTACCTGACGCTTCAGGCGCTGGGCAAGTTTCCCGACCTGTGGGCCGGCGGGTTGGCAGGGATCGCCATTGCAGACTGGGTAATGTCCTATGAAGATTCTGCCGAATCGCTCAAAAAGTACTGCGTGGCCTTTTTCGGCGGTACACCAGAGGAGAAGGCGGATCAGTACATGAAAAGCTCACCAATATCTTACGCAGAGAACGTTGAAGCCCCAATATTGATCATTCAGGGCCGAAATGATACGCGCACCCCAGCCCGTCCGATAGAAGTCTATGAGGAGAAACTCAAATCACTTGGCAAGACGATCGATGTCCACTGGTTCGATGCGGGGCATATGGGACCATTCGCACAGGTCGAGCAGGCGATCGATCACCAGGAGCGAATGCTGAGCTTTGCTTACCAGGTGCTGGGCGAGGTGTAAAGTTGCTGTGATAGCCCTGGGTGCGTACGGAAAAAGACAGCTAACAGCATTCGGCTTTCAGCTATCAGCAATCAGCTGAGAATTGTCACCAGTGCCACAATCAGGTGATCGCAATGAATGTACTGAGAACTGAAAGCTGATAGCTGATCGCTCTTAACTCACAGAAGTAGCGCACCATTCTAGATAATTGGACCCTTAGCCAATATCCGACTTCCTTATTGACCTATCGCCTTATTCCATTTAGGATGAAAGAAAGTTCCGTAATTTTTGAGCGAGTTGTGACCATCGGAATGTCACGAACATGACGCGTATCCGTGTAGACCCAAAGGAGCTCCGCCAAGTTGCCCAGAAACTGGACGACATTGCCAGCCGTATACAGGCGTTGGGGAGGGAAGCCCTCGAGATCACATTGAACACCCCGAGCTATGAGGGGCAGTTCGGCCCCAAGGCTCGCACCATGGGTGTAGAGGCGGAAGCGCGTTGTGTGACGCAATCCGAGCGGACATCCGCTTTGAGTGAGGAGTTGATCGCAAAGGCAGCGGCTTTCGAAGATGCCGATCAGAGATCCCTGGAATCCTTGAACCAACTGGGCGAATCGATGAACCAATGGATGGAGCAGGCTGCCCCGATCCTGGCGCCTTTGGTCATGGCCTCGGCCTTCCCCTGGCAGCTCATCCAGCAGCACCTACGCCTGGGATCGCTGATGGACGCTGACGGTCCATCTCTAGGTCCCCTAGGTCCCCCTCCGATCAGGCCAGATCCCCCAGTGGGCATCCCGCCGCATGTGTGGTATTACCTGCCACGCGACGATCAGTTAGCCATCCTGATGCAGATCGCAGCAAAGGCGAGACCCGATCCTACAGTATGGGTCCCTCTTGTCCGACCTCCGTTCATCAATGCCGAAGCGTGGGCACGAATGCCGATCGAAGATCAGCGGGCGATCCTGCTCGAGATCCAAGAATGGCCAGCCATCTTTGGGATAACAATTGGTAGTACCCGGTACGTTCGAGCCAATTTAGACGAGTTGAACAAGGTTTGGTACTACGACGAGGACGGCAACGTCGTCGAGGCCGATTTGTCGTACTTCGGCGTCGAGGCTCTGAGTGGCGAGATTTGGGTAGAGTATGATTATGAGGAGGTTACACGACCACTTACCTGGGGCGAGGATGCGGCGCAACAAAGAGAAATACTACGAGCGGAGAGGGATCAATCCATCGCAATTCGTCTCCTTTTTGGTGAGATTGGCGCTGACAGGATAATCCAGAACGCAAACGGCATGTGGGAGTCTGTTGCGGCCTTAGAGACTATAGAGAATCGGATAATTATCATGACAGACAAAGACATGGGCGGAAATCCTGATCGTCTCTATGATATTAATGGAAATCCACCTCATTGGGGTTCAAATTGGCGGAAAGAAAGCGAGCACACCTTCTCAGCAGTCGCGACAGCCGAAGGACAATACTATGGCCTTTACTCATCAAGAGGAATAGATCCACAACGCTTCTATCTTGCGCCTCGAAGTGAAGGAAAACCTCCCTTGATGACTCAAAATGCCTTTACTCAAGCTATTGATTTGGCCGCTGTTGCTTATGAACTTCAGAGCTCCGGGCAAATTGAAGATATCACAATTGGCAACCTAGAGAAGTTGATCGGAGAACCTCGAGAAGTGGGCGCTGTATGTTATGCGCATCGATGTGGCCCTCCAGGAAGTCCAGAGTATAACTTGTCAATCTATTACTGCGACGGCAAACCCGAGCCATTCTCGGATAAATTACATGCCGACCCTGATGTTGGTCCAATGGCATTGAAAGCTATTATTGACTCGAATCAAACGGGTGGCTGGTTTATCCAAGAAACACTTAGAATCGATTACGTGCCTAACGAATAGATGAATATTCTCAACAAGTATCACATGATACAGAAACAATGGTGTTTGTTTAGCTTATAGTAGTAATGATTTAGTGGATCTCGTGTGTCGCCTGGTTCATCTTTCGAGGAGGGTATTTTGTCTAGAGTGTCAATTTATGCATATACCTTTCAATGTGGCGTAATCATTACATTCTTACTGCTAATTACAGCATGTGGTACCAGCACGCCTCTAGAAACACATACACAGACCCAATTGATCCCCGCCACAGTTACCCTCGTACCAACACAGATGAATACCACTGCTCCCATTCCGTCTTCAACTTCGACGTTGAAACCTCAAATCACTTTCGACCGGATCATCCTATCAGAAGTAGGAAATGCTATTTGGGCTATTTCCCCTCCCTTCAAATCTGCTGTGCCTTTATTCCAAGAGGAGAATGTAATCTTTGGTGTTACAGTATGGTCGCATGATGGTGAGTGGATCGCATACGCTAAGGCAACATTGGATTGCCCGGCTGTCGGCAGCATTTGGATCAGTCGCTTCGACGGCAGCGATGCGCGCCAAATAAGCCCTTCAATCGAGGGTGTGATTAATCAGGAAACTGGTGATTGTTCTCTTGTCAGTTCCTTCCCTGATGGACCCTCAGCCTTCTCCTCTAATGATACGTTGCTTGCGGCACATGATACTGATGGAATGAAACTCATCTATCTTGAAACCGAAGAGACGGTGCGGATTTCCCCTATTGATGCGCTGACTGCAGAGGGTGTCGATGTTGATTTCACATTGGATTGGCTGCAATGGCGCAGTTTTTCCACCTCCGGTGACAAGGCTTTGCTATCGACGAGAACATCAGATGACTTTGCCGCGCCACCGCTCCTGCTATGGATAAGGTTAGATGACCCTGATCACCCCACCTTCTTA
>DUEW01000163.1 GCA_011174845.1 Anaerolineae bacterium | reverse complement strand
CGCGATAGAGGCATTGCGAGGGCCACTCTCAGACCCAGGAATAGCAAAGGTTGGCCATAACCTTAAATATGACTACTTAATCTTAACTCGCAACGGTCTGCGTCCCACGCCTTTATCTTTTGACAGCATGATCGCAGAATGGCTTTGCGATCCTGGCTCCCGTAACCTAGGGCTGAAAAATCTGACCTGGGTTCGATTAGGGATCGAAATGACGGAGATCACGGAGCTCATAGGCCGGGGTCGTGATCAACGGTCCATGGCCGAGGTTCCCATTTCTGAGGTCGCACCCTATGCCGCGGCGGATGCTGAAGCTTGCCTGCGCCTGATGCCGGAATTAAAGCAGGAGTTGGGAGAGAAAGACCAATGGCAGCTATTTCAAGATCTCGAAATGCCACTTGTCTCCATCCTGGCCGAGATGGAACTCGCCGGCGTCCGGCTGGATACAGGCTTCCTAAAAGAGTTCTCCGCGAGCCTCACTTCTCAATTAACTGAGCTCGAAGAGGAGATTTACCATCAGGTCGGTCACCCGTTTAACATCAATTCTACTCAGCAATTGTCCAAAGTATTGTTCGAGGAATTAGGTCTCACGCCGCCAGATCGCACACGCCGTACGGCGTCGGGTTACTACTCCACCGCAGCTTCCGTGCTCGAAGAGCTACGTCAAGCACATCCTGTTGTTGAACACGTTCTCCAGCAACGTGAAATCTCAAAGATCAAGTCAACATACGCTGATGCCCTTCCCCAACAGGTCGATCTGCATACGGGCAGGGTTCATACATCCTACAACCAAACTGGTTCGGTGACTGGGCGCTTGGCCTCCTCCGACCCCAATCTACAGAACATTCCCATCCGCACCGATCTGGGGCGAGAGATCCGGAAAGCCTTCATCTCTGAACCGGATCAAGTATTACTAAGCGTCGATTATTCTCAGATCGAGCTGCGCATCGTCGCTCACATGGGTCCAGACGAAACCATGATCCAGTCTTTTCTCGATGATCAGGACATCCATGCCGCCACCGCCGCAGCCATCTTTGAGGTCAGCCCACAGGAAGTAACACCTGAGATGCGTCGTCGAGCCAAGGCCGTCAACTTCGGCCTGATTTATGGCATGAGCCCCTTTGGTCTCACACGGACCACGGATCTGACGTTGGCAGAGGCGGAGAATTTCGTTCAAACCTACTTCGAACGCTTCCCTGGTGTTAAGAAGTACCTGGCACGCGCCCGTCTCCAAGCCACGGAAAATGGGTATGTCACGACCTTGCTCGGACGACGGCGCTATTTCCCTCAACTTCTCACCGGCGCCACGGTTTCCGAGACTGCGCGCGCCCGCGCAGTGCGGGAGGCGATAAACGCTCCGATCCAAGGGACAGCAGCCGACATCATCAAAATAGCCATGCTGCGCCTTCCTGATGAACTCAAAACCGCCAAACTTAGCGCTCGAATGTTGTTGCAGGTGCACGATGAGTTGGTCTTCGAGTGTCCCGAGCTAGAGCTTGAACCCACAACGCAACTAGTCCAAGAGGTGATGGGCAACGCGTTTAAATTATGCATTCCGCTCAAAACTGACGCCAAAGCAGGGAGGAATTGGGCCGAGATGCGGTCCCTCTACTGATCCTCCCATCTAAGACAGAAAACCTAACGAACTAGGCGAAACTTCCCACACACTTCATAGAGGCAGTGCCACCCAACCTGTGCTATACTCGCCTCGAAAACAGCCAGACTACCAAAAGAGAGAAGTATGGCCAGACGTGAAGACCTTTTTGAGGAATCAATGCGCCTGGGACATTCCGCGGCCTGGGATCTGCAGTGGGATAAGGCGATTGGCTTCTACCGTAAAGCCTTAGTCGAATCTCCCGACAACCCTAGCGCGCTAACGAGCCTGGGTCTTGCGTTATTCGAAACTGAGCAATTCAAAGAAGCTCTAGCTGTCTACCACAAGGCGGCCAAGGTCAACCCGAGCGACCCGATTCCGATCGAGAAGTGCGCTGAGATTTTCGAGCGCTTGGGTCAAATTGATGACGCCGTCAACCAACGCCAAGCGGTCGCACAAATCTACCTGCAACGAAAGGACGCCCAAAAAGCGATCGAAAATTGGACCCACATCGCCCGCTTGAAACCCGAGTTTCTCCCCGCTCGATCTCGCTTGGCCCTGACCTACGAGCGCACGGGGCGATTACGCCAAGCGGTTCACGAATACCTAGCCGTGGCTTCTATTCTTCAACGTGGCGGTAAGGTCGATCGGGCAACAGAAGCCATTCAACGCGCGATCCGTCTCTCCCCCGGAGACCCCGAAGCCACCAAAGCGATGCGTACCCTCCAAAAAGGAAAGCAGTTACCTTCACCTGCTCAACCCCGTGGCGCTACCGCTCCCCTTCGCATGGCAAAGGTGCGGGAATATCTGAAGCCAGAGAAGGAAATGATCGACAAAGATGAAGGGGAAATGGCCGATCCAGAGGTGGCTGCCCAGCGTCAGGCGCTCACCATACTCGCCGGATTGCTGTTCGACGAACCCAAGGAAGAAGGCGAAGAAGAAAAACGCACACCTCGTATGGCAGCGTTGACCCGGGGACGTCTTGGAGGAAAACAGCCAGCCGTCGGACAACCGCAGATGTATCGCTACCTTGGACAGGCAATCGATCTGCAGACGCGGGGACACGATCAGCAAGCCGCTAAAGAGTACGAAAGAGCCATCTCGTCTGGATTGGAGCACCCCGCTGCTCATTACAACCTAGGGTTATTGTTAAAAAATGTTGAGGAATACGATAGCGCACGTAAACACCTCATGGCTGCTCTCGGTCACCCAGAGCTAGATCTGGGAGCCAATCTGGCATTGGGACGCTTGGCACACAATCAAAACGATTTGTCGGAAGCCGCTCGTTATCTGCTGCAGGCTCTGAAATTGGCCGACAGTCTATCTGTAGACAAAAGCCAATTCAGTCAATTGAACCAGTTCTACGACGCGATCCAAGCCTCCATGGCAGGAGGCGATAAGGAGCAGTTGGCCAATATCGTTGACAACACACTTCGTTTCCTGAGCGGTCCGGATTGGCTCCAACGATTACGCGAAGCCCGACGTGAACTCGAGAGTCAAAGACCGGGGCCCGATGTGGTACCGATCGTCGATTTGATCCGCGAGGGGGAGGGTACGGATCGCGTGCTCAAAGCGATGGGCCAAATTGAGGAATTAATCGCCAAAGAACTGTACACAGCCGCGATGGAAGAGACCATGTTGGCGCTTGACTACGCACCGACCTATCTCGAGCTTCACATGCGAATGGCCGAAATTCTTCTCAAAAGCGAAAAAGTCGAAGCCGGTCTCGTTAAACTCTCAACGATCGCTGAAGCCCATCAAGTACGGGGGGAAATTCCTCAAGCCGCCAATACCTTCTCCAGGATACTGGAGGTTGCGCCGATCAATATCCCCGCTCGCAACAGATTGATAGAACTGCTGGCTCAACAGGAACGTAATACAGAAGCCCTCGACCAATATTTGGAATTGGCCGAAATCTACCGTCAGATGGCGGAGATCGACACTGCCCGTAAAGCTTTAGCTAACGCCCTCCTCCTGGCCCAACACGCCTCGGTTGGGCGTGAATACTCGATCAAGATCCTACGTCATATGGGAGATATCGATCTCTCCCGACTCGATTGGCGACGTGCATTACGGGTCTACGAACAGATTCGAACCATTAATCCCGGCGACGAGGAAGCCCGAAGTCATGTCATCGATCTCAACCTGCGCCTAGGACAGGAAGACCCGGCCGCTCAAGAGCTCGATAGCTATCTAGGGCACCTGGTGGAGACAGATCGGAGCCATGAGGCGCTGCACCTTTTAGAAGAACTTGCACGAGAGCATCCAGGCAAACAAACCCTCCACGCTCGTTTGGCGGAGGCATATCGGGCCGCAGGTAGGACCGCAGATTCCATCGCCCAATACGACGCATTGGGCGAGATTCAACTCGACGCCGGACAGACACAGGAAGCGATCCACACGATCCGGACGATTATTGGACTTGGACCACCTGACATCGAGGGCTATCGCGAACTATTGCGCAACCTCGAAGGTGAGGGATGATCAAAACTCCGGTCAATGACGAGCAACGAACGTGACCGACCTCCTTAATGAATTGGCCTTCTATTTCCAACGACTCAACTGGCTGAGCGTCCTTGACCTGCTCCTGGTTACAGCCATCGCTTTCTTTTTATTACGACTCGTTCAGGGCACCCAAGCAATTGTATTGTTGAGGGGCATGATCCTGTTCATCATTGTCACGACCCTGCTCACCGTCCTACGTGGCCTCCCCGCGTTCTCATGGCTGCTAACGACCACCCTCCCCGCACTGTTGGTTGCTATCCCGGTTATTTTCGCCCCAGAAATACGACGTGCCCTCGAGCGTCTCGGTCGAGCGGGCAGCTTGTTCTCTCTCAGCGCGGGATCGAACCATACGGAGCGCTTGATCGATACCCTGTGCGGTACTGTACAACGCCTAGCGGATCGTCGCTATGGCGCACTGATCGTCGTCGAGCGAGAAGTTCATTTGGATGAGTACATCGAAACCGGTGTTAGGCTTGATGCACAACTTACGCCGGAGCTTCTGATGCAGATCTTCTTTATCAATACCCCATTACATGACGGTGCATCCATACTACGGGAAGACCGCATCAGTGCTGCCGCATGCGTTTTACCACTCTCTGCCAGTGGCACACTTTCAAGATCTCCAGAACGCAAGATGGGCCTGCGCCATCGCGCGGCATTGGGCATCAGCGAAGTCAGCGATTCGGTGGCCATTGTCGTGTCTGAAGAAACCGGCGCGATTGCCATCGCCTACAATGGACGCATGATACGCCACCTCGGACAAGAACGTTTGCGCAGCATACTGACCGCCACGCTTCCCCGTCGAACCGTACGCGGGCTACCTGCCTGGTTCGAACGACTTCCCCTCGATCGAATTCGCTTCCGTAAACAGGCACCCAAGGATTGAGAGGTACTTGCAATGCTTCGCTGGCTTCGAAATAACCTGGGGACGCTCCTGCTTGCCTTCTTCCTGGCGGTGACAGTCTGGGTAGCCGCTGTCAGCCAAGCCGATCCGATCATGGAACAGGATTTTCCTCAACCCATCGAAATCAGCTACCTCGGACTGACAGAGGGGATGTTGATCCTTGGTCAGCCTCCTAAGACCACTTCAGTTACCATCCGAGCTCCCGAATCCATTTGGAGATATCTTGCCGTTGAAGATATCCATATTGAAGCTAACCTGAGCGGACTCGATGCTGGAGCCTATCGACTGAAGCTCATCCCCCGGTTGGACATCATGTCCGCCCGGGTCACGGGGATCGATCCTGCTTCAGTTACGATAACTTTAGAGCTTTCTACCTCCAAAATGGTGGACGTTAACGTCGTGACCTTTGATCAGCCCGCGCTCGGTTTTCAAGCGGAGGAGCCGATCGCTCAACCTAAGCAAGTCAATGTTGTCGGCCCGGCCTCTGTTGTCGAGCAAGTTTATGAGCTGCGTGCTGAGATCAGCCTAACCAATCGCCGTGAGAGCATAGATCAACAAGTGCCTCTAATTCCCCTCGATAGAGAGGGGAACAAAGTGGAAGGCGTGCAGATCTCACTGGAACAAGTACGAGTCACCGTCCAAATCAAGCTCGGTGACTTTTATCGCCTCGTATCCGTGATACCCATCATCAAAGGCCGGGATACGATGGAAGAGCTAGGTCACTATCGGGTAACCAATATCACCTACACGCCACGCGAAGTCATCGTCTCTTCCTCTGACAGAGAAGCGCTCGATGCCCTCCCCGTTTTCGTCGAGACAATCCCTTTTGATATTTCCGATCAGACAACAGACGTCGAGCGACGCCTCCCGCTAAACCTGCCGGTGGGTGTGTATCTGATCGGTGAGCAAAGCGTTCTTGTCCGGGTGACCATCGAACCGGTGGTCGAATCGATCACCGTCACTCGCGAGATCGAGATCCAGGGACTGGGACCAGAGCTGTACGCTATTACCTCGCCCAGTACAGTTGACATTATCCTCACCGGTCCAGCAGCAACGTTGGATGCTCTGCGGCCTGAGGACGTTCGTGTTGTGGTGGACTTACGCGATTATGGTATCGGTAAACATCCAACCGAGCCCCAGGTGCTCATCCTGCCTACCGACCTTCAATTTGAAGCGCCCATACCCTCCATCATAGAGGTCGAGATCACATCCTCACCACCGTCCACCCCCATACCAACGCCCTGATCTTACGATCCCCATGGCCAAGCCAGTCGTAGCGTTAGTAGGACGCCCTAATGTCGGTAAATCAACCCTCTTCAACCGCTTAGCTGGAGAACGGCTAGCGGTGGTCGATGACAAACCTGGAACGACGCGGGACCGGTTAGTCGCCGAGGCTGAGTGGCGAGGATTGATTTTCGACCTCGTTGACACCGGCGGCATCGACCCGACCGACCTCCGGCGCTGGGAACCGCTCTCCCTCGACTCGGCTGATTACATCCATCAAATCCGCGCTCAAGCCGAAATGGCGGCACGCGATGCAGATGTCGTGCTATTCATGGTTGACGTTGAAAGCGGCGTCACCACGGCCGACTACGAGGTGGCCGAAATCCTACGCAAGCTGCAACGGACGCACGAGGGTAAATTGTGGCCACCCGTTTTACTGGTAGTCAATCGTTGTGATAACGAAAAGCGTCGAGCACAGGCGGCGGAGTTTTATGAGCTTGGTATGGGAGATCCTATCCCGATCTCAGCCTTACACGGCACCGGGACAGGCGACTTACTCGATCTCCTAATCGAGGCATTGGAGGGCGAAGAGCGTCAGGAGGAAGAACCCGACCTATCGGTCAAGATCGCCATCATCGGACGACCAAACGTCGGGAAATCCAGCCTGCTCAACTCGCTCGTTCGTCGAAAAAAGCTTGCCGCGGTCAGCAAAACTCCAGGGAGAACCCGCAATATCAACTT